>JASHPE010000017.1 GCA_030038235.1 Terriglobia bacterium
ATCCAACGTTCTCGATCAGGTGTTCCTCGCACAGTTTTTGCATCGCGCCTGCCCCGATGCCAGGCTGTTGTTCTTTGGCAGCGACCTGCTGATGGTCCGGGAGGTCGACGACGTGCCGTTCATCGGTTCGGTTACGATCACGGCATATCCCCTGATGGACCTCGGACGCCTTGGCGGGCGAATCTACCCAAGCTACAAAAGCCAGGCATATTACAACGCAGCAGCGTACACGCTATGGAAGAAAAGTGACGACGAGATCCCGCTGAAAGGATATGGAAGTCCGCTCACGAGTCAGCAAGGGTCGTCGCAGCAACCCGCTCTCTGGGCAACAACAATCGGCACGGACGGCTATTACCCGCTTGCTATTCTCACCCCATGCGCAAGTGATGATTCACGGATTCTTCCGCGCGAACCCAAAGACGGCTCGAAATCGCCGGACGGAGCCTGCAAGAGGGAGCCGAGCCTGCCGTCTAAGCTCCTCTCTATCAGGCCAATCTACCCTTCGCGGCTATGGTCTGTCCTGTGGGTCCTGGTCTCACTTTTGTGCCTTGCGCATTGTGTGACGCTGCTCGTGGCCAACTACTGGTCTCCGTTTACCCGGGATATGGATGTCGGCAACAACGACCTCCCCTATCGCCGATTGATGGGGATCCATGTAGCCGCCGCTATGCTGTTTTCGATGGCTTGTGTAGTTGCCCTTCCCGTGGTGTTGCTGGATCGCCTTGTCGACTTGCCCGGCGCTAGCGTCCCGGAGGGCTACGCGACCATTGTCTTTGGGCTCGCCGCCGTGCTCGCAACCCTGTGGGCAACTTGGCATCGCATCCGTCGGCCGACGCCCACAGATCCGGATGAAGCTCTAAGCTTCCTCTTCACCGTAATCGCCTGGATCGCGCTCGTTACCGTGCCGGCCCTGTGGTGGCATCTTTGTGTCACGAATTCGATTAAGGGCTCCACGACTTTCTCCAGCGTCTATTTCGTCGGGCTCTCGTTCGCCTATCGTTGCATTAATCCGAGCAGCGGCGTCTCACCGGTGGTGCCAGTGGTCCTGCTGCTTTTTGCCTGGTTTCTCTGGGCCCTCTTTCAAACTCGACGCCTGCGTTTTTCGGAAAGTGGAAGGCCGCGGCTTCCCAAAAACTTCCCTGGAGCCGACAGTTCCTTCTTCGTTTCGGACGGCGATCTCGATATCAATAATCCTAAGGACGACCAGGATCCCCGACGCTGCGATCTATACAAGAGCATCACCCGACTCCTGTTTACCAGGCATCTGCTACACCGGCTCTGGTCTGTCAAAAGTGTCACCGTAAGCGGTTCGGAGGCGCCGTGCAATTATCCGGGGATTGACGTTGCCCTCGCTGTTTGTTTCGCAGGCGTGCTCGTGTGGCTCTCCGTTTTGTCGCCCATCAAGAGTCTGGATCACTTTGTCTGGAATACCGGCGCGTCCCGGTCGAACTTCTATGAGTTCCTTATCGGCGTGCTGTTCTGTCCTCTTATTATGCTGTGCCTGGCAAATTGGCTGCGCATGGTCTTCATTTGGGCCGCACTCAAACGAGGTGTCCTCGACCGGCTGGAAAATCTCCCCATCCGGTTCGCGTTTAACAGACTGAAGGTCATGGGATGGGTGACCATGCTCAGCCAGGCGGGATTGCGCGAGCAGTGGCAGGACATGGCGCGCTCAAGAGAATCCATGCGGCAAATGCTCCATCAGAAGGATCTCCAGGACAACGTGACCAGTACCGCATGGCGCGAGCTCCAGGATGTGCATACCAGGCTCGTCGAAGAGATCAAGAAGCTCGTCTCGGATCGAGCTGGGGCCGCCGATCAGCCCATCGGCCCGCAGTCGGCGGCAGGGTCAGCGGCGACCCCTGGAAAAACGGCAGAGCGGCCGGTCGCCGAAACGGAGGTCGTCGTCGAAAAGGTCCCGACGGTCATGCCTGTGCGCTCGGTCGAACCCGCTCAACCGCTCGGGGCGAAGGCGGCGGAGCCTTCGTCCGCCCTACTCAAGGGGTCGACTGGAGAAACGGAAGCCCTCTCGGAAGTCAGGAGCAGCGACTCGTCGCCGGAGATTCTCGCTGATGCTGGCAGCCAGCCGCCTCCCACCGGGTATCGGGATCGACAGCCTCAGACATTGGCTCCAGCGGATGTCGTAGTATATCAAGTTATGGCGAATATTGAGGATCTGTTCGCGGAATTTAGCCAGGACTTGCTGAAGCACGTGCTGATTCCACACTGGCGAGACACGCGCACCGGGCTCGTGGAGAGCGAGGAGGTCGAAGATCTGCCCGTAAGAGCGCGGCGTTCCCAATCGGAGCTGAAACACCCTTACATTCCGATGGAGTTGCGCGCCGGACCGAGTTCATCTGAGCCTGTTCACGTTCTGGTGGCGGAGGAATTTGTGGCCATTCGCTACATGTCGCTCATTCGTGCCGTCCTGGCGAACATGCGCTACTTGATGATGTTCGTCTCCCTCTCGTTTGTTCTGGCGATTATGGCTTGGAATTCTTACCCTTTCCAGCCCCGCCAGCAGGTCGACTGGATATTTACGGGCCTGTTGGTTCTGTTGGGATCGGGCATAGTTTGGGTATTCGCGCAGATGCACCGGGATCCCATCCTTAGCCGCATCACTGACACTAAGGCTAACGAGTTGGGGTGGGATTTCTACGTGCGGGTTCTTTCGTTCGGAGCTCTACCTTTACTGGCTTGGCTGGCCTATCAATTTCCCAATGTCGGAAGCGTGATTGCCAAGTTCGTTCAGCCTACCGTACCAGTGGTCCAGTAGGCTCGAGTTACCGACAGATCGAGCGGCGTGACGCTGACGGCCGGCTGGCGCGGAGTGAAACTCTGCCATTTTGCAGACGGCCTGCGCATCTACAACGGCTCGAGAGTCACCGTAGAGGTCGCGGCGAAGGTGGCGTTCTGTGAGCGCCAAGGTCACATTTCCCAATCGGCGCAGCGCCGCGTAGTGCCCTCGCAGCTTTCAGCACTCGGCCTTCAGCTTTCAGCTCTCAGCAGTCGGCTATTGGGTTGATGGCTGAAAGGGGTCGCACTCACTGTGGACCAATCCAGCCACTGGCGCGGTCGAAGCAATCCCCAGGCATACCGAGGTCCCCGGCCGTCTTGCCAGGAAAATCTGCCGTGGCCTTTCGCTGCCCGAGCCGGGCTCGGAAAGACGGCGCGTGACCCTGCTCAACCCACTCAGCCAGTCGAACGAAATCCTGGCCCGTTCAGGCGGTGCGTCGCGCGGTGCGCCACTTGGCGGCATACGGCAGCACGAACAAGTACAGGCCGGTGAATAGTTGCAAGATGAGCGGGAACACCGCCAGGAGGCCTATCGAGCGCGTATACTTCCCCAGTACTATGGCGACGATGTTGATGATGACGGCCGCCGTAAAGGCAACGGACAGCCAGCGATGGGTCTGCCGCATCCATTTGTTCCAGTTCATTGGGAGCTCCTCCTGAAGATGAGCCCGAAGCTCAGCTCACCGCTTTCTTCAGAAGCGCGGCGATCTTGGCCTCGTCGGCCGGGGTCAACTCGGTCAGCGCGTACGCGGTCGGCCACATGTGGCCATCGTCGAAATTCGCCTTGTCGCTGAAGCCGAGCGTCGCATACCTCGTCTTGAATTTTCGAGCGTCCTGGAAGAAGCAGACGACCTGGCCGTCCCTGTTGGCATACGCGGGCATTCCATACCAGGTCTTCGGCGAGAGAACTGGCGCGCTGGCTTTCACGATCGCATGGAGCCGCTCGGCCAGGACGCGATCCGGCGCCGGCATCGCGGCGATCTTCGCGAGCACATCGCTTTCCCCGTCCGCCTTCCCCGCGCGCGGGCCGCGGCGCGCGTCCGCCTTCAGCTCCTGGGCCCGCTCCCTCATCGCGGCTCGTTCCTCGTCTGTGAATCCTTGAACGCTCCTCTTCGCTTCCTTCTTTACGGGTTTCCTCTCAGCCATAACGTCCCTCCGTAGGTGTGTGTTTGATGCGTGGCGTGCGATTCCCTCGATTCACGATTTTTTGGCCCGCCTTCGGCGGCCAGATTGGGCGTCTCAATACCGCCCTGGCAGCGACAGCGCCCTCATTTCGCCGCTATCCCAAGGATAACAAAACGTTTGAGCCCCTTCAGCATACCCGCAAACTCCGGGGCATGTCCCTTCACCGGCAGACTCTCAAGAATGAGGGATGTTCAGCACAGTCTGATTTCGGACGTACGGCCGGCCACAAGGGCCGCCCGTACGTCTGAAATCGGGACACTGCCATTTTTCGAAGCTGCCTTTTGCGGGAGGGAGAAGCTGTGGAATAATCGATCTGAAAAAGCGACTCCGGACTGAGTAGCCGGACCAAGGAGAGCACATGGACGAAGACTCCCACATGACCCGCCGGGACTTTCTGAAGTCCGGCGCCGGAACCACCGCCGGGCTCGCCTTCGGAGCCGCAGCGCTCGGAGGATCATCCCTTGAAGCATCGCCAGGAGGATCACCAATGGTTGCGAAATCCGGCCGCGTGCTGGGCGCCAACGACCGTATTCGCCTCGCCGTGGTCGGCGTGCGCGGACGCGGCTGGGATCACATCGAGGCCTTCTCCAAGATTCCCGACCTCGAGCTTGCCGCGCTTTGCGACATCGACCAGAACGTGATCCACAAGCGTCTCGCCGATATGGCGCAGCGCAGTCTCGGCCAGCCCGCGACGTACGTCGACATACGGAAGCTGCTCGACGAAAAATCTATCGACGCCATTTCGATCGCCACGCCCAATCACTGGCACTCGCTGATGGGCATCTGGGCCGTTGAGGCGGGCAAGGACGTCTACTGCGAAAAGCCGTGCTGCCATAACGCCTGGGAAGGCGCGCAGCTCGTGGAGGCGGTGAAGAAATCGAACCGCATCGTGCAGCACGGCACGCAGAGCCGGTCGAATTCCGCGGTACGCGAGGCCATCGATCACGTGCGCAACGGCACGATCGGCGAGGTCTACCTGGCGCGTGGGCTCTGCTACAAGTGGCGCGACACCATCGGGCACGCGCCCGTGGAACCCGTGCCCGCCGGCGTGGATTACGACCTCTGGACGGGTCCGGCGCCCATGAAGCCGTTCACCAAAAACCGTTTTCACTACAACTGGCACTGGATCTGGGACACCGGCAACGGCGACATCGGCAATCAGGGCGTGCACGAAATGGACATCGCGCGCTGGGGTCTCGGCCAGCGCTGGCCGGTCAAGGCGTCGGCGGTCGGCGGCCATTTCATGTTCGTGGACGATCAGCAGACGCCCAACACGCTGAACTGCGCCTTCGAGTACGACCTCGGAAACGGCAAGCGCCAGATGCTGGAATTCGAGGTGCGGCACTGGATCACCAATCACGAGTCCGAGATCGGCACCAAGGCCTTCGGCAGCGAGGGCGTGCCGCAGGCGGGCCTCGAAACCAAGCTGCAGTTCGGCGGCAGCGACACCATCGGCAATCTCTTTTACGGTTCCGAGGGATATTTAGCCATCGACGGCTACGACTCCTATCGCACCTGGCTCGGACGCAAGCAGGAGCCCGGCCCGCACGCCATCGGCAGCGGAAATCACTTCCAGAATTTCGTCGACTGCGTGCGCAGCCGCGACGCAGACGATCTGGCGGCGCCCATCGAGGAAGGATACTACTCGGCGGCGCTAGTGCACCTCGCGAATGCGTCGTATCGGCTCGGCCGGACGCTGAATATCGATCCGCAGACCGGTGCAGCGATCAGCGACGACGAGGCGAATCGATTGCTGCGCGACGGCGATCGCGGGTATCGGGCGCCGTACGTGGTGCCGGAGCAAGTGTAACGGAGGATCGAGGTGGCGGCGGTCTATGACTGCCGTTCATCATTCATCATTCATCGTTCATCATTGGTCCTCATGCTTCTTGTCATCGATGTCGGAAACACGAACACGGTTCTCGGAATCTTCCAAGGCTCCGAGCTGCGCGCGCATTGGCGCCTGACGACCAATCGTGGCCAGACGGCTGACGAGTACGGGCTGCTGATCCGCACGCTGTTTGGCCTCGAGCACGTCGAGCCGCAGCAGATCACCGGCATCATGATCGCGAGCGTGGTCCCGCCGCTCAACGGACTGCTCGAAGAGATGGCGGAGAAGTACTTCAAGATGAAGGCCATGTTTCTCGGTCCCGGCACGCGGACGGGCGTCCCGATTCACTATGACAATCCGCAGGAAGTGGGCGCGGATCGCATTGCCGACGCTGTCGCGGCCTTCGAGAAATACGGCGGACCCTGCATCATCGTCGACTTCGGCACCGCCATCACCTTCGACGCCATCTCGGAGAAGGGCGAATACCTGGGCGGCGTAATCTCGCCCGGCCTCGGTATCGCGGCGGAAGCCCTTTTTGCGCGCGCCGCGCGGTTGCCGCGCGTGGACATCCGCGAGCCCGAGCGCGTGATCGGCACCAACACGGTGGCCAGCATGCAATCTGGCTTGTTCTACGGCGCCGTGGGCCTCGTGGACGGGATTCTCGATCGGCTGTTCGGCGTCCTCGGGCCGGGGACGCGTGCGGTGGCGACGGGCGGGCAGGCGCCGCTGATCGCGTCGGCGTCAAAGTACAAATTGCCGGTGGACTCCTGGCTTACGCTCGACGGCCTGCGCCTGATTTATGAAAGGAACCAGCCGGCCGCATCCGGCAAAGAGACGCCGGGCAAGGCGGCGAAGCCCGCGGCGCGCGTACCGGCGTCCGCCGCGCCCCGGCGCTGAGATCGTAACCTACTGCCACCCTCTATGTCATCGTCTCCCGGCAGGATCGTCGAAGAAGAAAGCGCCGGCGCCAAATCCATCCCCGCAACTTGCATGGTCGAGAACTATTTCGAATACTTCACCGAGATCGAGGAATGTTACTGCCGCTGCCGGGGAACTCCGCTGTTGATCACGACGCTGGATTGGGCGCTCATCGAATCCTGGAAGGAATCCAACATTCCGCTGGCTGCCGTGCTTCAAGGTATCGAGCGCACGTTCGAGAAGTACGCGAAGCGTCCGCGGCGATTCAGCAAGGTGAATAGCCTCGCGTATTGTGCGCAGAGCGTGCTCGAAGCCGCGGACGCCATGGCTGCGGGCCAGGCGGATGCCGCGCGGCGCCCGACTTCGCACGCGCCTCGCGCGCCCTTCACCCGCGAGCAGATTCAGGGCTATCTTCGCCGCAACGCCCAGATTGTCCGCGAGGCCGCGGCGAAGCGCCGCGAGGCGGCGGCTGCCGTCGGGTCAGAGGATTTCGAGGAAGTGGCGGCGGCGCTCGAACGCGTGGCTGAAGGAATCACGGAAGCGCCGGAAAATCTCGAGCCGATCGAGAACGAGGTCAGCGCGCTTGAGGAGAAGCTCACCGCATCGGCCACGCGAGGCTGCCCGGCCGAGACGCTGGCCGCATTGCGCGCGCAGGTTCAGCGCGGAATCGCGCCCTATCGGAACAAGATGAGCGCCCCGCAGCTCGATCTTCTGGAACGGCAGATGCTGAAGCGCGTTTTGTACGAGCACTTCAATCTGCCGCGCCTGAGCACGTTCTACTTGAACCCTTGACGCCGATGACGAGCCCGAAGGCACTCCGCGTTTACCGTCATCCTGAGCGAAGCGAAGAAAAAAGCTCTCGGCCGTCATCCATGTCATCGAATCCTCCCGATCGCTTCGAACTCCACGCACAGAAGATGGTCTATGGCGGCGCAGCGCTGGGACATCATGCCGGACGTCCGGTGCTCGTGCCTTATGCTTTGCCCGGCGAACGCGTCCAGGCGGAAACCGCGCGCGTGGCGAAGGGCATGGTCTACGCGCGATTGCTCGAAGTCCTCGATCCCGCGCCCGAACGAGTGGCCGCGCCCTGTGCGTACTTCGGACGCTGCGGTGGCTGTCATTATCAGCATCTCGACGCCGCTCGACAGCTTGAAATCAAGCGCGAGATTCTGCGCGAGACGCTGCGCCGCGTCGGCCACATCGAGTGGCCCGGAGAGATCTCGACGCACGCCGCCGATCCGTGGGGCTATCGCAATCAAGTCCGCTTGAAGATCGGCGCCGCGCCGGGCGGGCACATCGGCTTCTTCGCTGCCGACTCGCACGATCTCGTCGCCGTTGATGCCTGCCCCATCAGCTCGCCGCGATTGAACGCCGTGATTCAGGAACTCGCTCGCGCGGACTGGGCCGCGAAGTTGGGAAATTGGAGCGAAGTCGAGGCGCGGACCGACGACGGCGACACCCACGTGGTGCTGACATTTCGCGGCATTCCGGATTCGCACGAGCGGTCGATGGAGGGTCTTGCGCAGGAGTGTCTCCGCACTTTGCCTGGCGTTATCGGAGTGGCATTCGATGTCGCGCCGGCGTCTACAATACGCGGCCCAATCGGCGCACGCGTTCCGCGACACCGCACGTCCGAGATTCGCGCCTTCGGCAATGTGACTTTGGGCTACCGCGTCGGCGACTTTGATTATCGCCTGAGCCCGGGCGCCTTCTTCCAAGCTTCGCTCTTCCTGCTGCCGGACTTCGTGAGCGCGGTGGCAAGCGACCTTCCGCGACCTGCGGGCGTCGCGATCGATCTCTACGCCGGCGTGGGATTGTTCACGCTTCCATTGTCGCGCGTTTTCAGCGGCGTTGTGGCCGTTGAGGCGAACGACCACGCTGCTGCCGATCTCGCCGCCAACCTGCGATCGAATCGTGCTGCCAATGCTCGCGCTGTCCATTCGAGCGCCGCCGAGTTTCTGCGACGCTATGCGCAGGCTGCGCCGGACCTGGTCGTGCTCGATCCGCCGCGTGCCGGCGCCGAAGCTGAGACTCTGCTCCGCCTCGCCGCGGTCGTTCCGGCGCAGATCCGCTACGTCTCCTGTCATCCGCCAACGCTCGCCCGCGATCTGGCGCTGCTCGTGCGGCATGGATACGGGATTGAACAAGTGGATCTCTTCGACCTTTTTCCCCAGACGTTTCACATCGAGTCCGTCGTCAGGCTGCGCAAAGCCCAGCGGTAACACGCTGCGGGATTCATCCCCTGACATAGCCTCAACGTGAACCGGCGCTTAGCGCATCGGCGGACGGGGCCGCGCCTTGTACGTCGCGTTGCGCATGGCGAGGGCGAATCCGGCGGCTCCGGCAAGGAAGAGGGTGCTGATGGGAGCGAAGGAGCACAGTGTGTGGAAGCCAAGCAGGTCCGCCTCGGACGCCGCGTGCGGGATCAGCGTGAGGACCGCGAGCCCGGCGAGCAGGAGGGAAAGTCCCGTGAGCACGGAATATTGCGGCTCTTTATTCGCGTCCATGGGAAGCGGCGGGACTGATCTCGAGGATCACGCGGCAGGGCGCGTGCGTGGCCACATACTGCACGCAGGAGCCGAGCAGCATTTGCCCGATTCCGAGCCTACCGTGGTAGCCCATGACGAGCAGGCCGGCGCGACGCTCCTGCGCCTCCTCCACCAGAGCCGGACCGGCGGCGCGGGCCCGGACCAGCGTGGTGCGGATCTCGCAGCCGCAGGCCTCAAGAGCCACCTGGGCCGCGCGCTCGAGCGCCTGCTTCGCCTCCCGATCGAGGATCTCGGCTTCGGCGTCGAGCGGCAGCGCCGGGCCGATCTCGGCCACGCTGATCGCCATCAGCTCGGCGCCCGTGCCCCTGGCCATCTGGCAGGCCACGCGCGCCAGTTCGTCCGCGTGTTCGGGGTCTTTGACCGCCACCATCACCAGCGACCCGCTCATGACGCCCCCAATTTACCACCCGACTCCGCTCCCTGGCCGCCTTTGGTCCGCACCAGTTCGATCGAGTGCAGGTGCGTTACTTCGCCGGTGTCGGGATTCATCTCGGGCGTGACCGTGTAAGTCTCGAGGCGCGATGTGTAGCCGGCCAATTCAAGCTGCAGAACGCGCTGATGAAAGGTGTTGGCGTCCCAGTCGCGGACGATTTTCACTTCCGTCGTCATAAATCCCGCCCTTTTCCCGGTTTCCGGCAAGGCTCCTACGCCACCAGCTTCTGGACGACTTCGCCGGAGATGTCCGTCAGGCGGAAGTCGCGTCCCTGGAAGCGATACGTCAGACGGGTGTGGTCGATGCCCATGCGATTGAGGATGGTGGCGTGCAAGTCATGGACGTCGATCGCGTCCTCCACCGGGTTATAGCCTAGCTCATCAGTCTGGCCTACACTGATACCGGGCTTGATGCCGCCGCCGGCCAGCCAGACGCTAAAAGCGCGCGGATGATGGTCGCGGCCCAGGAATTTCGAGCGGTTCCGGGCCTCGTTCATCGGGGTACGGCCGAATTCCCCGCCCCATACCACCAGCGTGCTTTCGAGCAGCCCACGCTGTTTCAGGTCCTTCACCAGCGCCGCCGCCGCCTGATCGGTCTCGCGGCACAGGCTCGGCAGCCGGTTCACGATGTCGTCATGCGCCGAGGTGCCGTGATTGTCCCACCCGCGATGGTAAAGCTGCACGAAACGCACGCCGCGCTCCACCAATCGCCGCGCCAGCAGACAATTATTAGCAAACGATTTCTTGCCGGGCTCGGTGCCGTACAGATCATGAATCGACGCCGGCTCTTTGGAGATGTCCGTCAGCTCGGGCACGCTCGACTGCATGCGGTACGCCATCTCGTACGACGCGATACGCGTGACGATCTCGGGGTCGCCCGCGCTCTTCAGGTGCATTTCGTTCAGGTCCTTGATGGCGTCGAGCGATTCGCGGCGCGCCTGCCCGCTCACGCCGTCGGGATTGGTGAGGAAAAGGACGGGATCGCCCTGCGAGCGGAATTCCACGCCCTGGTAAACGGTGGGCAGGAAGCCCGCGCCCCAGCACGCCTTGCCGCCGTCGGGCTGGTTCTCGCCGGAAATCAGCACCACGAAGCCCGGCAGATCGGCGCACTCGCTGCCCAGGCCGTACGTAGCCCAGGAGCCGAAGCTCGGCCGTCCGATGATCTGGAAGCCGGTGTTCATGAAGATCTGCGCCGGCGCGTGATTGAACTGCGTGGTGTGCACCGAGCGCACGATGGCAATGTCGTCGGCGATCTCGCCCAAGTGCGGCAGCAGCTCGGAGATCTCGGCGCCCGAGCGTCCCCAGCGCTTGAACTGGTACGGCGAACCCAGCAGCTTCGGCGTGCCCTGAATGAAAGCAAAACGCTCGCCTTTGGTCATCTCGGCGGGAATGCCCTGGCCGTCGAGTTGCTGCAGCTTGGGCTTGTAATCGAGCAGATCCACCTGCGAGGGCGCGCCCGCCATGAAGAGATAGATCACGCTCTTGGCTTTGGGCGCGAACATGGGCGGTTTCGGGGCGAGCGGATTGGCTGCGGCGGCGGTGGCGGATTCCCCTGCGCCCGTCCCCATGCCCGCTCCCTCGCTGCCTTTGGCAAAGGCATAGCGATTGAAGAGCGTGGTCAGTGCCGCCGAACCGATGCCGAACCCGGCCTGACGGAAGAAATGACGGCGCGTCACGGCTCGGAGCATGTCGTCGGTCGGGTTGAGGGGCAGGTCTTTCATAGACTCCTCAGTCGACAGTTAACGGTCAACAGCTTTCCAATCTCCTACTGTCGTCCGTTGACGGTCGACTGTCAACTTCTTTACTGCCGACTGCGTGCACCCACAGGCATTTTGCCCATGATTCCAAAGGACATTCCAGCTCTGCTCCAAAGGCCTCCGCAGGAATCAGAACAGGGCGATCCAAGGCGCGGCGTTTCCGGCGGAGGCGACAATCGCGCGTACCACTATCCTTTGTCGAAAAACACGCCTTTTTTACAGGATAAATGGCTGAATTTGAATGACTTAATCGAAGTGGGTTTGGAGCGAGCACAATCTAGCCTATCATACTGATATCATTTAACTTAACCACAATGGCTTTGGTGGCTTCGTGCAATTATTACACAGCGGGAGATCGGCGCGCCGGATATTGGGCAATCGCAGAACGGCGGACGGCGATAGAGAGCGGCACAGAGCCATAGCACCCCCTCTCGATTCACTCGGGAAGAGCCAACCATGGCACACTTCGGCGCTTTTGTCAAGAGTTTTTTCGAGGCCCTCGTCGTAGGCTACAAGCCCAGACAACGAGATCTCGCAGGCGCGGCGCGCGACCCGGCTGGCGCAGGCCGCAGATCCGCGAGTCACCTGATTGGATGTCCCTCGAATTCGCAGGCTCGCCAGCCTGGCGACTGCCTAAAAGGCGGTTGCCCCGTTGGTTTTGGCGTCGCGCTAAAGCGCGCCTTGGCGCCCTCGACTCCCAAAGTCACATGCTTGCCGAGAATCCGGGCCACACTCGATGCTATGCTCATATCGGCTCCGTTGGCCGGACCACCGGCCAGAAGGCCAACTATTGCCTGGCGCGGTCCATGAGCGGGAGGGTCTATCCCACCCGTTTTCGAGTCCACGAATGGAGCCTGACTGTACACGCTTCGCCGGTCTGAGGCGAAGCCTCGTTAGAATTGACGCTCCGAAGTTCCCGGATTGGTCCAGGGGGCGGGCGGCTATGATCCCCAAACTGGTCTGCATCGACGGTCCCTTGCGTGGGCGCGAGTTCAAGCTGGCGGAAAGCACGGTGCGGATCGGCCGCCAGCTCGATAACGAGATCTCGATCGCGGATCCCCGGATTTCAAAACACCACTGCAAGATCCTGCCGGCCGGCCCCGAGTTCCGCCTGATCGACCTCGGGAGCCACAATGGCACCTTGCTCAACGGCAGGCCGATCCGGGAGCGGACTCTCGAACACGGGGATGAAATCAGAGTCGGTCCCTCGGCATTCATCGCTCTGCTTCGAGAGGACGACGTTCCGGCCGCCCGGCCTCCCATCCAGTTCGACGAGACAATCTCCTGGGTCACGCGCTACGCAAGCGGGGTCGAGGCCTCGCCGCCGGCCAAGCCTCTGGTTGCCGGCGACCGGCGATCCGAACGCGCTTCTCGCGAATTGGAGGCGCTGCTGAAGGTCAATGCCGTGCTCGCCTCCGTCAAGCGCCTGGAAGAACTTGAGCAGAGGCTGCTCGAAATGATCACCGAAGTGATCCCTGCCGACCGCGGCGCGATCATCATGGTGGGAGAAAGCATCGAGCATTTCAGTTCGATCTTTGGATGGGACCGGACTCCAGAGCGCGGGCTCCCCGTCGAAATCAGCCGAGCCGCCATCGACCGAGCGCTGCGCGAGCGCGTCGCAGTGCTCAGTGACAGCGGAACCTTGAACGCTGGCGCCGGGGGCGGGGAGGAGCGCGGGACCGCGGGGCCGCCGCGAACCCTGCTGGCCGTTCCGCTGGTGGTTTTCGATCGAGTGGTCGGCGTGATCTATCTCGAAACACGGGATTCCCAGGTTCATCTCGACGAGGGCCACCTGGAGTGGTTGAGTGGGTTGGGCCGCGTGGCGGCGGTGGCGCTCGAGAACGCCCGGCGGTCACAGTGGCTGGAGAGCGAGAACCGCCGCTTGCGCGACGAACTCGATCTCGATCGCAGTATCGTGGGTGAGAGCCTGCTGATGCAGGACGTTTACCGATTCATCGCCAAGGTTGCCCCCGCCCCGGCCACGGTTTTGATTCGGGGCGAAAGCGGCACGGGCAAGGAACTTGTGGCGCGCGCCATTCATCGCAACAGTCCCCGCGCCGAGAAACCTTTCGTCGCTGTCAACTGCGCCGCTGTGGCCGAAACCCTGCTTGAAAGTGAGATGTTCGGACACGAGAAGGGAGCCTTTACCGGCGCCATCGGGCAAAAGAAGGGAAAGATCGAGGTGGCTGACGGCGGCACCTTGTTTCTCGACGAAATCAGCGAGCTGGCCCCCAATCTGCAGGCCAAGCTTCTGCGCGTTCTCCAGGAACGCGAGTTCGAACGCGTGGGCAGCACTTGTCCCATCCGGGTGGACATCCGAGTGGTCGCGGCGACGAACCAGGACCTGGAAAAGGCGATCAAGGACGGCCGCTTCCGCGCCGACCTGTATTACCGTCTCAAGGTGGTGTCAATCACTCTGCCGCCCCTGCGCGAACGGCGCGAGGACATTCCGTTGCTCGCGCACTACTTTGCCGTGAAGCATTGTGGACGTTCGAATCGACCCGCGGTTTCGATCTCGGAGGAGGCACACGCGTACCTCAGGCATTACGATTGGCCGGGCAATGTCCGAGAACTGGAAAACGCCATCGAGCGCGCGGTCGTCATGGGTTCCGGCGACGTCATCCTGCCGGAGAATCTGCCCGAGGACCTTCTGGAGATTGACATCCCGGCCAAAAGCCTGCTCCCCCATTTTCACCAGATGGTCAAACGGACCAAGCGCGACCTGATCCTCAAGGCGCTTAAACAGACAGGCGGCAACTACGTTGAGGCCGCCAAGGCGCTCGGCCTGCAGCCCACCTACCTGCATCGATTGATCCGCAATCTGAACCTTAGAGCGGAGATCCGGGAGCAGATCTCGCCGCGATGAGAATCGCTCGTGCCTCTCCGCATTGATACTTCGCCGATCGCGGGTTTTATAATTCAGTACATGGATCTTTGTAACATATTGACACTTGCCTCGGAATGTCAGATAGTAGAGCGGCTATTCTTGGTACGGTGTATTCACAGAGCTGGGAGCGATAACATGCGAAGACTGATCCTGACCCTAACGCTTACTGGCATAGCTTTGTCAATCGGAGCTTCACTGGTCAAGGCGGACACCTTGACGTTCAGCAGTCATGGTGGACGGTGGAGTTACAACGACGAGGTCTATTGGAACCAGCTTCCGCTCAACAGCTCGGTCAACAGCGGTGCCTTGATTGACACCCACACAGAAGGAATCCCGCTAACGATTTCTTTCGGCAGAGGCGGGTCTGGAACGACATTCACGCAGTGTGCCGCCACATGCGAAGGGGATCAGGACTGGGCCGGCGACTTTTTGCCGGGCCAGCACATCCTGGGCGCGGTTACGAGTTCGTACTCGAACAACGGCAACCTGATCTTGTCGTTTGGGCAAGGGATTGACGGCATCGGTTTCGTGCTCGAGCCCGACTATTACGGCACGTTCAAGGCTGAGGTGACCCTCTTCGACGGGTCGACCGACCTGGGAAGTTTCTTCGAGGCCGGCAATAGCACCTTCTCTCCGGGAGGGATGGAAAGCTTCATAGGGGTAGAGGACCTCACCGGCGCGGACATCACTTCGGTTCACATCGCCGCCTTCGACTGCGGCGGGTACGCGTGCTCGTCTGGGTTCGCCATCGGCGACCTTGAACTGCAGACCACCCCGCAAGCAACGCCTGAACCTGGCAGCCTGACGTTGCTCGGAGGGACCGTTCTGGCGTTGGGCTTCCTGATGCACCGCAAGTTGCTTCGGCAGGACTGATTCTGGCGTAGACTATTGGTTTGACCCGGCGGGAACCCTCGAGGGTTCCCGCTTTTGTTTTGGTGGAGCCCTCTCCGGGCATGGCCGGACGCGGCCGCGAGAGATTCTAAACCATGGATCGAACCAAGACCAAGGCAGCGCCAGCGGTGGCATTGAAAATAAGCCCCGCCCGTGCGCCGGAAGAACACCGGTTGACAGTGGCCGCCAAGAGGGGCGAGCCGGGTGTCTTCCGTGAGATCTACAACGCCTATCGCGCACGCGTCTACAATCTGGCGCTTTATTCCATCGGCGATTCCGCGCAGGCGCAGGATGTGCTGCAAGCGGTTTTCCTGAAAGTCTTCCGCGGCCTCGCCGCCTTCCGTTTCGAGTCCAGCCTGGCGACGTGGATTTATCGCATCGCGCACAACGAGTGCCGCGACCACCACCGGCGGCGCAAGGCGCCGTTTGTCCCACTCGAGGCGGTCCTCGGAAGCACGGACGAAGTTGATCCCCAGCCGAGCTCGCACGAACAGCACGCGCGCCGGGAGCGCGATCTCATCATCCAACGCGCGGTGATGCAATTGCCTTTCAAGATGCGCGAGGTCGTCGTCTTGAAGTACGTCGAGGGACTGTCTTACGAGGACATGGCCCGCGTGCTCGGTTGCGCTCCCGGCACTGTGGCTTCGCGGCTGAACCGCGCGCTGGCGGAGCTTGAAGAACGTCTGCGCCCTTTCAGGCAGCTTTTGTAGAGGTGAAAAATGACCTGCTTGCGATTCGATCTGCGAAAGAAGATGATCCCTTACATCGAAGGCCGGCTGGCGGGGCCGGGGACGGCCCGGCTCGAAAGGCATCTCCTGAGTTGTGACTTCTGCCGGGCGCTGCTGGTCAGGCTTCGCACCGGACATCAGATGGCGCAGCGCCTGGCATGGCTGTCGCTCGCGATCGACGAGGTGCCACAGTTCGACTCCGGCATCGCAGGGCTGGTAGCGACCGGAGCGACCGGCAGAGCATGGCCGTCGACCTGGCCCGACCGGCTGGAGGCGCTGGCGACGCCGCGTGTGGTCACGGTGCTTGCGGCCGTGGTGCTGCTGCAACTGGGACTGCTGGTCGTCTCAAATCGCGCCGTGCTGCTCGGCGAGCACAGCCGGACCTCGGTGAGCACCGGCTCGATCAACCTCGCCGAATTCCGACAACTCACGATCCCCGAGCTCAGGTCGAACACACAGCCGCATGTAGCCACGGAAGGATACGTTGAAGACGTCCACACGGACGAAGAGGAAGGGACTGTCGCCTTCAGACTCGTCGAAAGGCCGCAAAGCGGATCGTCTTTCGTGGTGTGTGAGATCATGAGCCCGATCCAGATGGCGCCCCCCCCAGAGGGCAGCCGGGTCCGCGTGTATGGCGTGGAGCGCTACGATGCCCAGCAGGACCGCAAGTGGTACGAAGTCAATCCCGTTCTGAATATTGTTGCATTGAAGCCGTGAGCCGCAAGAAAATCGACTTCGGTCCCCCGGGCTCGACGAGTTTCGTGGAAGGCCGGGGTCGGGGCCATCAATGCTATCCGACTGTCAAGTGTCGACCTCTGTCAATCTGCTATACTTTTCTGATGGAGGTCTGGTGAGCAAGTCCCCTAAGGTACGTTCCACCACAATCCTGAGCGTCCGGCGCGACAACAAGCTGGCCATGGGCGGTGACGGTCAGGTCACGATGGGCGAAGGCGTGTTCAAATCGAAGGCCAAGAAGATCCGGCGCCTGTATAACGACAAGATTCTGGCCGGTTTTGCGGGTAGCACGGCGGACGCCCTTTCACTATTCTCCCGCTTCGAGCAGAAGCTGGAAGAGTACCACGGCAATCTGAGCCGGGCCGTGGTGGAGCTGGCGAAGGACTGGCGCACCGATCGCGCGTTGCGCCACCTGGAGGCCTTACTGCTGGTCGCCGATACCAAGAACACGTACCTGGTGAGCGGGAACGGCGATGTGATCGAGCCGGACGACGGCATTGTGGCGATCGGCTCCGGCGGCCCCTATGCGATGGCCGCCGCCCGCGCCCTGGTCAAGAAGACTTCGCTCAGCGCCCAGGAGATTGTGAAGGAATCGATGCAGATCGCAGGCGAGATCTGCATCTTCACCAACGATCAGGTTACCATCGAGGAGTTGTGAGACAGAAGCCAGAAGTCAGAAGTCAGAAGCCAGAATGACGGGCGAGATCTCCGCTCATTCTGAATTCTGATTTGTGATTTCTGACTTCTGATTTTTCCAGGAGGTTTAGCCGGCAGTCAGATGTCAGGAGTCACGAGTCAGTATCCGGAGAGGACGAATGCCCCTCCGGTCATTCTGACTTCTGACTTCTGAGTTCTGGCTTCTGCTTTTGAAATGGTTTTCTATTTACCCGAAACGCTCGAAGGCGCGTCCACGCTCGACGAGATGACGCCCCGCCAGATTGTGGCGGAATTGGACAAACACGTGGTGGGCCAGGCCGAAGCCAAACGCGCCGTGGCCATCGCGCTGCGCAATCGTGTGCGGCGTCAGAAGCTCTCCGAAGAACTGTCGGAAGAGATCCTGCCCAAGAACATCATCATGATCGGGCCGACCGGTGTCGGTAAAACCGAAATCGCGCGGCGTTTGGCGCGCCTCACCAATTCACCCTTCCTCAAGGTTGAGGCTTCGCGCTTCACAGAAGTCGGCTACGTGGGACGCGACGTGGAATCGATGGTGCGCGACCTCGTTGAGATTTCCATCGACATGGTGCGCGAGGAAAAGGTCAACGAGGTTGCCGACAAGGCCGAACAGAATGCCGAGGAGCGCATCCTGGACCTGCTGCTGCCGCCGCCCGTCCCCAAGACACGCTCGCCCGGCGTCGAGGAAATCGCGGCGACTGCAGGCGATGGCGCTGCCGAGAACCTCGAGCGTACCCGCGAGAAGCTGCGCGCTCAGCTCCGGGAAGGCAAGCTCGACGAGCGGCAGGTGGAAGTGGACGTCCGCGAGCGCAGCTTTCCCGCGTTCGAGGTCATCTCCTCGCAGGGCATCGAGGAGATGGACATCAACATCAAGGACATCCTGCCTGGACTCTTCGGCCAGCGCACCAAGAAGCGCCGCATGAAGGTGGCCGAGGCCATGGACTACCTGATTCAAGAGGAAGAGAACCGTCTGATCGACATGGATCAGGTCACGCGCGCGGCCGTGGAGCGCGTGGAGCAGAACGGCATCATCTTTCTGGACGAGATTGACAAGATCGCCGGCCGCGAGCGCGGCCACGGGCCTGACGTCAGCCGCGAAGGCGTGCAACGCGACATCTTGCCGATCGTGGAGGGCACGACGGTCAACACCCGCTACGGCATGGTGCGCACCGATCACATCCTGTTTGTCGCCGCCGGCGCGTTTCACGTCTCCAAGCCTTCGGACCTGATCCCGGAACTGCAGGGGCGCTTCCCAATCCGTGTCGAGCTCCAGTCCCTGAGCGTCGAGGACTTCATCCGTATTCTGAAAGAACCAAAGAGCGCGTTGGTGAAGCAATACACCGCGTTGCTCGAAACCGAAGGCATCAAGCTGAGCTTCACCGAGGACGCGCTCGAGGAAGTGGCTCGCTTCGCGGCGACCGTCAATGAGCAGACCGAGAACATCGGGGCGCGGCGCTTGCACACGATCATGGAAAAGCTGCTGGACGAAGTGTCCTTTGAGGGTCCGGACCTTAAGAAGAAGAACGTCAAGGTCGACGCGCCCTACGTGAAAGAGCGTTTGGCGGACATCGTGAAAAATCAGGACCTGAGCCGATACATTCTCTAATCCACAGATTACGCAGATTACACAGATTTCATGCGAGAGTGGCCGCTGCCGGTTCCCATCGTGCGCAAGCGCGAGCCTCAACAGTGTGAAACCTCGCACTGCGCTGCTTGCCGAGACGGTGATCGCATCGGCAGTGGGCGCCTCTCGACACAGTTGCGTTCGTTTTTTCGTATCTGCGTAATCTGCGCAATCTGCGGATTGTGCCTGGGATGCGCCGCGCAGTCGCCGCCCCGTCCGCCCCGCGTGCAAAGGCCGGAAGCTGTCAGGGACCTGATTGCGGCCCAGGTCGGAACCGTCGTCGAGCTGCACTTCACACTTCCCGATACGGCCACCGACGGCCAAGGCATCACGAAGCCGCTCGAGATCGACATCCTGCGCGCCGTCATTCATCCGGGTGAGAAGCCCGCCCCCGCCGTTCCCGAGACTCCACTGGCAACTCTTCAGGGGGCGGACCTCGCTCGCCACACCGTGGCCGGCAAGGTGGAGTACACGGACTCGATCGATCGCGCCGAGTTCGAGCGTTTGCTGGGGGGCGCTTTGACCTACCAGGTGCGCGGACTCACTCGCGGGTTTCGTGATCGTCCCATCGAAAGCGCCATTTCGAATGCAGCCACAGTCCGGCCTCTCGACGTGCCCGCGCCGCCTTCCGGCCTCGCGGTTGAAACCACCCCATCGGCCCTTCAGCTTCGCTGGTCCGCCCCCACCGAGACCGTGACGGGCAAGGCATTGAGCACGGCGATTCGATACCGAATCTACCGAAGCGAAACCGGCAAGCTCGGCTCCTATCAATCGATCGGCGAGTCCGAGGACACGGCCCTCGCTGACGCGAGTTTCGAATTCGGCCACCTCTATGCATATCGCGTGCGCGCCTTGGTGACGCTGTCGGGCCAGACCGCCGAGAGCGCAGACTCGGCAAGCGTTAAGGTGGTCCCGCGCGATGTCTTCCCACCCGCGCCGCCCGCGGGTCTCAGCGGTTTGTACACGGCGAATGGAGTGGAGTTGATCTGGAGCCCGAACGCTGAGCCTGACCTCGCTGGCTACAACATCTACCGCAGCACCGGTGAGAACCCGGTGAAGCTGAACCCCGAACTGCTGCGCTCGCCCCTCTACCACGATACAGCCGTGACCTCCGGCCACCGCTACACGTATCGCGTCACGGCGGTCGACACGAACGGCAACCAAAGCGCGCCTTCGGCGGAGATCAGCGTGGACGTACCGTGATTGCGCGAGCTGCAGAATCAGGCGCTGCGCCATACGGGCCCATTGGGAAACTCGTATTCGTCGAGCGACTCAGGTCTCATGGTAATGCTGAAGCCCGGCGCTGTGGGCGGGAAGTAGCGGCTATTGCTGACCACTACGGGATCGAAAAAGTGTTCGTGAAGGTGATCCACGTATTCGACCACGCGGTTTTCCATTGACGCGGAGACAGCGATGTAGTCGAAGTACGAGTGGTGCTGCACGTACTCGCACAGGCCCACGCCGCCGGCATGAGGACAGACGGGAATGCCGAATTTCGCGGCCATCAGCAGCACAGCCAGCACTTCGTTGACGCCGCCCAGGCGGCACGCGTCGATCTGGCAGAACTTGATGGCGTCGAGTTGCATGAGTTGTTTGAAAACCACCCGATTCTGGCACTGCTCGCCGGTGGCAACGCCGATGGGCGCGATGGCGCGAGCGATCACGCTGTGCCCATAGACGTCGTCCGGGCTCGTCGGCTCCTCGATCCACCAGGGCCTAAAGGGAGCGAGCTTTCGCATCCACTCGATGGCCGTGGGGACGTCCCAGGCCTGATTCGCGTCAACCATGAGCTTGCGGCCCTCACCGATTTCCTCGCGCACAATGGCGGCGCGGCGCACATCGTCCGCGAGATCGGCGCCGACCTTCATCTTCACGTGCGTCCAGCCCGCAGCCACGGCCTCGCGGCAAAGCGAGCGCAGCTTCTCATCGCTGTAACCGAGCCATCCCGCCGAGGTCGTGTAGGCCGGATATCCGCTCTTCATCAGTTCGGCCTCACGCTCCGCGCGCGTGGCGTAATTCTTGCGCAGGATTTCGAGCGCCTCTTCGGGAGTGAGGACGTCGGCGATGTAGCGGAAGTCGATTACGCCGACCAGGTCTTCGGGCGACATGTCGGCGAGAAGCTTCCAGAGTGGCTTGCCTTTGGACTTGGCCAGCAGGTCCCATATCGCGTTCACGATGGCGCTCATCGACATGTGGATCACGCCCTTTTCCGGACCTACCCAACGCACTTGGCCATCGCTCGCGAGCAGGCGCCAAAAACCGCGGAAGTCATCCACAATGCCTTCGAGAGATCTGCCCGTAACGAGCGGAGCCAGCGAGTGCACACCCCCCACCAGCAATTCAGTGCCGCGACCGCAGGTGAACGAGAGCCCATGGCCTTCCATGCCGGGCTCGTCCGTCTTCAGGACCACGTACGCAGCGGAGTAGTCGGGGCTGGTGTGGACGGCATCGGACCCCGCCAGGGTGCGCGACGTCGGGAAGCGGATGTCACGAGCCGTCACTTCAGTGATTCGCATGAGGTCTCCATTCGATCCAGTCCAGAATTCAGACGTACGGGCGGCCCTGGTGGCCGCCCACCGCTCGCACTCGCGAGAGATGCGCTGTAGTGGGGCGGCCACAAGGCCGCCCGTACGTCTGAACTCAGGGCACCACCTCCATTCGAAGGTGTGCCGGATTTGCAAACCACATTGTGCAATACTCGGTGACGTGGCAAAAACTGAAATCGGTTGGGAGTGACCCTATGCACCGACGCAAATTCATGGCAGCCTCACTCGCGGCCTCGGCACTGGCGGCGGGAAAGACAGCGGCAGCACGCGCCGCAATCACACAAGATTCCTCCACGCCGGCTAACGCCCAGGACGCATCCGGTCGCGAGTACTATCAACTCCGCCGCTACCAACTGCGTTCCGGACCACAGGTGAAGCTGGCGAACGGATACTTCGAGCAGGCGTTCATCCCGGCGGCCAATCGCCTCGGCATCCGGCCCGTTGGAGTCTTCAACCCGGTCGTCGGCGACCGCAGCCCGTCGCTTTACGTGCTGATTCCCTCGACTTCCCTCGTGACCCTCGCTCACCTCGATGCACGACTCGCGGCCGACGCTGAATACGCCAAGGCGGCCGCCGAATTCCTCGAAGCGCCGGCGACCGCGCCGGCCTACGAGCGCTTCGAAAGCTCGCTGATGATCGCTTTCGAAGGCTGGCCCAGGCTCCAGACGCCGTCCGCCACGGCCACTCACGGGCCTCGCACTTTCGAGATGCGCACCTACGAAAGCCCGAGCGATCGCGATCACATCCGGAAGGTGGAGATGTTCAACAGCGGCGAGTTCGAGGTCTTCCGCCACGCCGGATTCCAATCCGTCTTCTACGGCGACACGCTGATCGGACCGCGGCTGCCACAGCTCACCTACATGCTCGCATTCGACGATCTCGCCAGCCGCAACAAGCTGTGGTCGGCCTTCGGCGGATCGCCGGAGTGGAAAAAGCTTTCGAGCGATACCCGGTTTGCCTTCGAGGAGATCGTCAGCAACATCACGAACCTGATCCTGAGCCCGGCCGGATACTCGCAAATCTAATCGAAGTCTAGCCCGGCGGTGCGGGGGCCGCGGCGCTTGAACGATGGCGTTCGGCGACGACGGTGACCTGCATGTCCCGCGCCAGGCGCACCACCTGCTGGACCAGGCTCGGTCGCAGCAGACCAAGCCGCGAGTGCTTGCGCGAGCGCGCCAGGAAGATTTGTGTGATGCGGTTCAGGCGCGCGAAATCCACGAGCGTTTGCGCCACATCCTCGCCTTCGAGTACGCGCGTCTCGATGCGCAGGCTGCGCGCGAAATTCAGGTGCTTCTCCACGGCTTTGCGCTCTTCAACGGAAAGATCGGCGAGATCGGCGCGCGATTGCACAAAAGCCACGAAGCAATCGGCGTGAAGATAATCCGCCACGCGCTTGCCGCGGCGAATGAGAGCGGCGCTGGACGGATCGGCCGTGATCGCAATCAGGATGCGGTCATGGGTCTCGGCGGCCAGCGGTTGCGCAACGCCGGTGCTGCGCAACTCCGCAGCCGCCGCTTCGTCCGAGTCCGCCGTGTAGCGACCCTCCACCTCGTGCGCTGTCTGACGCAGGGCGAGTTCCCGCAGCGCTGCCAGCGTCGATTCCCGAAAGAAGTTCTGGGCGGCGATGCGAGCTTTCTCGGGCGAGTAAACGGCGCCGCGCTTCAAACGGTTTAACAACGCATCCGGTGGCAGGTCAATCAGCACGACGTCGTGCGCCTGCTGCACGACCCAGTCGGGGATGGTCTCGCGGACCCGCACGCCGCTGAACTGCCACACCTGATCGTTGAGGCTCTCCAGGTGCTGTACGTTCATGGTGGTCACTACGTCGATTCCGGCATTGAGGAGAATCTGTACGTCTTCCCATCGCTTGCCGCGCTCCGACCCGGGCACGTTGGTGTGGGCGAATTCGTCGATGGCGCAGGACTGGGGATTCCGGCGCAGGATCGCGTCCGTATCCATCTCTTCAAAGGTCACGCCGCGATACTCGATACGGCGGCGGGGGATGACCTCCAGGCCTTCGAGGCGCGCGATGGTGTCCTTGCGGCCGTGCGGCTCGAAGTAACCCACCACCACGTCCACACCCTGGCGCTTCAGCTCGTGCGCCTCTTCAAGCATCTTGTAGGTTTTTCCTACGCCAGCTGCGTAGCCTAGAATGATCTTGAGGCGCCCTCGGGCAGCCAACTCCGCCATGGTGGGACTCTCCTGCCGGTCTTTACTGCGGGAACACGCGCACGTCGATGCCATCGGCGTCGCGGATGAGGCGGTCGACGGGCCCGCCCAGCGTGCGCAGCAGCCAGTTCTGGCTGCTGCCGTGCGCCGCGAAGATCTGGGTCACGCCGCGGCTGCGGGCGAAGGCAAGAAGGGTCGCGGCGGGATCTTCGCCGTCCAGGGCGTGGACCTCAGCGCCCGCTTCCCGGGCCAGCTTCAGGTTGCGCTCGAGGGTCACGCGTTCCGCTGGCGCAAGGTCCGGTCGCGCCACGTAGGCGCCAATCAGCTCACCGTGAAAGCGGCGGGCATTCCGGCTGCCGCTGTCGAGCATGGGTGCGGCATCGGCATGCGGCGTGATCCAGACCAGAAAGCGCTCGTTGGCGCTCCAGATCTGCTCCATACCGTGTTCCAGCAGATAGCGCTCCAGCTGGTGATCCACCACGTCGGCAGCCAGCAAGAGCGCGATCTCACGGAGTTGCGCGAGCTGTTGCTCGCGGCGCAGCCGGCCGGTCTCGTCGCAGGGGTCGTTTCCAATGCAGGAATCCGGCGGCGCATCCACCACTTCGATCTCGGTCGCCCGCCCCAGGAAAGCCTGCGGCACGCTTTCCTCGACTTCGCGTCCGCGGATTTGGGCCACCTGGTCGCGCTGCTCCTCGATGTACTGCAGATTGACGGAGGCGACAACCGATATGCCGTTCTCCAGCAGCTCGTCCACGTCCTGCCAGCGATAGCGGTTGCGGCACGACGGCGGATTGTCGTGCGCCAGCCCGTCTACCAGGCACACCTGGGGCTTGCGCGCCAGAATGGCGTCGACATCCATGACCGGAACGCCATCACACATGCGCAAAGGGATCACTTCCAAGCGGTCGAGCAGGGCCCTGACTTCGGGCGTGGACGCCAACTGCGTAGCGCCCACCACCACGTCTTCGCCGTTGCGCTCGCGCCGGCGCCGGCCCTCGTCGAGCATGCGAACGGATTTGCCCACGCCCGAGGCGTACCCGAGAAACACTTTGAGCTTGCCCCGGCGCTCCCGGGCCTCCTCGGCCATCACTTTCCGCAGCAGTTCGTCAGGGTCGGGTCTTTCCGGACGCAAAACCAGGTTCTGAGCCATCATTCACCCCCTCTTTCCCATTATCCTTGACCCGCGCGCGTAGCGAAAGCCCGGCGGACTGAAGAATGGCGATTTGCCGTCGTCGATGACGCCGCGCACCGGCGTCCAGCCGCACCGGAACTGCCCCGAGGCTGGCATGAAGAAACACATCTCCGTATCTCCCCTGAATAGACGTGAGATTCCAGCTTTGTTCGTAGGCCATGTTTCACTAGCGGGCGACATCCGGGGCCCGGTAGACGCGAAACAATCTCTGAGCGGCGCACATTCAAGACTCGCGTCCTCAGCAAACTACTGAAAACAAACCACATTCCAGCTCTGTTTGCATACATATTCCGCTCGCGAACCCGCGTTCTACAGTTCCTCGACGACCACGCATTTGATGTCTCCATTTCGCAGACGGCCATCGGGGACCAATCTGGAATAGCGACGGAGCGGTAGGCATACGTTTGCCGAAAAACATGGCGTTTTTTCGACCTAAGCCATTGAAAAGGCGTGAGATAACTGTCTCGGGTTCGCTCACTGTCATTTCTGATATAAGTCTCTGATATAGCGGGGTTTAACCCTGTCGGGTTCGCTCGGCTTCGCTCCTCGATGCAGCTTGGACCCAAGCTGATATCACCGGACACATCGGCAACGGTCATGGCAGAGCGCCGTCTGGACACAGGGCCGGATCTCCTTCAGGTATGGATCCACCCTAGCGCTTTCCGGCGCCGTTGTCAAGGGTTTCTGTCGAGGCTTTTGATGTAGCCTACAGCAAGAAGGGCGGGCGGTCCGCAGAGGGCGGGCGGCGGTTGGGCTAGCCGTATGCCTGAGGCGAGTCCGGCCCGCGTCCATGTGACGACCTGCACGCCTCATCCGCTGTTCAACCAGGGGTACGAGGGAGTTCCGCTGAGCACAAAACCCGGCGCCAACCCGGACTGAAATACGAACGAAGCCGGAATCTTCCAGAAAAGATGAGGATTACCGGAATATCGCTCCGAAGGCAGATTGGCCTGGGAGCGCGGACGGGCGCTACCCGGCCACGTCAGCGGCAGGTGAAGCTCAAGACAACAGCGACAGCGCGCCCCTCGGGATACACATCGAGCGGGACCCGGCGCACTCAAGAACTGACAAACTGAGAAACTGAAGACCTTTTGTTTAATGGACATGCTAATGAATGGGCAATATAATCAGGACATTCACATGGCAGTCCAGACATCCGCGTTACTGCTCGACCACGATGCGGAGACTCGCGCTCTGATCGGCGAATCCTTGGAAAAACTGGGCTGGCAAACGGCCGCCACCGATTCGGGATTGAAGGCGTTCGATCTGCTTGACAAGGGCAACGTCGACATATTGATCGCTGACCTGGAGGCGCCGGGACCCGACGGCATGGAACTGGTGCGGCGCGCTCTCAGTGACCATCCCGGACTCGATGCGGTCCTGATCGTCACGGCGGCAACCGCCGCCAGGGCTACGGAGGCGGAACGCCTCGGCGTGGCAGAGTATCTGGTCCGGCCGTTCGACGCCGCGGCGGTGAAGCGAGTGCTGGCGCGCCTGGCCGAAAGACATCCGGCTTCGGAGGCGAAACCTGCGCCGTCGCCCGAAGTGGAGCGCGCGTTGCGCACCATGGTCGGCGAGTCGCGTCCGATGCAGATGATTCGCGAGGCCGTGCTCAAGGCGGCGGCGAAGCGCATGCCCGTCCTGGTGCTCGGCGAGAGCGGCACCGGCAAAGAGTTGGTGGCGCACGCCATTCATGAATGCAGCCCGTGGCGCGGTGAGCCCTTCACGGTGGTGGACTGCGCGTCTCTTTCACCGACCCTGATTGAGAGCGAGCTTTTCGGCCACGCCAAATGGGCGTTCACCGGCGCCAACCAGGCGCGCGTGGGCCTCCTGGTCTCCGCCGGGCAGGGCACGGTGTTTTTCGACGAGGTCGGCGAGCTTCCGAACGAGCATCAGGCCAGGCTCCTGCGCGCGCTCCAGGAGCACGAGGTCCGGCCCTTGGGATCGAATGAGGCAGTGCCGATGGAGGCGCGCGTGATCGCCGCCACCAACGTAGACGTGAAAGAGGCGACTCGCAACGGCAAATTCCGCCAGGACCTCTACTATCGCCTTAAGGTCTTTACCATTCACATGCCCCCGCTACGCGAGCGCAAGAACGACATTCTCGCGCTGGTCCATCATTTCCTCGCCCGCTACGGCGCAGCCGAAGGAATCGCGGACTTCTCGCCCGAGTTCATGAATCTCCTGATGCAATACGACTGGCCGGGGAACGTACGCGAGCTGGAGAATGCGGTGCAAAGCGCTGTGGCGCAATGCTCGTCGGGTTCGAAGCTGGATGTTAAGCATTTGCCTTCGACGCTGGTCTATCGATCCCAGCGGAGCTCGGGCCTGCGCGACACCGCGCGGCTGCAAGCGGTGGAACGTAAGGCGATCGTTGAAGCGCTTGAGATGACAGGCGGCGACCGGCTCCGTGCCGCCAAAATGCTCGGTATCGGCAAGACGACGATCTATCGCAAGCTGAAGGAATATCATCTGGAGGATGAGGGATTAAATTGACGTCCGCGGATGTGGTTTTTCGGGTTCGCCACCGGCGCCGGCAGCGTTGCTTTTGGCGCACCGGGTGTGTTTATCCCGATTACGTTATGAGGCTCGCTTCCCTACCCTTGGTTCTGACGCTGGCGGTCGCAGCTTTGCCCTCGGGCTATCTCTCGGCGTCTGCCGGCGCCGCCTCGCAGGATACAACGCCGAATCAGGCTTCGGGCCAGCCAGGACAAGCGACGGGGCAGGCCGCCCAGGCTCCGAAACAAAATGGTACGCAGGCGGGCGATCCGGGTGCAGCCCTGGACTTTCTGGGATCATACTCGGCCCCGCAGGCGGTGCTGGCGACGGAAACGGGTCACACCAGCTCGCGGCCTCCCTCGGCGACCACGGATGAGCGCCTGACCGAGCTCGCGAGCGATCTGGGCAAGGTCCCGCTGGCGCCTGCTGACCTGCGAAGCTGGCTGGATGGAATGCTTACAGCCCCGGACCATTCGCCCGAAGATTGGTTTCGGATCGGCACGGCGGCGCTGGAGGCGGCGCGCGCCGATTCCCGGCGCCTGGCCGAGATCGCCCCTTCGAGCGCGTGGAACGAGCGCCTCGAAGCCGGGGCGCTTGCGGGCCGGTATCCGGCCCTGGCAAGAAGCGTCTGGAACGGCAAGGCGCCAGAATCGACGCCGTCGTTTGCGGACGAGGCCAGGCTGGCCCGCCGCGCGACGATTTCGCTGCCGGACGCGCGGGACGAGTTGGAGCGGTTCGACCGGTTTCCCGAATCGCCGGAGAACTTATACCGTCGCGCCCGCCTGCTGGTTAACGTCAGCGAAGAGGCCTTCAGGCGCGCGTCCGTGTCGCCGCAGATTGACGCCCGCCTTTACGCGCTGCAGGCTCTGGCGGACGAAGACGAGAACGATGAGGGGGGCGCGCTCGCGAAGTATCAATCCGGGCTGACCAAGTATCCCGAGAGCGCTCTCCTGCACGCGGGTCTCGGCCATCTCTACCGCGAGCGCAACGATCTGGACGCGGCGCGCGGCCAGTTGGCCGAGGCCTGGCGGCTGGACGCGACCGACGCCCTGGTGGGATTCGAGCTGGGAGACGTCGATCTGCGGATGGGGCAGCCTGCGGAGGCTCTCTCCCTGCTGAACCAGGCGCTCTCGCTTGATCCGAACTTGTTGGTCGCGAGGTGGGCGCGCGGCCGGGCCTATCTGGCGGTGGGCGGTGCGGGCAGCGATCGGCGCGCGCTTGAGGACCTGGCGGCGGCGGAGTCTTGCGACTCGAGTGGCGTCCTGGAATTGCAGATCGCGCAGGTTGATGCGAAGCTCGGACGAACCGCCGAAGCACGGGACCACCGCCACCGGTCGGAAGAGCAGCGCCTGGCGGCGGAGCAAGCCAAGCACGGCGCCACCCCTGGACCCAATTGAAATGGGCGGAAATAACTAGCCCCGCTAAGTAGGTCTAGACGGCGCCCTCAAGAGACGGGCACGCACAAACGCGCGCTGTACGGGCGCCCCTCGTGGGCGCCCTCGTGGCTGGCGGGCACGCACAAGGCGTGCCCCTACGTCCCAGCGATGGGAAAAATCCTCCTCACTCATTCGCGCCGTGACTTCCTGAAGAACGGGGCGCGGCTCGCGGGTTCGTGGGCGCTGGCCGGGGCCGGCTTGCCGCTCCTGGCGCGCCCTCGCGTCATCCTGCCCGGGACTTTCCTCGTCAACGAAGCAGTTCCGGCGTCCGCAGCGGAACGCCCGCGAAACTTGAGCCCTCTCGGCCGCGCCCTGGATCGTTTTCAGAATCATCAGGACCGGTTCCAGTGCGAGCGCCGATTCCGCGCCTTGACTCCGGCG
>JASHPE010000192.1 GCA_030038235.1 Terriglobia bacterium
GGCAGATGACCCTCGTTGATCTCCTGCTTGAACCTCTGGGCGATCTTCTCCAGCCTTGACGCCGACAGGCCGACGTCCTCGGGCTTCGCCGCAGTGAGCGACTGAGCCCACGCGGCGGTTGTAACCGTCAAGATGAAGAGGCAACCCAGGGCATTGATGCACCGCTTCATGACCGAATCTCCCGCATCGGCGTGTTGTTCTCGTTGTGCTCGGCCAGACGCCGGCCAGCCGCGAGCATGCGGATCTTTGACGTCATCGGCAAGGCGCCGCAAATGGAAAGTCTGCGTGGCGGCGGCAATCGGCGTCACCGCCGGATCCTGGGCCCGGCCCGGATCCTGGAATTTCCCGAGATCACGGAAGCGCAAACGCTTCTCGCCGCACTGACGCCATGAACCAATCGAGGAGCCGGCGAATTCGAACGGATTTCCGGAGGCTCGGTGCCGCCTGACGTCCGGCGAACGGTCTGCAAACGCATGCTCTCGAGTGGCTTCAAAGTGCCATCTTCTGACTCATGCACCGCGCAAAGAGCCTTGATCGCGCGGTGCGCCTCAAACAAACGGATGGCGACTGTTGTCCCTCAAGTGAGCCAAGACAAGCGCCGCCACGTGGGCATGAGCCACGCGAGGAATTGACAGTGCGCCTCTACGGCTGCGTCCGTGCGCCTGGAATGACCGCTCATTGGAGTCGCGCCCTTAAAAATAACTCGACCAGTGGCTGCGCCCTGGACCCCAGAGGTAAAGATATAAAGATTTCAAGGAGTAATAAGCGTCCGCCCGACCCGGAAGCCGAGGAAGTCGATCCGGCTGTCGGGGGCGATCCAGTCGCGGACCGCCGACCGGAGGTACTGAGGAGCGTCGCGCCAGGAACCGCCGCGGACGACACGCATATTGCAGCCTGCGCCTTCGATCCACGCCGCCCCGTCTTGCGGCGCTCCCTGATAGTTTCCGTGAAAGCAATCCTCGGTCATCTGCCAGACGTTGCCGTGCATGTCATACAGCCCGAACCGATTCGCCGCAAAAGAGCCAACCGGGGAAGGCTGCCTGTTGTCCCATCGGCTCCCGCAGTCAGAGCAGTTGGCGTTGTTTTTGCCGATCTCGTTACCCCGCGGATAGGCCGTCTGCGTCCCCGCGCGCGCCGCGTATTCGAACTCGGCCTCTGAGAGCAGCCGGTAGGGCTTGCCGGTCATCCGCGACAGCCATGCGACGTAAATCCGGGCATTATCCCACGTGACGTTGATAACCGGCTGCCCGCCGCGCCCAAAGCCGCTGTCAGTCACGCTCGGGCAATCGCCGTACGCCCCGCAGGCATCCCAATCGTCGAACGTCACATCGAACCTGGCTACCGCAAAGGGCCTGGCGAACACGACGTTATGCTGGGGCCCTTCAATTTCGTAGCGGCCCGTCTCACTCGCCGGCGACCCCATGAGGAACTCACCAGCTGGGACGACAACCATCTCCGGACAGTTCTTGGCGCATTCCTTGAACGAGTCGCCCGGCTTCAAGCTCCGCTCCGCCTCCGCAGTGAGCACATGGGGACCCACCACGGACAGCATGTACGGGTGGGTCACCGTGAACCAGCGCCACTGCTCCCGTAACCAAGCCTGGTTCAGCCAGGCGACCAGACCCCCGACAATGCCAAGCGCCAGCACGCCGACCAGCGCCTGGACCTGTCGCGCACGCTGACGAGCCGCCTTGCTGCTTCGGGCGATGAACTCGCGATCCTCCTCTGAGAGATCATCATGGCGCGTGGTGAGCCAGCGTCGCGCCTGCTCGAGCGCGAATCCCATAAGCAAGGCGTCGCGCTTCGTGCGACCTGGTGCCGCCTGCCAGGTACGCCGTGCGGCCTCGAGTCCGTTTCGCCAGGCCAAGAACTCGCGCTCGGCCGCAACCCAATCGCGCAGTTTCTGCCAGCGCCGGAAGACCGCCTCGTGGGCAACCTCTGCGTAGCTTTCGCCGACCTCGGATGTGGCGGTGACGAGCAAGCGATTCGGGTGGTCTGCCAGTTTGCTGACGAGACGCCACTCATCCTTGGAAAACTCCGAACGTAACGCTCGCCGCTTCGTCGGCTCGCCATCCTCGCGCACGTCCGCGAGCTTGAGCGTGAGCACCCGCCGCAACGCCTCTTCCGATTCGGGATGGTGGGCCAGGAACGTATCGGCGCGCTCGACCAGCACCCGACCAAGCTCGATCGCTGCGGCGGGTAGGCGGAGCTTTCCATCGCCGCGCTTGACCATTTGCGTCCACATGTCGTCGAGCAGATAGGAGAGCAGCGGCAGCGCACCCGCATCCTTGGCGGACTCCTCGGCGGTCCGCTGCGCTATGTCCGATGCCAGCGCCTCGGGCTCGAAACGGGCCGAGAGAAGCGCGGCCGGACGGCTCACCACCTCGCGCAGTTGCGACTCGCGCAGCGGCGGCACGTTGATCTGCCAGTGCGCATCGAACAATGGCTCGTCGGCCTGCAAGGCACCAAGGAAATCCGAGCGCATGCTCATGAACGCCCGCACGCGCGGGTCGGCGAGGCCGTACGCCAGAATTTCGGAGAAACAGCGACGCTGGCGCTCCTCCGTGCGCGGTGAGTAAAGCTCCTCGGCCTGATCGACGTACAGAAGGAAGGCCCGCGGCTCGGGGTGTTTCAGCTCCTTGTGCCGGCGGCTGGTCTCATCGAGCAGATCTGCAAGATTGGTCCTCTTGTTGTCATCGAGCAGCAATTCCGTCCATTCGTTGCGTCGCCTGATGCGCCCCGGATCCCCCGCGTCGAATTGCCAGCTCTCAAGAAATGCCTCAACCAAACCCTTGATCGGCTCGGCCCCGGGCCGGATCGTGAGAAAGCACCAGCGCCGGCTATTCTGAAATACCGGCGGCCACGGACCTACATCGCCTGCCGTCTCCGGCCACGCCTGACGCCGCAGCGCCGCGATCACACCAGCCTGCGCGAGGGAAGACTTTCCTACGCCGGAATTTCCGAGGAGCACCGGGAGGCGACC
>JASHPE010000193.1 GCA_030038235.1 Terriglobia bacterium
TTCTCATGGAGATGTTGGGAGAAGGCAAGCGCGCCATTCCGCATCTGCCGGAATGCTACGACTTTCACGATGGCAAAATGTGGCCTAATCGACGGCCCGGCCTCGGCGTGACGCTCGATACGGCGCCGCTGCAGCTCGTTTCGACGATCACGGAGCGAGTCAGGCGGGTGCCGATGCTGGAGCGTCCGGACGGGTCTATCACGAATTGGTGAGTTTTCAATTGCCGATCGCCGATTTGCAAGACCGGCACCGGTGGCGTTCGCTTTTCGATCGGCAATCGTCAATCGGCAATCCGCAATCTCATGCGCTGGCTCCTCATTGTCTGGATATCCGTCCTGGGCGCGGTCGCATTCCTTGATCGCGTCAACATCTCGATTGCGGGCGCTTCCATCGCCGCCGAATATCACCTCACCGATGTGCGGCTCGGCTACGTCTTCAGTTCGTTCCTGATCGGCTATGCGATCTGCCAGGCTCCCGGCGGCCGCCTTGCCGATCGCTTCGGGCCGCGGCGCGTGATCGCGCTGGCGGTGCTCTGGTGGGGCCTGTTTACTGTGCTCACCGCCAGCGTTCCGGCGGGCCGCGGCGGGGCGCTAGCCCTCCTGATCTCCATCCGCATGCTCTTGGGAGCGGGCGAGGCGGTGATCTTTCCCGCATCAAACCAGTTCGTCTCCAAATGGATTCCGACCACCGAGCGCGGTCTCGCCAACGGCTTGATATTTGCGGGCGTGGGCGCCGGAGCCGGCGCGACGCCGCCGCTGATCACTTACCTCATGATTCACCACGGCTGGCGCTTCTCCTTCTGGATCAGCGCCGCGCTGGGCCTGGTGGCAGGAGCCGTCTGGTTTGCAGCGGCACGCGACACGCCTGAACGTCAACCGTGGGTCTCACCGCACGAATTGGCGCACATCGAGGCCGGACTGACCGTGAAGCTTGCACCCGCAGCGGAGCGCGGTCCGCAGCTTCCCTGGGGAGTAATCCTGAAGAGCAGGGAGTTGGCGGCTATGGCGCTGAGCTACTTCACCTACGGCTATGTTGCCTGGATTTTCTTCAGTTGGTTCTTCATTTATCTCGCCCGGGTTCGCGGCCTGAACTTGAAGGCGAGCGCCGTCTTCGCCATGCTGCCATTTCTGGCGATGGCGGCGGGCTCGACCGCCGGAGGCGCGATGAGCGATCTGCTGACGCGTCATCTCGGCAAACGCTCCGGACGATGCTTGTTCTCGCTCGGTGTGATGCTGATGGCCGCCGCATTTCTCGCCTCCGGAGCGTACGTCCATAGCGCGCGCTTGGCGAGCATTGTGCTGGCAAGCGGCGCCGGATCGCTGTATCTGAGTCAAAGTTGCTATTGGTCCGTTACTGCAGATATCGCAGGCAACTCGTCGGGCTCAGTGTCGGGCCTCATGAACATGGGCGGCCAGATCGGCGGCGCGGTGACCGCGTCGCTGACGCCCGCGATTGCGGACGCGTACGGCTGGACGGCGTCGTTTCTGGTGGCGGCCGGGCTCTGCGCGCTCGGCGGACTCGCCTGGCTGCTGGTCGATCCCGAACGCGGCATGGCAGGGCGCTGAGTCTTCGGCCGCCGCGTCTCGCATCTTCCCGGCGAATCGGAGGTCAGTGATCCGTGAAATTCAACTCTTCCCGGCGTCAAGCCATGAAAGCGATAGGGTCGGCGGCCATTGTGGCGCCGATCGCGCGGACACTCCGCGGGGCCGCGCCGGCGCTCTCGCAGACGCAGGACGAAAGCCCCGAAACGCCCAAGCTCTGCCTGGAAATGGGCGGAGGCGACCTGGCCGCCGGCGCTTGGAGTGACGCCGGCATGCGGCGCGTGAAGCAGCTCGGCGTGGATCACGTCCTGATGGGCGGACCGCCGATACCGTGGCGGGAAGATCAGATTCGATCCCTCATGGAGCGCCTGAAATCCAGGGGCCTCGCGCTCGGCAACCTGATGATCGGCGGCTTCACGAACACCTTGTACGGACGGCCCGGCCGCGACGAGGAGATCGAGAAAGTGCAGCAGTCGATTCGCGCCGCCGGAGGCGCGGGCCTGCCGGTTGTGGAATACAACTTCTACGCGCATCGCCTTGTGGAGGGCTACTACGAGGTGAGCGGAAGGGGCAGCGCGGGCCTGACCGCCTTTGATTACGATCGCGTGAAAGATCTTCCGCCGCTGCCCGATGAAGGCGTTCACAGCCTGGACGAAATGTGGAGCAACATCACTTATTTCCTCAAAGCTGTCGTGCCGGTGGCGGAGGAGTCCGGTGTGCGACTCGCTTTGCATCCCAACGATCCGCCGGCGCCGATCAGCCGCGGCTCCGGCCAGATCATGTCCACGCTCGCCGGTTGGAAGCGTCTGATCGAGATCGTCCCCAGCAAGTCGAACGGCATTACCTTCGACTGCGGCGTCACGCGCGAAATCGGCGAAGACCCCGTTGAGGTTTGCCGCTACTTCGGCGAACGCGATCGCATCAATCACGTGCACTTCCGCAACGTGAGGGTCGAGACACCGAGCCTGAAGTACACCGAAGTCTTCATCGACGAAGGCCAGGTGGATATGTTCGCGGTGATGAAGGAGCTGGTCAGGCTGAAATATCCGCGACTCGTTTACCCCGAGCATCCACGCCGGCTCGATTACGACCGCGATCAGCCCGGCTTCAAAACGTATTACCCCGGCGGCGGTGGATACGCCGGATTCGCGTACAACGCCGGCTATGCGCGTGCCATGCTGCAAGCCGCGCTCAATTCCTGAGCGGTCCGCGCCAGCCGCTACGGGCGATAGCTTTTTAATCGGCAATCGGAAATCGTCAATCGGCAATTCGCTAACTCCACTCCCGATCCCACGATCGTTCCTGATTCCACTCCGCCGTCGATTCGAAATAGCCCGTGCCCGGCATCAGGTGCCGCCGCACCACGTCTTCGTTCAGGGTGACGCCGAGACCCGGCCTGTCCGGCACGGTGATCCAGCCGTGATTTACAATCGGCTTCTCCACGCCTTCCACGAGATCGCTCCACCACGGCACATCGAGTGAATGATTCTCGAGCGCCAGAAAATTGAGCGTGGCGGCGGCGCAATGGACATTGGCCATGCAACTCACGGGCGTGCCCGCGAAGTGCATGGCCATCGGGACGCCGTATTCCCACGCCATATCGCCGATCTTGTGCGTTTCCAGGATTCCGCCCGACGTGGCGAGGTCAGGGTGAATCTTGCTTACTGCCCTAGCCTCGCACAGCGTACGAAAGCCTTCCTTCAGGTAGATGTCCTCGCCGGTCAGGATCGGCGTGGGACTTTCGAGCGAAATCTGATGGAGCAGATCGGTGTACTCCCAGGGAATCACGTCTTCGATCCAGGAAAGATTGTATTTCTCGTACGCCTTGCCGAGACGGATGATCGACTTTACTCCGAGATGACCGAGATGATCCATCGAGAGCGGGATTTCCATTCCCACGGCGTCGCGAACCGCCGCCACGTACTCTTCGAGCAGCCCGACGCCTTTGTCGGTCACCTCCATCGCAAGCAGAGGATGTGGAATCATGGTCAAGTCCCACTCGCTGAGCCCGGACCGCACCGTGACCGTGCCGGGCTTATCCGACACCATGTCGACGCCGAGGTCCATCTTGAGCCAGGTCAGTCCCATCGTCTCTTTGCGCTCTTTCATGCGTTGGGCATAGATCTTCGGATCCTTGGACTCCGTGGTGTCGGCGTATACCCGCACCTTGTCGCGAAGCTTGCCACCCAGCATTACGTGGACGGGCACGTTGTAGACCTTGCCCGCGATGTCCCACAGCGCCATCTCGATGGCGCAGACGCCACCCGCCTGGCGCGCCGGTCCGCCGAATTGCTTGAGCTTGCGAAAAATGCGGTCCACTTGCAGCGGATTCTCACCGAGAATCCGGCTCTTCAGCATCAGCGCGTACGTCGCACTCGCTCCATCCCTGACCTCGCCGAGCCCGTAGACGCCCTGGTTGGTGTCGATGCGGATGATCGGGCATGGGCTCGGTCCCGGCTTCACGACCGTGGCCACGCGCAGATCGGTGATCTGCAGTTCGGACGGACTGGAGTTGGTGTTCACGCCCTGCGGATAGGCTTCCATCGGCTCGGTCGCCAGCAGCGCCGCTCCCAGCGCGGCCGCGGAGCCTTTCAGAATGCCCCGTCGATTCACCCCATGCGGTTCATCAGTCTTCAAGCCGGCACCTCTTTTCAGCAAGGGCTTTGCCTTTTCATAGCGAATCCTCGCGGCTCGAGATTATGTGTCCATCCGTTCGACCCATTGAGCGCGCCATGGGGGAGCCGGGAATGGATCCGCAAAGTACTGTGTTTCCCGCGCAACCTTGTCGTCCCTGAACTCCATGATGCTCACGGTGTAGGAGGGCTTGCCATCATAGGTCAGGATGAATTCGGTGATCCAAAGATCACCGCCGCCAATAATTCGCCGGACAGTAAACCGCTTTTTGCTCGGCTGACTGGCGCGTTGATTAAGTATGTTGTTTCGACCGCGGGTTCGCTCGCCCGACTGCGGGTATTCCAGCACCGCGTCCTCGTGATAGATGAGGTGCTCCGTTTCAAAATCGTTGGCATCGGACGCCGCCCAATGCCGATCCAGTGCCGCACGGATCTCTTGATCTCGCACTCCCGAATACTGCTCCTTCTTTTGTTGGTCGTTCATCTCGAGCCCTCCATTTGACAAGAAGCTGCTTGATTTCTCATTCGCGCCTCTTGATCCTCCTTCGAATGACCAATGACTAGTTTTCCGGCATCCTCAGTTTCGATCCTTTCTGCTCCAGCCACTTGTTGAATTCTTCGATCATCGGCTTCGACCATTTTCGGTCGATCTGGCCCGGCGTGTATTTGCCTTCGCGCAGCATCCGGTGTCCCCATTCGTCCACCATGTGGGTCATCTGGGCCTTATCGATCACTTCCTGCGCGAGTTGCGGCGGAATGAACGTGATGCCTTCCACGTCGCTCACGGCCAGGTCGCCGGGCATCACCAGCACGTGCCCGATGCGGATGGGCACATTGATCCCCATCAGCGTGACCTCGCGCAGCGCGGACGGATCGACGCCGCGCACAAAGACGTGCATGCCTTTGATCTCCGAGATGCCGGTCTCGTCGCGCACCGAGCCGTCCACCACCAGGCCGTTGTGGCTGTGCGAGAAAATGGCGGTGGAGAGATTGTCGCCGGCGTAGGTGCCGTCCTGAATCTTGCCGAACAGATCGACCACCAGCACGTCGCCGGGCAAAAGCATATCGATTGGCCAGGAGTTCTGCGCGCCGATGCGGCCCTCCTGCTTGCCGGCATCGTTGATCACGGCGTTCACGTCCGGACGTAGCGGCATAAAGACGGCAGTGAACACGCGGCCCACCATGCGGTCGCCGGGATTGATCTCGTGCCAGCCGCCTTCGAACTGGTGCGCGTAGCCGTGGGACTGAAGCACGCCCCAGGCTTCTTCGGCGTCCACGTCTTTCAGGCCTTCGAGCACGGAGTCCGGGACTTTCGGGCGGCCGTCGTCGAAGCGGTCGCCTTTCCAATCTCGGGTCAGACTGATGCGCTGATCTTTCGAGAACATGCCCAGTTGCGCGGAGGCAGGCAGTGCGAGGAACAAAGCGGCGATGACGGAGGCGCAAACGGCAATGGGTCGGCTCATGCAATCTCCTGTGAGAACTGGCGAGGACCGCCAGAAAAAGCAACGACTCGGCAGCCCAAAGATCGAGACTGGTCATTCTACCGGAGCGCTCGAGCCCTCGTCTGCTGATTTGCTCTGGCCGACGGACCGCACGCCCCCTCGGGGTCGCTTCCGGGTTGACTCTCATGTACTCCTGTGCCACCGCAAGGCCCTTCCCACTTTCGCCCAAATACGGAGTAGTGACGAGTGGCGAGTGGCCGGTACCTCCTTTTCCGATCTCTCCAGGCAAATTGCTGATTCCAGCTTAGATTCCAGCTTCCTTTGGCTGTTCTCTCTTGCTTCGGCTGGATTCGTAGCTTCGGAAGAAGTGGCGAGTGACGAGTGGCTAGTGGCTGGAGCGCCCGGGACCCCGAGGACCGCAGCGATCGAGGGGTGGCGGGCGGCAAGCTGCCGGAGGGCGGCCTCCACAGCCGCTTCCGGATTCTCCAGGCAAATTGCTGATTCCGCGTCACATTCCAGGTTGGTTTGGCTGTTCTCTTTTGCTTCGGCTGGATTCGTAGCT
>JASHPE010000194.1 GCA_030038235.1 Terriglobia bacterium
CGATTACACCGTCAGCATCGGCGGCGGCCAGCCTGATACCGGCGCGCCGGGGTCCATGGGGCACTTCCATGTAGAGGGCCAGATCGATTTGCCAGAATAGCGGCTGTACTCCGAGGGCGAGGCGTTCGCTTGCAGTGTTCCGTCGCGCACGCTTCACGCGGAAGGCGACCGGCGCGGTTGTGTTGGTTGCGGGGGCTTGCTGTGTAGCTATTCATAACGCCCTCTCGTCCCACCTTTCGCGGCTTTGGCCGCTCCCTCGACATGGCAGGCGGTTGACACGAAGTTCCACAGTCAACCGTCATGAGAATTCTCACTCGTAAACAATTGCAAGCCCGGAAGGATCAGGCTGTCCGCTTCGCTCGCGAGGTTCGCGACGATGACGACTTAGCCGACGCCATCGAGGACGAGACCCTCGAAGAATATGCCCGCAAGCGACACATCAAGCTCTCAAATCCAACAACAGGAGTCAAAAACATGGCAATCAGAACAAGACGTGAACTGTTAGATCGCATCGCGGAGCTCGAAGAAGAGAATCAGGAGCTACGCGACAAGGTTGACTCAATCGCCGACATTGTCGGGGAGGAGGAAGACGACAGCGAAGAAGAAGACGAAGACGAGGACAGCGGCCGGGACTGAATCCAGCCGCCCGCGAGTGCGGTGCGGCCTGGACAAAGCCCGTGCAGCAAATCACCGACCGGGCGAAGCGGTACCGGGCACACCAGCCAGGATGCCGCCCGCCCGGACCCAGGAAATGCGCCGTCTGCACTTCGACCCGATTCCTGGTCATCGACCACAAAGACGGCGACGAATCGCACGGCTCGCCGTCCAATCTCCGCTGGCTGTGCAAATCGTGCAATACCCGGCTTGGACTGGCGATGGCACGAGCTGGCCACGGCCGGCGGACGCACCAATCCAACCCCGGAGCGCGGACGCTTCGGGAATACACCGAGGCCGCGCTGCAGCACGAACGCGGCGCGATCGACACCGGCGGGAAGGTCATCCACGAAACACCCGAGGAAAAGCGCCAAGCGTTCGCCGCCGAGATCTGGCGACGACGCCGGGCACGAGGGACTGACCGCCGACAGTAGCCGCGTTTGAGGGACTGCCGGTGGCCTGGATGTCACTATCGGGCTACCGGCTGCCCGCTCATTCCAAAGCAGTGACTGCCAATCAATACTCACGAGCCGAGAAAAACAGTTAAAAATCGAAAAAATCCCACCAACGAGGGGTCAGGAAACCGGCACAAATCGTGAAAAATCGGCAAGGGAAACCATGAAAAAGAGTGCGAAAAATCGATCGGGAGCTGATTCTCACAGCGCCAGCGATGCCGCAGCACTGCTAGGCGTTTCGATACCGACGCTCAGGCGCATGGTGAAGGACGGTACCCTGGAAGGATTCCGCACGCCAGGAGGACACCTGCGAATCAGTACCGAGAGCATTGAAGCTGCAAAAGGCCGGGAGGCACCTCCGGCCCGCACACGTGAGGCATCACCCGTTCTGAAGAACCGGCGTGAACGGATCGAGGAGTTAACCCTTGAGGCTCAGGAAGTGCGTGCTCAGAGGGAATTGCGCAAGCTGCGGCGGGAAGAGCAGCAGGAAGCCGAAGAGCGCGAGGCCGAGGCCCAGGCACGCGAGGAAGAAGCTGAACAGCGCCGCGCCGAAATCGCTCTTGAGCGACAACGGTTGGAACGGGAGGCAGCCGAGGACCGCCGTCGCCGCCAACGGGAGCAGGCGGAAGAGCAGGCACGGCTAGAAGCGGAGCAGGGATTAGCTGCATTCCGCGAGCGGTGGTACGCCGTCGCGGCACAAGCCCTGGCCACGTGGCCGAAGGTGAGTTGGCTCACCGCCAGCCAACGCAAGGAAGTAGCGGAGGCCCTGGAGACAGAGATTGACCGGCGGCAGCCAAACGACGCGCCGCGCATGAACGATATCATCGCCCGCACGCTTCTGGCTGCAGTCGAGCCCCTACAGGCCGAGCGCGACGCACAGGAGAGGCGCCAACGGCTCACAGACGAGGCATTGAGGAGCTTGCCCTATTCCGCAACCGACGCCGACAAGGTGAGGGCGACGGCGGCTATCCGAGAGGCTCTTAGGCCGTTCGATCGTTTTGCAGATGTCTGCGAACTACGGGTGACCGCTCAAGAAGCGGTCCGGCTTGTGCGCCAAGAAATTGAGCGGCGCGACCTCGACGCTAAGTTGCTTCGGTCCGCAGTGTGGGACCTCCCGTGGAGCAGGAACGAACAAGACGAGGCGCGTCTGCGCCGAGAATGCTCCGAGATACTGGCCGACCTCCCGCCCGATGTTTCAGAAGGCGAAGCGAAGGAAGCGATGCGGACCACCATAGACGAGGCGCGGCGCGAAATCGAACAGCGGCAGGCCGAGAAAGAACGCCAAGCCCGGAAAGCCCAACTTGTCGCGGACGCTGTGTCGGAAGTCATCCGCTACATGGGGGAGTTGGAGGGCAATGGCAAGATCACCCGCCAAGACTATTGGAACACCGAGCTAACGGAGCACTTGCAAATTGCGGTTCGTCGAGACCTGGAGCCCGAGCTGACGGGCGATGAGAGCGCAAAAGAAGTCCGCGAGCTGGCCCGCGAGATTATTGATGGCGAACTCGAATAATTTGTCGTTCTAGGCTGAACTACCGATGTATTACCCGCGAGTCATTCTCAATTGACGCCACTTTCTGCTTGACAACCCACCATCCGCGGTATAAAACACTCTTCGGGTAGTCTCAATCAGGAGGCCAAAGGGGGGAAAATGGTCTCAAAGTGTTGGAAGACTCTTGCGACGGATTGCCTCCGCCGCGTGTTCTGGGCTGGCTTTTTGCCTATGGTCAGTTTGCTTTTCGTGGCAATTGCGCACGCTCGCGTTTCACCCGCCAATGGAGCCAGTTCCGGCGATCCGTCCGCTCCCAAGGGGACACCGGCGCCGCCCGCCACCTTCGGCATCGGCCCCGGTGACAGCGTTTTCGACGGGGGGGGCGATTTCAGGTGGCCTATAACTGGCGCGGCGACCGCCAGTTCCGTCTGATTCGGGTCGGTAGTCGAGGCCTTTGGTTCTCGACGGGCGCGCCAGCTCGGCTCCCGCTTCCCTCAAGCTGCAACGTCACAAGTAGCGGCAGCGCAACCGCAGGCACCATCGCCTACTTTGACGCGTCAAGCTGCGACGTAGAGAGTTCAGTCATATCCCAAAGCAGTTCCTCAACCGTTGGCATTATCGGCCTGGGTGGCTCGTCATTCACGCCAGGGACAGGCCTCAGCCTCGAATTGCGCGGCACGGAATCAAGTCCTGGGAATGTCCAGGCTCGCGTGACCAATACGAGCTCCAGTAACAGTTACGCGTATCTGTCGACGCAGGCGGGCGGGACGGGCCTCGTTGGCGTCGTGAGCATCCTGGAGTCGGTGTACGACAGTAGCGCTTCACGCATGGGCTTGGTTGGTACCTTCAGCGCCGACCCGCTGGAGTTCGTAACGAACCAGAGCGGGAGTAATACGGCCGCCATGTGGATCGACACCAGCAACGACGTGGGTATCGGGACCACGTCACCGGTGCCAGGCAAGGGCCTGACAATTGAGCCGCCTGCGAGCACCATGGGGACCCCTTCCCTGCTGAGCATCACCGGTCCCGCTCACACCGGGCTCAGCGGAGAATCCAACGACCTCAACCTCGATCTCGCAAGGACCGTTACCTTCACCACGACTCCGTACCAGCAGAGGGCCATCTGGGTCCAAGCCCCTTCCTACTCCACGTCCAGCACGCTAAACTGGGCGGCGACCGCCGACCTCAGCGGACCACCGGGAGCCTGGTCTGGTACCACCGTTACGAGTTCATACGGCTTGAATATTGAAGGTGCTTCGCTTACGGGCGGGACGGTTGGGAGTGCCTACGGTCTCTCCGTCACTGCTCCGAGCGGAGCGACTAACGATTACGCCGCGCAGTTTACGGGTGCGGTGAGTGGGGCAGTGGGCAATCCCTCCGGCGTCCTGCCCGCCAATGCTTCGACATATCCCGGTACCGTGTTCCACATGGACGGGGTGAAGTACACCAGCATAGACAGCCTGCTAAATCCTCTACCGACCGACGCCTCCGTCACCCTTTATGATGACTGCCCCGGAGGGGCCGAGACCTGGAGCTACGATCCCTTCCACGATTCGTCCGAAAACGCGCACCACGTCCACCTCATCAGCGCACCCTGCCTGATCACGACGAATGTGCCTGTGATGCTGAAATCCGGCGACAACTGGGACATGACGCCGGGCGGATACGTTTCGAATCAGACGGCGACGACCGCGAATGGCACCGTGTTGCGCATAGGTCCTTCGTTCCCTGCCGCATTGCCGAACTCTGACGCCGTGGCGAGCTTCACCACGAATTTCAGCGGGAGTAGCGGCGGCGGCTGGGTCCATAGCGGCTTCTACTGGGTCGCTCTGACCGCCGAGAACTCCTCGGGCGAGACGACGCTGCTGAACGGGAATTATGCCTCCACGTCCTACTCACCTGCCGGCCAGCAGAATGCGTCCGGCACCGCACAGCTCAACGTCACGGTTCCGGCGGTTGGTGGCCCGATCACAGCTTACTGCGTCTACGTAGTCGAGTCCGGTATAAACATGTTCCCGAGCAACACGGACGCCGCCGGACTTGGGTGCTACAGTCCCACGGTCCCGACAATGGAGACGATACCGAATTATCCTACGGGGGCCCGGAATCCTCCGCCCGGCGTCAACACGACCCAGACGCTCCTCACCCTCGGTTCAAGCACGAATTATCTGGCAAACATTGCAACACGCACCTACGTCCGAGGCGGGATGGTGGACTGCTTCGGTGGCGCGATCGGGATTCTGAACAATATGGCGCAGGACCCCCCTTCCGGCATCTTCGACATGAGTGTGGAGAATTGTACCGGGGATGCGCTCATTGAACTCGAGGGTTTTGACGGGAACCTGGGGGCGAACGGATCGAGCGTTAGTGGTATTTTCGGAACAACCTCAAACTGTGATGTGGTCACCGGGGGATGCACCGGCGGCATCAACACGCTGAATTCTGGCCAGGTCAGCGTTACCAACAGCAGCAGGTCCGTCAGTTGGGTTTCGGGCACGCAGTTCACCACAGGGACACTCTGGGATGGTGCCGATATCTCGATCGGCAACAGCATTATTACCGGTTGCTCTACCAACCCATGCACGGTCTCGACCGTGGGTTCCGCGACATCTCTCACACTCACTTACCCGTGGACGGGGACGACAGGGACGTATTACTACGGGGTGGCCGATGCGGCCGCAGCGTATCCCAAATACGGAATCCACGACGATGCCGTAGCACAACTGAAGAAGATTGACGGTTTCGACTATGGGGCCGACACATGCGGCAACTTGTCGGATAGCAGCGTCTGTGCCACTCAGGCGGCTGTGAGGCTCGACGGGGTCATCATGAACGCGCCGGTAGGTTTCGCCAAAGTTTCGGTTCATGACGTTCATGCAGAGGGTCTGGCGACCGCATGCCTCACTGCCACGATAGGGGCTGTGGTCGAAGACGACGGGGTTCCCGCAACCGTGGACGGGGTCCACGGTTCCTGCCAAATCGTTTATGGTGTGCAGATCGACGATCCCACCTACGCAAGCCCCGGCGCGATACACCTCACGGACATCAATCCCTATCCTCTGCCAATCGGCTTATCGATGACGAAGAGAAACGCAATCTACGACCTGCTCAGCAACCCAGGTTCTCCATACAAATCGAACGCGCTGGAGTCGGTGGGAGAATACGATATTGAGCAGCCCGGGAATTTCCTGAATCCGGCCGGACCCAGTAACTTCGCCGGCGGTCTAACCGTGGGCGGCCCGCTTGGTACTAACAGGTGCGCCTCCTCGGCGTCGCCTGCGAGCTGCGGTGCCGCCTCCGCCGGCTCCGTCACCATCGCGAGCGGCGGCGCGACCTCGGTGGTCGTGGATACGACGGCCGTGACCTCGAATAGCCAGATTCTCGTGATGTTCGACAGTAGTCTCGCGGGCGCCTTCGGAGGCAGCGTCACCTGCAACACCACCCCGCAGCTTCCGTACGTAAGCGCCCGGACCGCCGGGACGTCCTTCACCATCAACGTCGCGTCGAGTTTTGGGACGAATCCAGGTTGCTTCAGTTATCTGATCGTCAACTAACCCGCGTCAGCAGGACGGAAAGGAGAACTTTGTGAAGAGGACCATGCACTACCACATGAATCCCGCGGCAACCCTGCGGTGCTCGGTCCAGTGGCTGCCCGCCATCGCGGTGGCCTTTGCGCTCACCTTGGCGGTCACTCTACCCGCTCACAGCCAAAGCTACACCCTCCTCTACTCGTTTCAGTGCGGACCCAATGACGGCGGCTATCCCGCGTCAGGCCTAGTGCTGGACGCGACGGGAAACCTTTACGGTACCACCGCCGGGGGCGGCACTTACAATTGGGGAACCGTCTTCGAGCTCAGCTCGCAAGGTACAGAAACTGTCCTTCACAGCTTTGACGGCTCGCCCAGCGACGGAGCCGCTCCAGGCTACGGGGCGCTCCTTCGAGACACGGCGGGGAACCTATATGGCACCACTATCGCTGGCGGCTCGGCGGGTGTTGGGACTGTGTTCAGACTGGCTCCGAACGGCAAGGAGACCATCCTGAAAAACCTGAGCCCGGCAACTGGCTATGCCTACTCAGGCTTGGTTGGGGACACGGCCGGCAACTTCTACGGTACCGGCTACGGAGGACACGAGGAGTATGGCTCGGTGTGGGAGGTTGCGCCGCACGGAAAGCTGACAATCCTTTATAGCTTCACTCCGGGCAAGGGCGGGGAGAATCCAGTGGGCGGCCTGGTAAGGGACTCCGCGGGAAACCTGTACGGCACCACGTTGCTGGGCGGCTCCTCGGGTGGCGGTACGGTGTTCGTCGTCTCTCCAGATGGCGGGGAATCCTCATACGCCCTCCCGAAGCAGGAGGGCGAGGAACCGGACGCTGGTCTGCTCCGAGATTCGGCAGGAAACCTTTACGGCACTGCCCTTCTGGGAGGGACCTCCAACTTCGGCACCGTTTTTCGTCTGAGTGCGAGCGGCACTTTCTCAGCGCTGCACAGCTTCACCGGCTCGCCGGACGGCGCGGAGCCCATCGAGGGCCTCGTCCGCGACCCCTCGGGCAATTTCTACGGCACGACAGCGGCTGGCGGCACGGGGACCTGCGACGACGAGCTCGCCCCCGGCTGCGGAACGATCTACGAGATCACCTCGAAGGGAGTCGAGTCGGTCCTCTACAGCTTCTCAGGCACGCCTGACGGTGAGAATCCTAGCGGCAGCGCCCTGTTGCGGGATAGCTCCGGAAATCTCTACGGCACCACGTACTACGGGGGTGCCTACGGCTGCGGCACAGTGTTCGAGTACGCGCCGTGACGCTCGTCGGGCGATCCGAGCATAAAGCTATCGCCGCGCAATCCCAGCTTTCTAAGGAATTTGAACAAAGCGCACGTCTCAAGGTGCGATTGCGGCTTCGGAACGCTAGGGACCGGCCCTCCAGCTGGTCAAGCGAAAACAAAACGGCCATGGCATTCAAGGCCTTTATAAGCCCGGTTACAGGCTGGATTGCTGAGTGGCACGGTTGGCCTAACCGGAAAACCCCTCTGTCTCCGGGCGAGCTATTGCGAAGGATTGATGTGCTGAGGAGAGAAGTGAGCGCATGGCTCTTGGAACTCGGGCAAGGAAAATGGGTAGACCCCAATTATCTCCGGGAATTGGTTAAGGTCGCCCGATACTGTCTGGCCGACGCTGGCGAGAAGTGTGCCGCTGAGTTGCGTGAGCTCGTGACACTCGATCTCAGCGAGCCCGAAGGCTTCACCAAATTCTTCCGAACTACGACTGACGGCCACTGGAACCCACCCGACGATCCTGAATATCGCAGTATGCAGGCCCAGTTTGATGCCAAGCTAACAGCGGAGGCAGAGCGATTCGAGCGCATCCTGCGAATGGCTGCGGACCAGATGCTTGGCGTCGTACCGCCAGCGAGTGCCGAACGTAGACCGGAATTCGGGAGCGGCGCGGACAGGCCAAGTGCCCCAAACGCGACCGGGCCATCCTCGATCGGGCTCGCTAGAAGCGATGTCCAAAGCCAACCGGCCGTCGGCGCCGAGGGTTCTCCGAGGGCTGGGCCTCCGCTCGCCTCCTCTCAGTATCGAGCGCAGTTGGTCGCCACGGTAATCGCCGAGCTGAATGTTGTCAAGCCGCAATTGTTCGTGCCATCCGATTACGCCCGTTTAAGAGCCGAGCACCCGGACTACCTCACTTTCGAGGTGACTGAGGCAAACTCCGACGTGCGGAAGCTGCTGATGAACATCCAGGCGCACCGCCAGCACATCCGACTCGCGACCCAGATCATCGCCGCCCGCACCGGCAAGGCTTACGAGACAATCAAAATTGATTGGGCCAAATTCAAGCCTTCTGAATTCCGCCGGAAACCGAAATTGCGTACCTAAATTCACCCAATTTCACCCTCCATTTAACCCACCGAAATACCATTTTCAGCACCCTCACACTTGTTTCTAGAACGACGGGCGCGAGCGGCACAGCGAGGGCAACGATGGACTCGCAAACCAATCGACCCTTGACGGCGTCACGGCACGCGCCCGCGTTCTACAGCCCCGAGTCGCTGACTGCTGGTGCCGAGGGGAACGAAGATCACCAAGCGACTTGCCCGGACTGCGGTTGCCATCAGGTTCAGGAGCTGCCCCTCGCACTCGGAATTGACGACGTGTTCTTTGATGGAGCGGGCGTGCTCCGGTGCTGCATTCCGCTGGGCGAAAGCGGCCGGTCAACAAGCCGGGGAATTGCAGGGAGCGGGTAAAACAGCAATGGCGAGAGCACTCAGCTTCGAGCGGTCTTTCGCGGCCCAGAATGCGGTGTCCCAGAGCGAGCTTGCCTCGATGGAGAGGACCCTTGCACGGCTTGTTGCTGAAGCCTTCGCGTCCGATCACCCGGAGATATTTGCGGACCGACGCCGCGCCGTGCCTATAATGGGCAGCCGCACCGAGAGCCGGCCTGATCTCACAAGCCAGGCTGAGCAAGGAACAATCGCGGCTGGAGACTCCAGTGCCGATATCAAATAGTTTCTTACAGGAGATCACAGGCACGCCAGCATGCGCAGGAGCGATCGCGAGCGCCGTCCGAGCGACGGCGCTCGCTTGGGCCAGAGTTTCGACCTCGATGCAGGAGGAGCGGGGCCTTTCGATTCCCGAACAGCTGCGCGAGATTCGCGAGTATGCCGAGGCTAGGAACGTTGACATAGTGGCCGAATTCACCGAAGCCGAGAGCGCATTCCAGCAGCGTTCCAAGCGACCCGAGTTTGAAAGGATGCTGGCACGGGCCAAGGCGGAGCGCGTATCCATGATCCTCGTTCACGACTTGTCGCGATTCTCACGCGACAGCGTAGGGGGCAAGGCGCAAGTGCGGCAGTTGCGAAGCCAAGGAATCAGGGTCGTCTCGCTGAACGATCCCGAGCTCGACCCCGAGACCGTGGCGGGTGTCTACCTCGAAGCCATCACCTTTGCGAAGAACGAGGCCTACAGCCGGGAAGTCGCCTTTCACACTCGGAAAGGATGCCGCGCCAACGTCCAGGCTCGCGACCGCGAAACGGGATGGTGCTACAAGAACGGCGGGCAGCCGCCTTGGGGTTATCGTTCGCTGAGGTTGGAGCGCGGACAGGACAAACGAGGCCGGCCGATTATCAAGTCAGTTTGGATTCTTGATGATTCGATGATTGCGGGGCGCCCGGTCCATGAATGGACTCGACATTGTTTGACGCAGCTTGCAGCCACCGGCGCTTCGCTGGCCGAGCTTCGCGACTTTTGCAACAGCAAGAATATTTCCGCCCGCCGGAAGAGATTTTGGGGCATTTCGACTTGGAACGCGATCCTGCAGCCAAGCGTCATTCTCCAATTCTGCGGCTACGGAGTTTGGAACGCACGGACCAAACAAGGACATGAGCGCCCGCCGTCGGAGTGGGTCATCGTTCCGAATGCACATCCGGCGCTCATTACCGAGGTCGAAGGGCGAGCGATCCTGGCCGCCCGCAGACGCGCAAAGGAGACAGCCAATTTTCCGGTGAATCGAGGACGGAGCCAAGCGTCGGGGTATCTGTTGAGCGGCGGACTTTTCAGGTGCGAAAGGTGCGGTTCCAACATGATCGGCTTTCGCACATCGAGCGGTGAATACTACGTGTGCGGGAGCCAGCCCTATCGGAAGGGCATGGGATGCGGCCCAGGCGTGTACGTTCCACGGCGCGCAGTGGAGACCGAAGTTTGCAAGGGGCTGAACGAATTACTCAGCGTGTGCGCCGATCCGGGCGGGTTTACGAGGCAGGTAAATGCCGAAATACGGCGCCTGTGGGAGGAAGTCAACGGACGCGGCGCCGCCACAGCACCCAAGGAACTTGAGCAGGTCGACGCGAAGATCGCCAACATTCGCCGCGCCGTGGAGGATGGCTTTGCCGATGCAAGTTGGGCGAATGCCCGACTCCGCGAGCTTTTGGCCGAACGTCAGAGGCTGACCGTCGCGCACGATGGAGGTAAGGCGCCGCAGCTCGACGCCCAAACCGTGATGGCTTATCGCCGACAGACTGAGAAGGTGTTGAACTCAGGACACCCTGCGGAGCGAAAGCGGCTCATGCGCTCCTGGGTGCAAGACATCAAACTGAAGCCGGAAACGTTGGAGGTTCAGATCAGTTACCGCCTGCCCGAGGCTGTTATGAAAGGCGTGGTTGCGGGGGCCTGCAACGCACAGAACGCGGCAGTAATTCCATTCCGTATTGAACT
>JASHPE010000195.1 GCA_030038235.1 Terriglobia bacterium
GGCAGCCACCGGTGCAATTCCGGCAAACAGAAGGATGCGGTCAGCCCCGGGTTCGCCGATACTCGGGAAACTCTTGAGCACCTTTCGCGCCCGGCTGATCGGTCCTGTCAATCCACTGCGGAGGTCACCGCCAAACTCATCTTGCACTCGAGCCGCAAGCTCCATCAGCCGAACGGCACGCAGTTCCGGGAACATGCCTCCTGGTTCGAGCGCGCTCGCAAGCTGGGTACTAGGCGCCCTCAGAATCCGCCGAGGTTCGATACCAATCCTGTTGGAAAGAGACGTCCAGCCTTTCGTGCACGCGGCATCGCTCGCGGGGTAGCCGCTATACCACCACACCAGAAACTGGTAAGGGTCGGTGGGCCAGCCCGGTTCCTGCGGGCCATAGTGGAGTTCGAGCCGCTGGAGGATCTCACGAACGCCAGTCGCCGCACGCCGCATCTGGCATCTCCCGGCGAAAGTATAGCCCAGAAGGCAGAGTCCCCAGGCAAACAATTGGGCGACCCTCGCTCGTCGCTTCGCGTTTGCCGATCACTGGCGAGGACAGTCGGCCGGTCCTGGGACCGGACTACGAGCGCACAACGCCCTGCACTTCCCCTAAGGAGGTCCAGGACGTGCATCCTACTTTGATCACTCGCGATGATGCGATCTCTGCAGCCGGGGAGTTCCAGGGGGACGCTCACTGCCTCCCGACGGGGTCACATTCTTTGTAGTAATGAGTGCGGGACGATGACCGCTTCGGAGCCCCCTCTGCGAAAGGGCAAGAACTCTTTCAAGCTTCGCAGGCAAGGTTTTGAGTTGCCGCACTGGGGGGTTCTTTCTGAGCCCTCAGCACCTCCGCGATCTTGGCTGTCCCATTCTCCCGCCCGCCGCGCCGACGGCTTCGCTCTAACCTCCATGTGTCGAGTTTGGACGAAGATGCTTGGGCCGGTTCGGCGTCGGACTCGTGGCAAAGACATGCTTCAGAATAGGACTCGCCGCAACGAATTGCTTTAGTTCATTCCCGCGACGGGACGCCCGGCTTGCGAAAACAAAAGGGTTCTCTCGCCGTTCGCGGCAGGTTTATGCATAAATCCGGCAAAGATATGGTTTGAGTGACATGTGCTACTGCTGCTGCTGCTCTCTCTGCTGCTGCTGTGGCGGTGGTGGCTGCTGCTGCTGGTGCGGTGGTGGGGGTGTGGTTGTTGTTGGTTGTTGCGAAGCGGGGAGTGCCCGAAGATAACCGGGCCGGAGTTACCACAGCAAGGATGATAAGCGCGGTCGGCCACGCTGCAGCAGCACCGCTGCGTCCCCCCCATTACAACCGCTTACGCAGCTACCTGTTGTGCCATCTTACTCAGGGTTCTTCCATTGAGGTACAGGGTCTTGCTCGGCCAATCGCAGGAGAAGCTTACCGCCCCGCTCTTCGTCGAACAGCTCGTGAATGAGGTGGTAAGCCCTCTGTACCACGTCGATCATGAGGCTCTTCATCTCTCCATCATCCAATCGTGAGAGCCGGCGCCAGGGAATCTCCCCGAACGGCGTAGCGACCACCACATCGGAATAATCTCCGGCCCTCGAATCGGGAGCCGTACCGGCGTGCAGATCTTCAAGAGCGGAATTGCGGAAGCAGCGTTGGACGAGGTACTTTGCCAAGCGTTTCTGCAAAACCGGGTCGGTGATAAAAGCCCGTATGGCGCCGTCCGCGTTATCCACATCAGCCTCCGAACTTTGGCATCTGCAAGCCTTGGATGCAGCGATGGACTTCCCTGACCACCGTGATCAAGCAACGGCGGTTGTCACCGAATTTACGAGGATTGCCCGCTTTGGCAATCGTCTGCGCCTGCAACGTTACATTGCACGGCTCGTTCGCGACGGTAGTCCTACAGTTGAGAGGGGGCACCATCCGGTACCGAAAGGCGCGCTTTCTAATGCACTGGCTCGATTCCATTTCGCTCCCGGCTATTCGGCGGTGACTCGTACCCGAGCACCCGGCGAAGATCACAGTTGACAAGCCCTGCTGATTGCCGCTAATTTCAAGACTGTTCGTCAGTGCTTTGGGCGATGGAGTTCGCTTGTATCCGCCACTCGGCTGATAACTCCTACAAACTCCCCGTGTTGGTTGGAGGGTGTGGGTGCCCGTATCGGCCGATCCCGCTGTAGCTAGTCAGTTCTGTCCGCGATCAGTCTCTCACTCAGCTTGCACCCTATCCATTACGGGCGAAGCGAGATGCTCGTCCCGTCTAATCACTCCAGCTTCTGCGCCACCCTACATGGTCGTGGCCTTCGCAGCGCGCGGACTTGGGCGGACTGAGCAACAGCCTTTTTGTGTGAGGTTTTAGTGGGGTTTCGATGGGCATTCGAATCATCTTCAATTTGCTGCAGGTTGTGGTTGTCATGCTCTTCGCGCCGCTGATGGCGGGGACGACGAGCCGACTCAAGGAAATCGTGCAATCGAAGCGCGGGCCAAGCATCCTCCAACCCTATCGCGACATTTGGAAACTGTTTCACAAGGATGAGGTTGTCTCCGACCGAAGTTCCTGGCTATTCCGCTTCACTCCGTACATCGTATTCGTGACGCCGATTTTCGTAACGCTGCTGATTCCCGTTTTGACCAGCTACCCGCTCTTCTTTGCCTTCATGGCCGACATGCTGGGCGGCGGATTTGTCCTGGCCTTGGGCGGGTTCTTTGCCACGCTGGCGGCCGTGGACACGGCGAACCCTTACGGCCCGATGGGCGCGAGCCGCACGCGGCTCGTTGGCTTCCTTGCGGAACCTGTGTTCATGATCGTCTTCTTCACGGTCTCGTTTGTGGCGGGCTCGACGATTCCCTACATCGTGCAACAGCGGTGGGTGAACCCGATCTCCAATTTCTTCGAACCGGCGCACGTCTTGGTCATGCTGGCCTTCTTCATCCTGATCCTGGCGGAAGGAGGCCGCATTCCTGTCGACAATCCGTCGGGACATTTCGAGCTGGCGATGATCGACGAATCGAAGGGCCTCGAATACTCAGGGCCCTCCGCGGCGCTGATGAAGTGGGGCGGCGAAATGAAGCTCTTCGTATTGCTCTGCATTTTTCTCAACGTGCTGGTGGCACCGTGGGGGCTCGCGCAGAGCACGGGGCTCAGTGATGTGCTGCTTGCGATTCCGCTGGTCTTGCTGAAGATTCTGGCATTCGTACTGGTTCTGGTCGCCGTCGAGTGCTCGCTTGCCAAGCTGCGGCTGTTCCGCATCAGCGAATTCCTGGGGGCGGCCTTCGTGATCTCGGTCGCTGCCATGATTACCTGGGTTTTCGCGTTGTAAGAAGAAGTGTGAGGGAGACGCAATGCCCCATCCCGCCGCTGTCAGTCCGCTTCTGGTGCAGTTCAATGCCCTGGCCGGAGGGTTGTTCCTGCTCTGCACGTTTGGGATGGTGGCGACGCGGCAGGTGCAGGGCTGCATGCGCTTCTTCATTTGGCAATCCATTTTCCTGGCCGCGTCCGCGTGTCTGCTGGGTCTTCGGCCGCTCTCCTGGCATCTCCTGGCCGTGGCGGCGATCAATCTCATCAACAAGCCCATTTTGATTCCCTGGCTGCTGCGACGCACGGTTCCGGAAGAGATTTACACGCGCCGCGAAATCTCGCAGGTCTTGAACATTCCCATTTCGCTGTTGGTCGCGCTCGGCCTGGCGGTTGGCGCTTACTTCCTCAGCGAGCCCCTCCTCAAGGTGGGCGCGACGCAACGGATCGGGGTGAACCTCCCGATCGGACTCGCAGCATTGTTGCTGGGGGCGTACACGTTGACGGTCCGCCGGGAGGCCGTGCCGCAACTCCTGGGCCTGCTTTCGATGGAGAATGGCGCGTTCTTCACCAGCCTCGCGGTCGCGCCGGAGCTGCACCTGTTTGTCGAACTCGTCGTGGCCTTCGACGTGCTGATTGCTGTCTTCGTCATCGGAGTGCTCACACGGGCTATCCACGAGCATATTGGCACCACTGATGTGGGCTCGCTGGCCGTGCTCAAGGAGGAGTCATCCCGGTGATTCTTGCCGCTATCTTGATCCTGCCTTTGCTAACGGCAGTTCTGTGCTGGATTCCAGCCTTGGGAAGACGGGCCTCGGCTCTGCTGACGCTGGCAAGCTCGCTAATCCTGCTGGCACTGTCGGCGGGTGTGGCGATTCAAGTTCTCGAGTCCGGGCAAGTCGTAGCAGCTCCGGGCTGGGTCGAAGTGGATGCTTTGGGAGTCCTGATTCTGCTGCTCGTGACGGCGGTCGGGCTGACGGCCTCCGTTTTCTCGATGGGCTACATGCCAGCGACGACGCATGATCCTGCCCGGCTGCACCATTATTACGGAAATCTGAATCTCTTCATCTTTTCCATGGTGGCGGTACCGCTGCTCGCGGTCCCGAGC
>JASHPE010000196.1 GCA_030038235.1 Terriglobia bacterium
GCGCCGTTCCCAGTCCGCATGCTGGCGCGAAGCGCGCAGGCGTCGCCAAGATACCTGGGCTAGTCCGTTAGCCAGGGTTGACGTCAGGGAAGACTCATGGTTGTGGCTTGTCGCTTGATGGCCGGGGGAGACCGGATGGGGGGCAACGATCCAGGAACTACGATCTACGAACTCGTCACTGCCGGCGAACGCCCGCAGGATCTGGCGCACGTGCCGGGCGTAGTCGGCCATGGTTTCTCCGGCGGCCGCGAGGCTGCGGACTAGACTGATAGCGTAGATGCCTTCGCGGAAGCAGGAGGCGTAGCGCGCGGAACAGTCCGTCAGGTGCCAGAGCGCGCACTTGACGAGCCCTTCCCAGACGCGCTGCAACTTCTCGGCCGGCAGCATGAAACCCTGCTGCAGCATGCGAAGCCAGACCTGTCCGCCCTGGATGCCATTGCGGCGGCAGGCTGCGCGCTGGCGTTCGCTCGTCGGTCCACGCCGGCGCCGGGGAATTGCCGATTGCGGATTGTGGATTTGCGATTGCCCGTTCGCCATTTCCGATTAACAGCAAGTCGCTTGCGACTGTGATCAGGTGGGCGGCCACGAGGGCCGCCCGTACGTCCGAGCCGACACGAGGCGCCCGTACGTCTGAATCGAGGATTGCTCCTGCCGACTACTCACGATGGCACGTCGGAATGGGACAGTGGGTAAAACCAAGAAAAGCGGGAAAATTTATTTGGCGACGTGGTGTCAGCAGGTTAGGCTGTGGAAAAGTCGGCGTAGTTGGCGGGCGGGAGGAAATATGGGAGAGTTGGGCGAAGTGGCGATAGCCCAGAGCGGGCGTAAGTCAAAGCCGTAGAGCGGCTTAGGCGGATTTCGGCTGGGTCCCGTCGGTCGCCGGTCGAACCCGGGGGGCGGCGACTCGCCGTTTGACTTCGTCCTTAGCCTAGTGCCACCGTTCGCATGTACGAGGCAGGGTCATTCGCCACAAAGCCGTGTTGGTTTGGAATGACCGCAGTCAGAGCGCTCGCATTGCCGGGCAATGCCCGGTTGTCTGCTGTGGTGGCCAAATGATGTGCCACCCAGGATGTGCCATCTGCAGTGGCAGAGACGCTGTAATGCACGTAATACTCGCCCTCACCGCGTTCCGGAGTGTCCCCGTGAACGGTGTGATACTCGTACATCCCCAGCCTTTCCAGGGTCACGAAAGTGATTCCGTCCAACATCACAAATTGAACCTCCTGGTTTGGCATCTGGAAAGTTAAGAAATTGTCCGCAAAGTATTTGCAGAGGCGCACATGAGTGTCCGTAAATTCCTTTTGCCGGGTCTCGATTTCCTTCTTGAACTTCTGCTGGAAAGGGCGCTGGATCGCTCCACTGTGGGCGGTAACGATGGGACCGTAAGCGTCCACGTCGCGCAGGGTTGTGGGTGTGGCGCGGATCTTGGCCGCTTTGAGCGAGCTCTTTTCGTCTTCGGTGGAGGCCAGGTGCTTGGTTGTGAAGTCCTTCGAGCAGAACTCGGAAGCCTCCCCCTGCTGAGCCCGGTAATAAAACCGGCAAGCCGGGTAGGCCCAGTATTCCATGGTCAGCGCGAATCCCGCCATCATCTTGCTGGCTCTGCGCAGCATTCCCTTCTCGTACTGGCCTAGATCGGACGGGTCGACTTTACCTCCCCCTTGGATGCCCTTGGCCAGCGACTGGTCCAGCACCAGGTCTGCGCCGCTAAGTTGAAGAAAGGCTGCTGTGGAAACGCCGCCGAGGCTGTCGTAAAAGTGGCTGGTCATCGAGTTGATCAGGGCAGCATTCTCCGGGCCCCGAGTAAACTCGTTCTTATACTTCTGGGCCCATTGATTGATAATGGCGGGGCTGATCTTGTAACCCGATTCCGTGGCAATCGACTTTAATATGTTCATCGGGATTCTCCATTTAGCGCTGCCGTTCTTTTCGTGTGCGCCGCTCAACTAGAGACAAGCCGGAACTTCCTTTTTCGATTGTTCGCCGAGCGCTAGAGTACGCCTCGCGACCTCGGAGTGTCAACGCGCGGTCGAGTTTTGTGCAGGAGCGCTTCGAGCGACGGGCGGGACAGGGGTTCAGCGGTGTGCGCCCGGCAAGCAAAGCAAGTAATCCCTGCCGGCTTGTGATTGCAAGCTGCGTCCGGGTTAGCCGAAGATCGCTATTCTAAAGTACGGCAATGTCGCCAGTTTGGCCGGTACGTCAGCGCGCCAGTATGTCAGGCCGCAGCCCCGGATGCGGTTTCCGCGCCCGCACGAAAGCGCTCATGAACTTTCCGTCGATGAGCGGCGCGATGGCGCCGGCGTCGATCCCCGCGCCGGCGAGAAATTGCCGCGAGTCCGCGGCCCTGTATACACGCGTAGGCTCGATAACGATGGCCTCAAAGCCCGCGGCCGCCAGTTTCAGGCGGTAGTCGGACTCCTCCAGAGCGCCCGCGACGCAACCGATCCACAATTCGACGTTTTTTCGAATGTCAGCCGGCGCCTGGCCGCGGACAACCACGTCGGAGACGGCCAGCCGGCCGCCGGGTTTGAGCACCCGGAAGGCTTCGCGCAGCACCCGGTCTTTATCGGCCGAAAGATTGATGACGCAATTCGAAATGATCACGTCCACGGAATTGTCGGGCAGGGGGATGTTCTCGATTTCGCCCTTCAGGAACTCGACGTTCTCAAGACCCGCCTTTCGCCGGTTTTCGCGGGCCAGCGCCAGCATCTCGTCGGTCATGTCGAGGCCGTAGGCTTTGCCTGTGGGTCCAACCCGCTTGGCGGACAGCAATACGTCAATGCCTCCGCCCGATCCGAGGTCGAGCACGGTCTCGCCGGGGTTGAGCGCTGCGAGCGCCGTGGGATTGCCGCAGCCGAGCGAAGCCAGCACCGCCTGCTCGGGAATCTCGCTGGTTTGGCCGGCCTCGTAGAGGTTCGACGTGATAGGATCGCAACATTCGGTGGCGGCTGCCGGGCCACAGCAGGAACTGCCGCCGGTTGCGACTCGCAGGGCCGCCTGCCCGTACTTCTCTTTCACCACTTCCTTGATGCTTTCGTTGCTCATTTTTTCTTCCTTTCGCGCTTGTTCGACGCTTGCCCGATCGAGACCAGCTTGCCGTCAATAGCCTGATTGCGGGTGCAACACTCCGCACAGAAAAAATTCATGATTTCCTGCAGCGCGTCCGTGTTGGCGTCCGAATCAGGACGGTACCTCTTCCTGGCGCCTGGCGCCGATCAAGCCTGCTATCCGAACGCGCCGGCGACGATCAATCCCCCGCCTGCCAGGGCCACCGGCACAAGCAGACTGCACCACTCGTCGCCATTGTGAAGAGCGTGAGCGACCCGCGGAGCGTGCAGCGTGGCGACCCAGATCAGAAACATGAGCGCGAGCAGCACGCCAGCCAGACGTATCAACCTGCCCGTGGCGATGCTGAGGGCGGCCGCCACCATCGCCGCGCCCGTGAAATACGCCAGAAACACGCGGCCCGGCATCCAGGCGGGGATCAGCGAGGCGATGAATGGGATCAAGCTGAAGTGTTGGGCGCCGAAAATAAACAAGGCCATGGCGAAGAGGAATCGGGCGATTTGCGCCGCCGCACGATCGAAACCGCCTGGTGGCAGGACGGAATTCGCGGCCCGGTCCGGCGTAAGCGGGCGTGAGCGCGACGCGCGGAGCGAAGTCGCGGCCAGTATCAGGGCGATGGCTGCCATGGACAGCGTCTCAAATCCGCGGGTACGCACACCGGCGTCGCGAAGAGCGGCCGCCATGCGCGGCACATGAACGATCAGAAAGTCGAGAATAAGCAGGCCCCCCAGAAGCCGCCCCGCGAAGCGCGCTCCCGCACCGCTCGCGAAACTGAGACTGCTAAGAATCAGGCCCGCTCCCATCAGCCATGCGGAGACGGGTCCGTCGGCGGTGTAGGGAAGGATGTTAGTGAGCGCAGGCGAGTGGGCAAAAATGAAATGCTCGATGCCGAAGCCCACGAGGGCGATCGCGAACAGGTAGCGGCCTGAAGTCAGGAGTCCATTCATCGAGGTTGTGTCTCCGTTCTCCTCCGACGGGGGTATCTTACTCGATTGGGGAGTCGGGAGGAGGGAATAGATAGGGAGTGGCGAGTAGCGAATCGGGAGCAGGGAGCGGTCTCTACTCGCTATTCGCGACTCGCTAGGCGCTTTTTCCAAGCGATCTTGACACCCGCCCCGTGGTGGCCGACGATGAAAAATGGCCAGTCCGCTTGGCTATCAACTCGGCAAACTTGCGGTGATCACGGGAGTAGCGCTGGTCGTTGCCGGCCTGCTGCTGATGGCGGGCGCGCGGCTGGGATTTCTGCATCTTGGCCGCCTGCCCGGCGACATCGCCTACAAAGGCAAGAATGTCTCTTTTTATTTCCCGATCGTCACGTGTCTGGTGTTAAGCGCGATTGTGACGGTAGTTTTGTGGTTGCTGTCGTATTTCAGGAAGCTGTGAGCTCGCGGGCCTTTCAGCCTTCAGCACTCAGCCTTCAGCATCCGAAGCCCGGCCGGCAGGGGCTGATTGCTGAAGGCTGACGGCTGATCGCTGAAAGCTGATTGCTGAAGAGCCGGGGATGGAACAAGCTTTTCTCGACTTCAAACCGCAACGCAAGATCTACACCGTCTCCGAGATCAGCGAGGAGATTCGCGCGGTCTTCGAGGAGCAGTTCCCGGACGTGTGGATCGCGGGCGAGATCTCGAATTTCCGCCCCGCGGGTTCCGGCCACTTGTACTTCACCCTGAAGGACGCCAAGTCCCAGCTTCGCGCCGTCTGTTTCCGCAGCCAGGCGCGTTATCTCAAGTTCAAGCCCGCCGACGGACTCTCCGTGATCGCGCGCGGGCAGCTCAGCGTCTACGAGGCGCGCGGCGAGTACCAGTTGATCGTCGAGCTGCTGGAGCCCGCGGGTCTCGGCGCGCTTCAGCTTGCGTTCGAGCAGCTCAAAGCGCGCCTCGCGGCTGACGGGCTCTTCGATTCCGCCCGCAAGAAGCCGCTGCCGGTGCTGCCGCGGACGGTCGGAATCGTGACCTCGCCCACGGGCGCCGTGATCCGCGACATTCTGCGCGTGCTGCGCCGGCGGTTCCGGAACATCAACGCGCTGCTGTATCCGGTACGCGTGCAGGGCGAAGGCGCGTCGGCGGAGATCGTGGAAGGCATCCGCTGCCTGAACCGCTGGCCCGGCGTCGACGTACTGATTGTGGCGCGCGGCGGCGGCTCGCTCGAAGATTTGTGGGCGTTCAACGAGGAGGCGGTGGCGCGGGCGATCGCCGGCTCGCGGGTGCCCGTGGTTTCCGCGGTGGGACACGAGACCGACTTCACCATCGCGGACTTTGTCGCCGACTTGCGCGCGCCCACGCCGTCCGCCGCCGCCGAGCTGGTGGTGCGTCGCCGCGAGGAGTTCGAAGCTGAGGTGGAGAGCCGGGCGCGGCATCTCGGCCAATCCGCGCGCTTGCGCCTGGCGGACGCGCGACATCGGCTGCGGGAGCTGAGCGCTCATCGGGTGTTTCAGACTCTCGCCACGCGCATCGTGCAGCGGGCGCAACGCGTCGATGAAGCCGCGGCCGCTCTGAATTCCGCGCTGGCGCAGCGCCTGGGCGCTGCCCGGCAGCAATTCCTGCGCACGGCGTCCGGAGTGGTGCGTTACGATTTCGATCGCCTGCTCGAGGTGCGCCGCGGAGTCTTGCGCGAGTGCGCGGGATGCCTGGATTCGGCCCTTGACACTGCGCTGACCGCACACCGCAATCGGCTGGCGCATCATCGGGCGCTGCTCGAAGAGCGCAATCCGATGGCTATTTTGAGGCGGGGCTACTCGATCACGCGCGACGGCGCGGGACGCATCGTGCGCGACGCCGGCCAGGTCGCCGCCGGCAGCGAGGTCTCGATTCGTCTGGCGAGAGGGGAGTTGGACGCCGAAGTGAAAATCGTCAAGCCGTAACTGAGGCGGCTTCGTTCGTTGGTAAGACTATCTCAGCGCGCTCGGTGGTTCTGAAGCCTTCAACACAGAGAACACGGAGTCTCTGTGACCTCTGTGTTTTGTCATTTGTCAGCCACAGAGCGCACGGAGTTGGTGAAGCTGTGCTGAGCGGCGTTCACAATTTGTACCCGAACCTGCGCAGCAGTGCTTTGCGATCCCTGATGTCCGCCTCGGTCTCGATCCCCTTCGTCCCTGCGCCGTCGATCACGCCCAGAATGCCGCGGCCCTGCTCCGTCTCGGCCACGATCACCTCGACCGGATTAGCCGTCGCGCAGTAAATTCCGCAGACTTCGGGCACGTTTTTGATGGTGTTGAGGATGTTGATGGGGAATCCGCCCTCAATGAAGATGATGAACGCATGCCCGGTGCTGAGGGCCAGAGCATTGCGCTGCGCGAGTTCGATCAAGGCCGGATCGTTGCCGGCGTGGCGCACCAGCGTGGCGCCCGAGGACTCGCAGAAGCCGATGCCGAACTTCATCCCCGGCACGGTCTGGACGATGGCTTCGTAGAGGTCCTCGACGGTCTTGATGAAATGCGACTGGCCCAGAATGAAGTTCAGGTCGGCGGGCTTTTCGATACGGACGATCTTGGTTTCCATGGCTGCTCCCGATTGCTCGTAACGCGCTCGAATGGCAGGCCATCTTGGCCGCGGCCATTGACGGGTGGGACGCCCGTGCCACGTCAAAATGAGTCACTGCCTGACCGATTGCCCCGGCAGTAAAGGACATGTAAACTGAACTCTGGCGGACCCCTGCGCCGCCGACAATGCCGGAGTTGTGCGATGCCTAAAGCGAACGCGCCTGTTGCTCGTGATGTTGCTTCTCCGCCGGGCCACCTCTACGTGGTGGGTACACCGATCGGGAATCTTGAGGATATCACCCTGAGAGCGCTGCGAGTGCTCAAAGAGGTTGACCTGGTGGCCTGCGAGGACACGCGGCGCACGCGCCAGTTGCTCGATCATTACGGAATCACCACGCCCACAATCAGCTATCACGAGCACAACGAGCTTACGCGCGCTCCGGAATTGATGATCCGCATGGAAGAGGGCGAGGATATCGCGCTGGTGTCGGATGCGGGCATGCCGCTCGTTTCCGATCCCGGCTTCCGGCTGGTGAAGCTGGCGGTGCGTCATAACGTGACCGTGATTCCCGTGCCGGGCGCGTCGGCGCTGGTCGCGACGCTGGCCGCCGGCGGACTTCCCGTGGAGGAATTTCGCTTCGTGGGCTTTCTGCCCGCCAAGCGCCTGGCGCGCCAGCGGTTCCTGCACGAGTTGAAGGGCGAGCGCGCCCTGGTGTTTTACGAATCGCCGCAACGCGCTGCTGAGACCCTGGAAGACGTGCTCAAGGTCATGGGAAATCGTCCGGTGGTGCTGGCTCGCGAAATCACCAAGCTGCACGAAGAATTCCTGCGCGGCACGGTTTCCGAGGTACTGGGGCGGCTGAAGGGCAAGTCTGTGAAAGGCGAGGTCACGATCCTGCTGGGTCCGCCGGAAAACGGCGTGGAGCGCTCGGAGGAGATCGGGTCGCGGTCGATTCAGGAGGAGTTGGACCGGTCGATGCTGCAGGGTCTCAGTGAGAAAGCGGCCTTGAAACTGGTGGCGAAGGCGCGGGGTCTCTCGAAGAGCGAGGCCTATCGCCAGTGGCAGAGTGAAAAGGCCACAAACGAATAATCTCGGGCGCCGGCGCGACCCTTTCGGCGCGCTTCTGAACTCAATCACTCCCATGTTGTCCGGGCAGCTTTACATTCGCGATGTCGCAGTGCGGCCGGCGCAGATCCTGGCGCCCATGGCCGGGATCACGGACACCGTCTTCCGGCGATTCATCAAGCGCCTGGGCGGGTGCGGGCTGATCATGACGGAGTTCGTTTCGAGCGAGGGAATGCTGCGGCAGAATCTCAAGTCGAAGCGCTTCCTCTACTACACCGAAGAAGAGCGGCCGATCACCGCGCAAATCTTCGGCGCGGACCCAGACCGGCTGGCGGAAGCGGCGGTCATGATCGAGGACCTGGGCTTCGACCTGATCGACCTCAACCTGGGCTGCCCCGCGAAAAAAGTGGTGAAATGCGGCGGCTCCGGGCTGCTGCGGGACCTGCCGAATCTCGAAAATATCCTGCGCAAGATTCGCGCTGCGGTGACGATCCCATTTACGATCAAGATTCGCATCGGCTGGAGCGACGACGAGATCGTTGCAGTGCCCGTGGCACGCATGGCTGAGGATTGCGGCGTGGAAGCCATTGCCGTGCACGGCCGCACGCGGGTTCAGGGATTCAGCGGGCGCGCGCGTTGGGACGTGATCGCGGAAGTGAAGCAGGCCGTGCGCATTCCCGTGATCGGCAACGGCGACGTGCTGACGCCGCGCGATGCCGAAGCCTTGGCCGAGGCCACCGGCTGCGACGCGGTGATGATCGGCCGCGCCGCCCCCACCAATCCCTGGATATTCCGGCAGATGGCCGACTATTTCGCCACTGGCACTTACCAGGAGCCGATGGAATCCGATCGTTACGGGCTGATTCGGGAGTACTACGCTATGCTCGTAGCCGAGGACATCCCCGGCTCCATCGGCAAGATGAAGCAGTTCGCGAGCTGGTTCACGCACGGCGTGCGCAACGGCGCGGAGCTGCGCCATCGGGTGCAGAGCGCCGATAGTCCGCGGGAAGTTCTCGACCGGGTCGACCAGTTCTTCAGCGCAGCGCGCGACGCGGAGCCGTTGCTGGGGGTAGAGCAGCTCGAAGAAGCTTTGCCGGAAATCTGCGGTTGATTCGTTTCGAAGCGGATGATTCGTCAGACGGGCCGGTCGGCAGGCAACAGATCGGCGGCGTTGGCGATCGCGAAACGCATTTGGCCTTCCGCTACCAGCGTGCCGTCACGGTAAATCGTCCCCTTCAATTCGCCATAGCCCTCGCGCAACTTAAGGACCTCGGCTTTCACCTCAACAGTCTCGCCCGGAGTGACGGGCTCGATCATCCGTGCCGAGGGAATCTGCAGGATCACCGCGATTTTGTCGCGCATCTCGGGCCGTTCCAGCACCAGCACGGCGCCAAGTTGAGTGACTAACTCCAGCATGATGGCGGTCGGTACGACGGGCAGGTCAGGGAAGTGTCCCTGCGCGCCCTGATCTCCGGCGCTGAAGTGCTTGCGGCCGGTGATGCGTACGCCGGGGACAAGCTCCGTGACGCAATCCACCAGCAAGAACGGGTAGCGATGCGGCAGGATTCGCTCGATCGCCGAGTGCAGCAGCTCGATTGTCTCAGGGCCGGGCTCGCTCATCCTCGAGTTCTCTCATGAATCACAGCAGGCTGGGGTCGATCTCCGATTCGTGCCCCGCGGGCTGCGCCGCCTCCGTGTCAGCACTGGGCGCGAGTGTAGCCGATCCGTTGCCGGTCGTTGCCGGCTCGGCGGGAGCCTCGGCGAGCAAGTAATCTCTCAGGCGCTCGCGGGAGCTCTCGAAGAAGTTGCGGGTCAAGCGCCCAAGCGCATGCTCGCGGGCCTCATCGATAGAGACTTGAGGCCGATAAACAAAGGCTCGCCCGCGCTTGTAGCGTCCGACCAGGTCCTTCTTCGAAAGATAATCCATCACAGTGGTCACGGTCGTATAGGCGAGCGCGCGTTCCGGCAGCAGCCTGGCGCGAATCTCGTGCACTGTGCCTTCGCCCAGTCCCCACAAGGCGCGCATGCAGTCGAGCTCGAGCGGCGGCAGGTCCAACGGGTGATTGTGCGTCTTCCGGGGCATATCGACTCACAGGGGCAGATTGCCGTGAGCAGTTACCGCGCTCAGGCTCATCATCTAGGCTGCCCGCCGGCTCGCTCGCGGGCGGTCGTCCCGATCGAGTCCAGCGGGCGCACGTCAAGATACGGGCCGGTCCAGCGACCCTTCTTCAGCTCTTTGCTTTGAACAAGAAAAGTGGTGTGAATGAGCGATCCCGGCTTGAGATCGGCGACGAAGCTTTCCTTCATTCATCAATGTCCACGGGCGACACCGATTCGCCCTTCACCGCGCCCGTATCGATGTAGCCGGGCGCGAGCTGGATGTAGCTCTCCAGCCGGAGTTCGCCCAGGTATCTGCGGAGCGCGCCCTGCATCTGCTGATTGTAAAGCTCCTCGCTCACCTGCTGCTCGACCTCTTCGAACTTCGGAGTGCCGGCAGTGCGCACTTCGAGCACGCGAAGGATCAGGTATCCGGAGCTGACCTTTACCACGTCGGAGTAGTCATTGACGTCGAGTTTGGCGACCGCGTTGGCAACCGTCGGGGCCATGGTGCCTTCCTTTACGAATCCGATGTCGCCGCTGGGGCCGTTCCCGGTCTCATCGGAGTACTTCTTGACCATGTCTTCCCACTTTGCACCCGCCTTCAACTCCGCCAGGCAGTCCTGGGCGCTCTTGGCTGCCTCTTCGGGCGTGCGCTTGTCGTTGGAAATCAGAATCTCGCCCAGGCGTTCGCCGGCAGCTGAATTGAACTCGTCGCGGTGCGCTTCGAAGTACTTGCGAGAATCCTCGCGGGTGATGGTGATGCGCGAGCCGACCTCGCGCTCGATCACCTGCTGCACCAGCAGCTTCCGCCGGATTTGGTCCTGAAAGTCTTCCCAGACCATGCCCTGTTTTTCCACCTCTTTTTCCAGGTCCTGCAGGCTGTTGAGGTGGTTGGCCTCGCGAATCTGATCGAGCTGCTTGATGACGTCCGTTTCCACCGCGATGTTCTCGTCCTTAGCCTTCTGCACCAGCAGGTCCTCGTCGATCATCGAGCGCAGCAGGTCCGCGCTCTGCTGCCGGACCTCGGTGTCCAGCTCGGCGCCGGAGTATTTCTGGCCGAGGTCTGAGCGCAGCTTCTGCTGCTCGCGCTCAAACTGCATCTGGGTGATGATCTCGTTGTTCACGCGGCAGATGACCCGGTTGATGATCTTGGGCGCGGCCACCGCCGGCAGGCAAGCAAGTACGATCGCGGCCATCGCGGCGCCAAGATAGGCAGATTTCATACTCATTGCAGGTCTTCCTTCCGTTTTCTACGGCCACCCGAGCCGCTTTCGTTCCGATTCTAATTCGAAGCGCGCAGCTCATGCAAGGTTGCGTCGAGCTCCGACACGAGCGCCGAGTCCTGGGCGCGGGCCCGGAACCTGAGCGAGCCGTCCGGGCGCAGCACGGCCTCGCGGTGGCGCCGCATGAACTGCCGCAGCTTGTCCGTATCGACGGGCGAAAGGGTATGGAAACGGATCCAGATCTCATCGCCCCTGCGCTCGATGGATTGGACGCGCAGTTGCTCCGCCGCGGATTTGAGCACGGCGTAGCCCAGGAGCGTGGTCACGGGCGCGGGCAACAGGCCGTAGCGGTCCGCCAGCTCCGCTTCGAGGTCCGCGCGCTCGGATTCGTTGGCCAGGCCGGAGATGCGCTTATACATCCGCAGCCGCTGCATTTCGTCGGCAATGTAACTGTCTGGAATCTTGATGTCGAGTCCCAGATTGAGCGTGGTGTGGACCTCGGGCGCCGGAACGTTGCCCTTCAACTCTTCCACCGTCTGTTCCAGCATCTTGAGATAAAGATCGAGCCCGATAGCGTTGAGGTGGCCGGACTGTTCCGCGCCGAGAACGTTGCCGGCGCCGCGCAGCTCCAGGTCGAGCGCCGCCAGGCGGAATCCGGCGCCAAGGTCGGAGAATTCCTTGAGCGCTGCCAGCCGCCGGCGGGCGATCGGCGTGAGAGAGTCCTCCGCCGGGATCAAAAGATAAGCGTACGCCCGCCGATCGGAACGGCCCACACGCCCCCGTAACTGGTAAAGATCCGCCAACCCGAAGCGCTCGGCGTGGTTCACGATCAGCGTGTTGGCGCGCGGAATGTCGAGGCCGTTCTCTACGATGGTGGTGGAGACGAACACGTCGTAGCCATACTCGATGAATTTCAGCATTACGCGTTCGAGCTCTTTTTCGCCCATCTGCCCGTGGCCGACGCCGATGCGGGCTGTGGGTACGAGGCGTTGGATCAGCGCCGCGATGGCGAAGATCGATTCTACGCGGTTGTGGACAAAGTAGACCTGGCCGTCGCGCGACATCTCCTGGAGGACCGCCGACTGCACCAGCGCGTCATTAAAGGGCGCAACCGATGTCTGAATGGCCAGGCGCCCGCGGGGCGGCGTTTCGATCACCGACAGGTCGCGCAATCCACCGAGAGACATGTGCAGGGTGCGCGGAATCGGCGTCGCGCTCATAGTGAGAACGTCCACATTGGCGCGCAGCTTCTTCAGCTTCTCCTTGGCGGCCACGCCGAAGCGCTGCTCTTCGTCCACGATCAGCAGCCCCAGATTGTGAAAGGCCACGTCCTTGGAGAGCAGGCGGTGCGTTCCGATGACGATATCCACCTTTCCGGCCTGTACTTCGGCGACAACGGACTTCTGCTCCGAGGCGGACCGAAAGCGGCTGAGCATTTCGATCCGGACCGGGAATGACGCCATGCGCTTGCGAAAGGTGTTGGTGTGCTGGAAGGCGAGTACGGTGGTAGGCGTGAGCACGGCCACCTGGCGGCCGTCCTGCAATACTTTGAAGGCCGCCCGCATCGCGAGTTCTGTCTTGCCGTAGCCCACGTCTCCGCACAGCAACCGATCCATGGGCTCAGGGCTTTCCAGATCGCCCTTGATCTCGACCAATGCCTGCAGCTGGTCCGGCGTTTCTTCGAACTCGAACGCTTCTTCGAACTCTTTCTGCCACGGCGTATCCGGGCTGTAAGCCACCCCGCCGCTCGTCTTGCGTTGCGCATAGAGCTGCAGCAGCTCCTGCGCCATATCGCGCAACGCTTTCTTCACTCGCGTCTTGGTACGCTCCCAGGTGACCCCGCCCAGCCGGTCGAGCGCAGGCTTTACGCCTTCGCCGCCCGAACGATATTTCTCCACCAGGTCGAGCCGCTCGAGGGGGACGTAAAGCTTGGCGTCGTCCTGGTAGGTGAGCAGCATGAAGTCGCGCGACTTGCCCTCCACCACGAGCTGGCGCAGCCCCTGGTAAAGCGCAATGCCATGGTCGAGGTGCACGACGTAGTCGCCCACTTTCAGGTCGCTCAGGTCCGAAATAAACGTGGAGATGACGCTCGATTTGTCGCGGCGGCCGGGACGGCCCCAATCGAAGCCTCCGAAGACGTCGCTCTCGCTCTGGATCAGCAGCCTCAGGTCCGGGAAATAAACGCCCTCATCCAGATCGCCGCGCACAATGAGCAACGGCAGTTTGCCTTGCGCGGAGTCGGTCGCACTTATGGCAGCCGACGCAGTTGGGCGCGCCGTGCCATCTGCGTACGGTACCTTGTAGTCGCCCAGGATTTCGTGCAGCCGTTCTATTCTACCTGACGCTGCCAGCGCCAGAATCGCGCTCTCGCCGGCGTCCACCCGTCCGCGCACGTCGTCTGTCCACGCTTTGAGCGAACCCTGGTAGCGCGGCGCGGGTTGCGAATTGAGTGAGGGCTCTTCACTTGAATCGGGCTGCGCCTGCTGCTCAGGTCTGCCGTTTTCGCCGGCTTCGAGTGGCGCTGAAACGGCCTCGATGCCCAGTTCCTTCAAGCTGAGCCGTGCACCTGAATCGACGGACGCCCGGAACTCGGCCTCCGTCAGAAAAATGTCTTCCGGTCGCGGACGCGGCGGGCTCATATCGCGAACGCTGTCAAAGCCGGCAGCCCAATCCTGCTGCAAGCCGATCAAGTCGCGTTCACGGTCGAGCGGCTCGTCCCATACCGCAACTGGAACTGTGAGGGCGGGCCCGCGCTTCGCGTCTCCGGCTTGAATCGACTGAACGAGCAGCGCAGCCAGCGTGTTGGGCCGCGCCTCGGCGAGCGGAGCGAAGAATTCCCATCCGGGAAACGCCACGGAATACTCGGCTGCCCACGCGGGATCGCCTTCGCTCTGGACGGACGATTCACGGGCTGCGAGCTTGCGGATCAAAAGCTGAAACAGCCCCGACGACCGCTTCACTTCCGACAACGGCAGAATCAGGGCGGATGGCACGGCGCGGCGCGAGCGCTGGCTGCTTGGGTCGAACTCGCGCAGCGACTCGATCTGGTCGCCGAAGAACTCGATCCGCACCGGCCACTCGGCTTCCGGCGGAAAGACGTCGACAATGCCGCCGCGCACGGAGAACTGGCCCGGCGCCGTGACGGGCTCCGTCGACTCATAGCCGATGCCCACGAGGTGCTCGGAGAAATCCGAAAGAATCAGCTCGTCGCCCCCCTTGATTTCGAGCGCCAGCGAACGGTAATAGGAGGCGTCAGAAAGGCGCCCGAGCGCCGCCGCCAGCGGAGCCACCACCACCTGGGTTCGCCCGCGGGCGATGTTCCAAAGCGCCAATGCGCGCCGCTCCAGAATCTCAGGGTGCGGCGAGCGTCCCTGGTAAGGCGAGCAATCAAAAGCCGGCAGGGCCGCAACTGATTCCGGTTTTCGGCCGAGCCAGCCGAGGAACGTCGCCGCCGTCCGGGCCAGTCGGTCCGCTGATTCATTGTCGCGCGTGAGGACCAGCAGCGGCCGTCGCAGGTCGAGACTGACCGCCGCCAGGACGAATCCCTTCGCTACCGGCGTGAGACCCGAAATCGTCGCTTGCCCACGCGCCGTGCCTAGAGCTTCCCGCGCCGCCTTGAGGGCTGGATGAGCGAGCAGAGGCGCCAAGCGTCCGCGCAGAGTCTCGCGCGTGGACGGCGGGGCATCGATTTGGCTCTCAATCACAGACATCAGTTGACAACGGGAAAACTGCCGACGATTAGCGAGCGGATTCGAATTTTCCCAACTTCCTCACCTTTTCGATAATCGCCGAGGTTGAGAACCCCTCCGCCACGGGCATCGAGACCACCTGGCCGCCGGCCGCCTCAACTTCCTCGCGGCCCACGATGGCATTCGGACCCCAATCCGCACCCTTCACCAGCACCTGTGGCAGCATCCGGGCGATCACCTCGCGCGGGGTGGGATCGTCGAAGATCGTAACGTAATCAACGGCACGCAGCGCCGCCAACATCTCCATGCGCTCCGCCTCGGGGACTACCGGCCGGCCGGGACCCTTCAGCATCCGCACCGTCCGGTCGCTGTTCACCGCCACCACGAGCACGTCCCCGAAGGCGCGCGCCGCAGCAAGATAGCGCGTGTGTCCGGGATGAATCAGGTCAAAGCAGCCGTTGGTAAACACCACGCGCTTGCCTTGGCGCTTCAGCTCGCGAACGCGCTCCACAGCCGCGTCTAGCGTCAGGATTTTGCCTAAGCGGTTTGTCGACGGGGTACTGACAGGCGGCATGCGTCAATGATAACAAAGGGTCTCCACGCCTCGCCGGTGTTATGAAGAAACCTGCAGGGATTCGCGTTCATTCCTGACGGGCGATGCTCTCAACCAGAGGTCCTTGTCCACGGTCTATTGTAATGGCGAAGAGCCACGGCCGAGCCTGTTCGATGGCTGCGCTCGCCCACCCCACGCGTGAACCCATGGAGCCCACCTGAGACATCATCTGTAAAGGTCGATGAGGGACCTGCTAGTCGGGCCATGGAACATGCCCAAAGGGCTTACTCTGGGGATCTTAACACGCTCGGGAAACTTACCGCTACGGCCTCACTCGAACCACGTTGGAGTACGCCGATTCGCCATTGGCGTTCACAGCCCTGACGCGGTAGGATGCCTGGCCACCGGCAGGCATCGTCGCGTCCGTGTAAGACGAAGCTCCGGCCGGCAGATCAGCGATCTTCTCCCAATCGCCCGAATGCGCGGCGCTGCCGCCGGCGTTTGCGCTGTTGCGGTCCGCCCGTCGCTCGACGATCACGCCCGTCGGTTCGCCGCCGTGAAGGTCCCAGCTCAGGTGCGCACTCGTACCTGCCACTGTCGCGGACAGCGCACTCGGTGCTTCCGGCAGCGTAACCCAGTCAAAGTAGTCCGCGTCGGCAATGGCCATGACGCTGTCACGCACGGGCACAGGTCCGAGTTCGCCAGCCGATTGATTCTTCCACTTGAGCGCGGTAACGCTTCCGGAGTCCACATCGATCAGCACTGGACGCCGGATTCCGCTGCCCTCGATGCGGACATCCGCTGTCTCAGCGGGGAAGCGATTGCCCGGTTCGCTGCGTACCGCAAGCCAGTAAGCTACAATCGGCTTGCCAGTCCGCGACCGGAACCCATAGCTCAGCAGCGGGCCCTTGGCGCGGCGGCTGATCTCCTCGAAATCGGGGCTTGAGATCTTGACGGACGCGTCGCGTTGAGAGTCCGAAAATAGCCAGTTCGTGTGCGCGAGCGCCGCGTAGACTGGCCGCGGCGTGAAATCGTCAGGCAGATAGCGCAACCCGTGGATCATGCCAAAGTCGTCGTATTCGTTGCCGTCGGTTGCGGAAGTGAGCAGCCACACAAACGTCTTCACGCTCGCAGCCCAGTTGTAGACCAGTTGCCGCGGGATGTATTTCACCTGGACGGAGTCGTCCATATCCGTCCAGGAGGGAATCGAATTGAACTCGTCGCACCAGAATTGCACGTCAGGACGCACGCCCGGGTAGTGGCGAATCATCTCGCGAGACGCCTGGCCGCCGCTGACCGAGTGCTCGGGGTCATCAACGGCTTCGGGGTTCAAGTTATGCCCATAGTCGGGATAGATGTGATAGGCGAAGACGTCGATTCCGGACGCGCATTGGCACGTATCGAGCGCGCGCCGGGTGAATGATCGATCGAGCGGCCACGCTTGTCCGCCGTAGATCACCTTGGCATCAGGATCCGCCTCGTGCACGGCCGGTACGAAGGCCTTGAGCAGCCGGCCGTACTCTTCCGGATTCGCCTCCGGATTCCAGTAGTCGATGTCCTGCTCGTTCCAAAGCGCCCAATAGTGAATGCGGCCCTTGAAGTGACTCACCATGAATTTGACGTAGCGCATGAAGGCGTCAATCTGATCGGGCGTCTTCGGCGGCCAGAAGACGGAGTAGAGACTGCGGTCGGAATTGTGGAAACCTCCGGGCGCGGGCTCGATCGAGTCAGGCAAGCGACCGGCGGGCGAGGTGTACATCGGATTGCCGTAGAGAAGCTGCACCTGAATCTCCACCCCATTGTCTACCAGTGAGTTCACGTAGTCGTCGAGCTCCGGCGAGACCTCCATCACCCCTCGCTTGCGCTCGATCCAATCCCAGCTCGTCTGGTCGGAGCTGTTCTCGTACTGGCCGATGCGAATCCAGTTCACGCCCGCGTCAAACATGCGAGTCCACCACCAGCGGTTCCACGGCAGGTAAGGATCGCGCGGCAGATCGGAATTGATTCCGAACCCGTCGTGGATTTGCGAAGATCGTCGCGGCGGGATTTGTGTGGGTATCGCCGCACCGGCGCTGGTGTTTTGCTTTGACGCCTGCTGTGCTCTGGCCTTGACCCCGGAGATCCCGAGCGCAACCGCAAAGAGAACGAGCGCGTACCGCGAAGATCGCATCACATCACCTCATTGACGCTCCCCGAGGTTGCTGATAATAACAGAGCGCGAGCCCGAATGACCGCTGCCGGGCGTACTGCATCTGATAGAATGGACGGTCTGGAGTCGTGGGTATGAAGATATCTGGAAACCGCCGGGAGTTCCTGGCTTCGCTCGGCGCTGTGGCGGGCGCCGCGATCTGGGTGGGCCGCAAGAAAGCGATTGCCGCGGGAGCGTCGGGCGGAAACGGCAACTCCGGCAACCCCAAGCCCGTGAGTATTGTCCAGTTCACAGACGCAGGCAAGCGCGAAGGAGCCGTGAAGATGGAGAAAGTGGTGAAGACGGACGCGGAATGGCAGAAGCAGCTTACGCCCGAGCAGTTTCAGGTGACGCGCCGCGCCGGTACCGAGATGGCCTTTACCGGGCAGTACTGGAATCTGCACGACAAGGGCATTTTCCGCTGCATCTGCTGCGACAACGCGCTCTTCGACTCGAAGACGAAGTTCGATTCCGGAACGGGCTGGCCGAGCTTCTGGGCGCCGATCGCCGGGGAGAATATCGAAACCCGCGGGGACTCGAGCATCGGCATGGAGCGGACCGAAGTACGATGCAAACTCTGCGACGCTCACCTTGGCCACGTTTTTGACGACGGTCCGCCGCCCACCGGTCTGCGCTATTGCATGAATTCGGCGGCCTTGAAGTTCGTGAAGAACGCCGGCTAGACCGACGACTCCGTCGAAGCTTCAACTTTCGGCCTTTGACTTTCGACTTTTTGACTCTCGACTTTCCTACAAGGCAAAATCTGATGTTGTGGGATAAGAAGCAAAAACCCGAGAATGTGAGCTCGATGCCGGCAGGTCCAGGCCCCGATGCGGTTCCCCCTCCGCCCGAGCCTCCTCGACAGGAGAAACCTATGCCCGATGCAACTCCACGTCCCCCCGCCGCCAGCGGCGGGCAGCCGTCGTCCACCCTTGGCCGGTCCGTGACCATCAAGGGAGAACTCTCCGCCAAGGAGGACCTGGTGATCGAAGGCCAGTTCGAAGGCACCATCGACGTGGCCGAGCATACTGTGACGGTCGGCCCGCAAGGCCAGGTGAAGTCTGAGATTCGCGCGCGGCAAGTGGTAGTACACGGATCGGTGAACGGAAAGATCACGGCGCGCGAGAAGATCGACATTCGGCGCACCGGAAACGTGACGGGCGACCTGCAGGCCGCCGGCGTGGCCATCGAAGACGGCGCCTACTTCAAGGGCAGCATCGAGATTCTCCGCGAAGGACGCGCGGAAGCGGCGCCGGCGCGTCCTGTGGCGATCCCGCGCCCGAGCTAAGGCCATGCTGGCAAGATCCGGGCGTTCGGACGCGGGCGCCGATCCTCGAAGCGCTCCCGCGCCCAGCTTCGGTCTGCGCTGGCTCTGGCAGTACGCCCAGGACCTTCCGCGCCCTTACGTGCTCGACTGTGGGCCCCTCCGCTCGGCAACTCTCGCCGTTCTGCTCGGACGCAGCGGACGCTTCTATCGCGGCGATCTCATCACTCCTCTCAAACGGCCGGACCTGTGGGATCGCACCCGCAAGACGCCCGTGTTTCGCACCGAGTTGCTGCTCGCCGAGCTTCCGTCGGTCGCTCCGGCGTCGCTTTCACTCGTATTCTGCTGGCATCTGCTCGATCTGCTCCCGCGGGAAGCTCTCGCCGACGTGTTGCTGCAAGTCCACAAGTTGATGGAATCGGGCGGAGTGCTGTTCTGCCTCTTGCGCGAGCCTCGTCTGGATAGAGGCGCGGACGCGGAATGGGAACTCGATGGACTGAACTGCCTGAAGCACGCGCGCGAAGGCACAACCCCATTTCCGTATCCGGCGCTCAGCAATCGTGAGATCGATCGCCTGCTGCCCACAGGCAGTGTGAAGACCTTTCTCACGCGCTCGGGCTGGCGCGAAGTGCTGGTGGTGAAGTGATTCAGCGATGAATTGGATCAAAAAGCAGATGCGCGACGGCGTGCTCGTGTCCGGCGTGTGTTTGCTGTGCGCCGGATTGCTCTCCGCGCCACTCGCGGGCGGGACGCCCGTGCCCCGTCCGCGCACCGCGGCTTCGGCATCCGTATCGCCGCCCGCGGCTTCCAGCCCGGAACTGATACCTCCAGTGCTCAAGACGCTTGCCGCCCACGCCGATCGTAAGTCGCGCTGGGCGCCGCTCGCGCGCTATGCGGCATCGGCGCGTGATCTCGAGGCTAAGAGTCTGGCCTACTTTGCGCTCGGATATCGCGAATACCAGGCCGGCGATTACTCTGAGGCGATGGAGCATCTGTCGCGCGCCGCCGGCGGGACGCATTTCGCGCTCGCCGACTACGCCACCTACTACCGGGCGTCGGCCGCCAGCCTGGCAGACGAGCCGGAGGTCGCCGCGCAAGGTCTGTCCGGCTTTGCCGCTCGATTTCCGGC
>JASHPE010000197.1 GCA_030038235.1 Terriglobia bacterium
CCGGGATTTCCATTATCGATCTCCGGTTCGGCGAATAAGATACTCCTCGCCGCCGCCCAATGCAACTGTGAGTTGGGTTTGCAGTGCAAGGTGCTCTCGCCGGCTCGGAAGGCTCCCTTCGGGCCTCTCGCGAGGACCCCAAAGGGCGCAACCGCCCCTCTTTCGACGCGTGTTTTCCGACACCTTTGCCGCCCTCCTGCCTTTTCTGCTCACGGAAATCGGATCCGGTCGTCGGCTCGTCTACCCGGCCGGCAAAGGCAGCAACTCGATCCGCCGCACCATGGCTCCAAACAGTCGGCGCGTCAGGTGGCTCTCCGCTAACAGCAGCCAGTAGTAGCGCGCGTGCTTTACTAGCCGGCTGCCCGTCTTCACCAGCCGCTGCTGCAAGCTGGTCAGCGACCAGTTCCCAATCCGGCGCGGCAGCACCAGCCGCCGCCACAGGTTCCCCAGGTTGTACGCGATCACCGTCAGCCACAGCCGCACCTCGTTGGACCGGAACCGATGGCAGCTCAGCCGCGTCATCTTCACCGCTTGCTTGCCCTCTTTGATCCACTGCTCGGAGGTGCCGCGCTTGTTGTAAAAGCGCACGACCGCCCGGCTAGGCAAAGTCAAGTTGGTCGCGATGAATCCCACGCGCGGAAACAATTCCCCGGCGTGATGCTCGACCTTCGCTACCACTCGACGCGCCGTCTTCCAACTGGCCGCCTGGTAGAGGAACCCCTTGTACTCGACCAAGGGCTTGTGGCTCGGCCTTCCCACCGGACGCGGCAGCAGTTCGACGATGTCCCGCTCCAGGCTGTCGTTGGCCGGGATGCGGATGGCGTATTTCACGCCGCGTTCCTCCAGCGCCTCGTAGACCTCCGGCCGGGCAAAGGCCGCATCACCCCGGAAGGCGACCTCCTTGCCCATTTGTTGCTGCCGCTCAACCTCCGGCAGTAGGAGCTCTTCCCAGCCCTCGGCGCTATGCACGTTGCCTGGCCGCAGCTTGGCCGCCAGACAATCATCGAAACGATTCGCATCATCAGTGCGCGCCAGGCAAGCCGCCGGGAGCGCCAAGCCTATGCCGGATAGCCGGATCGATTTCTCGGACACTCCCGAGTCGACGGAGGCAGAACTGAAGCGCGCGCGTCGCGTGGGACGGCCGAAGACCGGCAATGCCAAGCAACTGATCGCCATCCGGATCTCGCCGCGTTTGCCGGCCGAGCTTCGGCGACTGGCCGCGAAGCAGGGGAAGGCTAACCAGACCCTGATTCATGAGTTGCCGGAAAGAGCGGCGATGCCGGCTGGCGCATAAGCCGCTTGTTTTCAGCAGGTTAATCGTTAAAAAACGGGCTTCGACACTTATGTATGTGTCGGGTGCCGGATTCGAGGCTGCCCCGCAATTGGCGTTCAGGGGCGACGAATTCCACCCCCGATGGTCAAAGAAGTGGTCGGAACGAACTGGAATGTGCCCCGAAATCAACAGTTTGCCGGGAAACTTCCAGATCGGCTCGGAGGTAGATCGAACTTCGTCGTCACCGACGCTGCCAATCCGGCGATCGGAGTCTCGTTTTGCAAAGCCGGGTATGACCTCGGTCCGCAACTGGTCACGGCCCCTGAAAACGCGTACCATATCGGCTCCGTTCCGTCGTCAGGAATGGGGGTGGTGTCCTAATTTCAGACGTACGGGCGGCCCTTGTGGCCGCCCAACTGAGGGCGCGCGCGAGGAAGGCGCCGCATTGGGCGGCCACAAGGGCCGCCCGTACGTCTGAAATTGGGACACTACCGGAATGGGGAAGCGCTTGACTTCTCAAGCCGCACTGCGTAGCTTTGGTGAATTCGCACTAATCGCGGTCAGGAAGAGGGAGGATTAACGATGTACGCGTTCCAAAAACGGTTGAGTGCTCCGACTGCGGCAGCATTCTTGGCATTAGCGCTGCTGGCCGGATCGGCACAAGGTCAAGACGTGGACCGGGCGGCTAAGGGGCCGATGCCGGCGCCGGCGGGTCTTGCGACCCTGCCGCTGGCCGCGCAGCCGTCCATCTCGAGAATTCTCGGCAGCGAAACGCCCGAATATCAGGTTGAAAGCGCAGGTTCGGCCGCTGAGGCTCGGAACCCCGGGCAGCATCTTGCGTCCTACTTCACCTCGACGGGCGTCCAGGTCAGCCGTGGGACCGCTTCCTGGGAGATGTCTTTCCGCGGATACGGTCGTGGCGGGGCATTGACGCCGCCGGACGACGCTCGACCCGAGGCGAGTTCCAATCGCGTGGAGTACCGGCGGGGTTCACTGACGGAGTGGTACGCGAACGGTCCTCTGGGACTTGAGCAGGGCTTCACGCTCAACCGCGCGCCAGCCGGGACCGGACCCCTGACCATCGCGTTGGACCTCTCAGGGAATCTGACCGCCGGCCTCAATCAGGACCGGACAGGCTTGACGCTGACTGCCCAAGGCGAGCCCGTGCTGCGGTACACCGGCTTGAGCGCCTACGATGCCAACGGCAAGAATCTGCACGCCTGGCTTGAAATCGCGGGGCAGCAACTGCTCATCAAGGTGGGCGACGCTCACGCGCGCTATCCAGTGGTTGTGGATCCGTTCACGCAGGAGGCCGAATTGACGGCTTCGAACGCCACGGCGAACGACTACTTCGGCTATTCGGTGGCCGCGTCCGGTCAAACCATCGTGGTCGGAGCGCCGGAGGCCACCGTCGGCTCCAACTCTTATCAGGGAACCGCTTATGTTTTCGTCGCGGCCAAGACGGGCTGGACAAACGCCACTCAAACCGCTCAACTAACATCTTCGGACGGCGCCACGGACGATTTCTTTGGCTGGTCGGTCAGCATTGGTACCAGCGGCGTTGTGGTGGGTGCATTCGGTCACAACGTTTACACGGGCGCGGCTTACGTCTTTGTTGAGCCCACGACGGGCGGGTGGGTGAACGCCACGCAAACGGCTGAACTCACGGACACAGGCGGCCTCGATTATGACTTTTTTGGATACTCAGTCAGCATCAGCGGAGCTGTGATCGCCGTGGGCACTCCCAACCATAACATCGCCACCAACACCCCGGCGGGCGCGGTGTACGTCTACCAGCGTCCGACGTCAGGGTGGGCGACCACCTCCAAGCCCAATGCGCAGTTGACCTCCTCGACCGAGACTCAGGACGACTACTTCTCGTCTTCGGTGGCCATCAGCGGCAACACGATTGTGGTCGGGTCGCCCTTTGCGTCGAGCGATCTGGGCGCCGCCTACATTTACGAAAAGCCGGCGAAGGGCAGTTGGGTCTCGACGACGACCTATACCGCCAAGCTCACGGCGTCCAACGGCGTGATGTACGATGACTTCGGGTACTCGGTCGCCATCGGCGGCAGTACCTCCAACACGGTGGCGATCGGAGCGCCGGGCGTGAACACCGAGACCGGCGCGGTCTACGTCTTCGTCGAGCCCACGGGCGGATGGGTGACCGGGACCCAAACGGCGGAGGTGACGTCCTCGACCAGCAACGAAGGCGACAACTTCGGCTATGCCGTTGCCACCACCGGCACTTACCTTATCGTCGGCGCTCCCAATGTGGCGATTAGCGGCAACGATCTCCAGGGCGCCGCCTACCTGTACGCCGAGCCGAAGACGGGCTGGGCGACCACCTCGACCTACACGGGCGAACTGACGGCGTCCGACGGCGCCGAATCGGCGCACTTCGGTCACGCCGTGACTATTGTGACTTCGTTCTCGGTCGTCGGCGCCTACGAGGGCACCATCGATTCCGAATACCTGGGCGCAACCTACGTCTTCAAGAACTGACGGAGCGCGGCCCACGAACCGTCTGGAAACGGGTGGCATTTGACCGGGAGCGAATGCCGCCCGATTCCCGTAAAGGCCGACATATCTAGCCTACATCATCCAACTCGTTCAAGCCTTCATTGCAAGTAAACGCGACCACATCCGGAAGACTGATACCTGCCTTTTCCGAGGCTCGGGCCTGCGGGAGGCTCAATACGCTGGTTTTCTGCGGCGGAACTCCGCTAGAATCATGGTGGGCGATAGAGGATTCGAACCTCTGACTTCTACCGTGTGAAGGTAGCACTCTACCGCTGAGTTAATCGCCCGGAAATCTGAAGTTACCAGATTGCGGGCGCGGCGTCCAACATTTTGCTGTAGCGCCGGTGTCCTCACCGGCGATTTTTCAGTTCGAGCGCTCCGGTGTCCTCACCGGCGATTTTTCAGTTCGAGCGCTCCGGTGGGACACCGGCGATTTTTCAGTTCGAGCGTCGCCGGTGGGACACCGGCGCTACAGCAACTGGCAGCGGCCTGATGAGCTTGGCGAGCACTCACGAAGCGGGCGGCGCGGACATAGAGCCTGCCGGCGCGGGCGCCTATGCCGAGGCGGTTTCGCGCCTGGATGGCGCCGTGTGCAGCGTGATCCGCGGCAAAGACGAAGCCGTGAAACTCGCGCTGGTGACCCTTTTCGCGCGCGGCCATCTGTTGATTGAAGACGTTCCGGGCGTCGGCAAAACTACGCTGGCGCGCGCTCTTGCCCGGTCTCTGGATTGTGGCTTCCAGCGCATTCAATTCACCTCGGACCTGCTTCCCGCCGACGTGATCGGCACCAGCATCTTCAGTCTCGAGACGCAACGCTTCGAGTTCCGGCCCGGTCCGATCTTCGCCAACGTCGTCCTCGCAGACGAAATCAATCGCACCACACCCAAGACCCAGAGCGCGCTGCTCGAAGCCATGAACGAAAACCAGGTAACTGTGGAGAAGACCACCCACGCGCTGCCCCAGCCGTTCCTGGTGATCGCCACCCAGAATCCGATCGAGCATCATGGAACCTATCCGCTGCCCGAGAGTCAATTGGACCGGTTCCTGCTGCGGGTCCGTATGGGTTACCCGAGCATCGAGAGCGAACGCGAAATCCTGGCCAATTCGGCGCGCGATCCGCTCGATTCCCTGGCGCCGGTAATGAGCGCTGAGGAGGTCGCGGAGATTCAGCATGCAGTGCGGGCGGTGAAGGTCGATGAAGATTTGGTGGGTTACACCCTGGCCCTGGTGGAAAGGACCCGGCATCACGAAGACCTGAGCCTGGGCGTTAGTCCGCGCGGGTCGGTGTCGTTCTATCACGCGGCGCAGGCGCTGGCCTTGATTGAAGGACGCAGCTATACGATACCCGATGATTTCAAGCGACTGGCGGTGCCGGTACTTGCGCACCGCACAGTGGTCAGTTCGCGCTATGTCTCCACTCTCAAGCAAGCGGAGCAGGCCGAGACTATCCTGCGCGAGATCGTAGAGTCCACACCAGTGCCGCTGTAGTCATGAGGATATCCGGGCGGGCTGGGAGCCCAGGCGCACCGCGACCGGCAAATGCCGCAGCTCAATGGTCGCGCCTTCAGCCAGGACCACCGCGTGCTGTATGACATTCTCCAGCTGCCGCACGTTTCCCGGCCAGTGGTATTCGTCCAGGGCCTGCAGCGCCGGACAACTAAATCGCGCGGCCTTGCTCTGGAACTGCCGCGCAAAGCGCCATAGGAAATGTTCGGCGAGCACCATGATGTCTTCGCGTCGCTCGCGCAGGGCCGGAACCCGAAGCTCGACGACGTTGAGGCGGTAATAGAGGTCCTGACGGAACGTCCCCTGCTTCACCATCGCGGCGAGGTCGCGGTGTGAGGCGCAGAGCAGACGAATGTCGGACTTTTGGAGCGTGTTGCTGCCGAGACGTTCAAAGGTCCTCTGCTGTAGGAGCCGCAGCAGCCTGGCCTGCAGCGTCAAGGGCAGGTCCCCGATCTCATCCAGAAGAAGCGTGCCGCCCTGAGCAGCCTCGAATCGCCTGGCGCGGGCCGTGACCGCTCCCGTGAAAGCACCTCGCTCATGCCCGAAGAGCTCATCATCCGCCAGATCTACCGGCAGACTGGCGCAGGAGAACGCTGCGAAGGGTCCACTGGATCGCGAGCTGAGGCCATGAATGCCGCGGGCGAGCAATTCTTTGCCCGTTCCCGTCTCGCCGGCTATGAGAGTTGTCACATCGCACCCGGCGATCTTGCGCGCCAGGGCGAATACCGGCTGCATGATTGCGGCGGTGGCGATCAGGTCTCCGAACCGCTGGCGCCGCCTCCCACTTTTGGCAAGGTCTCGAACGGACACGTTTCTTTCTTTCTGCGAAATCTTGTTTTTTCCCAGCGATTGGAAAAGGCGCGCCGGCGCTTCAGGACTTCGGCGCGTCGATTCGAGCTTCAGGCGTTCCGTCAATCCGGTCATGTATGTAGGTTTCGTAAAGCTTGATCTTGGCTTTCAGGGAGCGAATTGCGGTCCAGGAAACCGCCACACCCGCCAGAAAACCTGCGAGGGCGGCAATCGTAAGCTTGGTCATTTCCATCCTGTTCCTTCGTGCCCGCGCGCGCCGGCGGAGCGCGGCGAGGTAAATCTCGTGTGCCGCCGGCCGGGCCTACTTCGACGCCTCGCGATTCAAGCCGTGCAGCAGTGCGGGCAGCTTTTCGAAGTCAGCCGCCTTGTCGAGGAAGAAATGCGCCCCCCTTTCCAGGCACTTCCTGCGATACTGCGGGCTGCCGTGGTTCGTGAGGACGATCACGACCGGCCTCATCTGGCTTCTGGGAATGCCATCGAGAACATCGATGCCGCTTCCTCCCGGCATCTCGATATCGAGAATCATCACGTCGGGATTCAAACTGCGGACGGCGCAGGCTGCCTCAGGTACGGTGCCGGCAAACCCGACAACTTCGACCTCACGCAAATCCGCCAGCACGGCGGTTACGCGCTCTACGAAAAGGGGTGAATCGTCGGCGATCAATACCCGCATGAAGCTTCGACTTCAGCATGCCTGTTCGCGGGCCGCAGCGCCATTACTGAAAGCCTGATTTTCCTGTAGGATTCCCGCTCCTGCGGATGTCGTGGTTTGCACTACAAGATGCGGGGCCTTTGGTGCGTGGTGTGCTGTTTGAAGTTCTATGCACCACAAGGGCGGCTGGCTACAGACCATCAATCGACGAGTTGATTGCGCAAAGCGTAGTGCATCAATTCGGCGGTGCTCGTCATGTTTGTCTTTTCCAGGATGCGGGCGCGATAGGTGCTGACTGTGGTCACGCTCAAATGGAGTTCTTCGGCAATCTGAGTCACACTCTTTCCCAAGGCGAGCTTGCGAAGAACCTCAAACTCCCGGTCGGACAAGATCTCATGCGGCGGCCGTCCAGAGTCCTCGTGCAAATCGAGGGCCAGCTTCTCGGCAAGCCCGGAACTCACGTAATGTCCGCCCGCGACAACCTTGCGGATTGCCCGGATCAATTCTTCGGGCGCACTTTCTTTGTTCATGTAACCGGATGCGCCCGCCTTCAGAACCCGCTTTCCGTACTGATCCTCGGGATGCATGCTCAGAACCAGCACGGGCAGCCTGGGCCGCATCCGCTTCAGGTCCTTGAGCACGTCCACGCCGCTGCGTCCCGGCATCGTGACGTCCAGAATGATCAGGTCCCACTCGTGGGCCTCGACTTGGGCCAGAAGCTGCTGCGCGTTCTCGGCCTCGCCGCAGACCACGTCCCGGAGTTCACCCGCCAGGATCTCACGCAGCCCTCGGCGAAGTATGGCGTGGTCGTCCGCGATGAGAACCCGGATCATGACCCCAATTCTCCCGTCACGCGACGAGCCTCCGGAATCCGTACCGTCACCGCCGTCCCTTCTCCGGGAACGCCCCGAATGACCAGATTGCCTCCAAGGAGCGCGGCGCGCTCGCGCATGCCCAGAATGCCGAGCGAGTGTGTCTCCGTAAGCTTCTCGTCGGGAATGCCCGCACCGTTGTCGTAGACTTCCAGAATCAGGTCGCCTTCCGAGCGAGCCAGCCTCACGTCCACTCGCGTGGCCCTGGCATGCCGCGCCACATTGGTCAGGGTTTCCTGAAAGATCCGAAAAATCGCTGTGGCATGGGCAGGCTCGATAGCCGCGCCCTCCGCCGGCAATTCGAGCTTGCACGCGGTACCGGTGCGAGACTGGAACTCCTCGGCCGCCCATTCGACGGCAGCCACCAAGCCCAGGTCGTCCAGCACCCCGGGCCGCAACTCGCTGGCGATACGGCGTACCGCCTGGATGGTTTCCGTCGAGAGCTTCAGAATGGATTCCGCCTTCTTCGCCTGCGGACCTGCGCTTGCGGGCAGGTCACGCAGCAGCCCGGTCAAATCAATCTTCAACGCGGTCAGGGTCTGGCCGAGCTGATCGTGAATATCGCGGGCCAGCCTTTTTCTCTCTTCTTCCCGGATGCTCTCGATATGCGCGGCGAGCGCGCGGAGCTGCTCAAACGCGCGCCGCGCCTCATCTTCGGCGCCCTTGCGATCGGTGATGTCCCGCACCATAGCCAGTACATGGGGTTCCCGGGCAATGTCGAGCCGGCTCAACGTGACTTCGGCTTCGAACGGCGTTCCGTCGGCGCGATGATGCCGCCAATCGAAGTGAAGGATCTTGCCATCGAGAGCGCCTGCAATTCTCGCGAGCGTAGCCTCCCGCGAATCCGCTCCGTCCGGCTGCTGCGACGGGGAGAACGCGTATGGAGTCTGCCCGACCAGCTGTTCGCGCGCGCAGCCGAACATCTCGAGGGCTTTGTGATTACAGTCCGTGAAACGCTCTCCCCGCATCAGAAAAATTCCGTCGCCGGCGGACTCGAAGAGAACCCGATACCGGCGCTCGCTGTCGCTCAACGCCGCTTCAGCCAAACTCCGCTCGCTTACCACGGCCCCCACGCAGAGACCGGTCACGGCCAGCGCCAGCATCACGAGTTGCAACCGGGGGAGACCGCTCACCGCCGGCCGGGTGAGTTGGGCGGCAATCATCACGCCTACGTTGATCATCAGCACGCCCACGGTGGCCGCCGGCAGGCCGTGGCGCACCGCCATCCAGATGACCGGGAAGAAGAGCACGTAAAGGGGCTGATAGGGGACCGCTGGCCCGAAACCGAAGGCCAGCCAGATAGCGAGAACTATAGCTGCCAGTTCGGCACCCGCCTCGAAAGCAGCCGGGAGCGTCTGCCGCCACGCGCGCCGGGCCGCGGCGGGCGAGGCGGGGTCAGCAGGCCCGACGAATGCGTCCAATCGCGGCACCACATGCACCAGGAGAAAGGGCGCAAAAGAGGCAACAGAGATCGAATCGCCCACCCACCAATTGAAAACGGCCTTTACGAAGTCCGCTCGCGCAATCAGGCCGTCGCCCAGCAATGCCAGCACACCGACCAGGGCGGATGGCAACGCTCCCATAATCAGAAAGAGCGCCAGGCCACCGACATCCCGTAGGCGGCGAAACCTGAGATCAATGTGCCAGATGCTCCGGAGCCAGGCGGCGCCGGCAACGTAAGCAAGGTCCATGACGACAATCCCGGGGAGCCCGGCCCAGGAGAACAAGCCGCGGTGGTAGTTGAAGACGCAAGCCGTGACGCCAGCGACAAGCACCGCGGGCACATATCGCATGCCTCCCCAAACCAGAATGGCAAGGCTCAGACCAGCGGGCAGATACCAGGCGGGCGTACCCGCCCACGTCCGGAAGGCGGTGGAGGCTGAATCCAGCAGAATGAAGGCAACCCAGAACGCCGCCTGAATTGCGAATTGTCGAGACAGAGTCCCGCGGCGCTCGGACAGGGGAACGGAGGGCTGGCCGGCGTTCGCAAGGAGCAGGTCGGGAAGCGCACCCGTTTCGGCAGGCTTTGACATCTTTAAGCTCGCCGCGACTCGCGTCAGATGTTACGCCAACGCAGAGTTGCTTATAAGAAATGAGTAGTAGACGAAAATCAAATCTGCCGACGCACGTGGAGTATACACCACCGGCGTGGGTTCTGCGCAAGGTTGACAGGGCGCTGGCCGGCTCTTGGCGTCCCGACTCGAAGTTTTCGCGGCTCTGAGAGTGTGCCCTGCCAGAAGCTAGGCTAGCTCTCCTTAGCTACGTGGCTCGGCAACCGTCTGACACCGTGTTAGAATCGCTTGACAACAGTCATTCGTTATCTGGAATCCGTGGAGTGAACTTCATGTCCGACCCTCGATTCTCAGTCCTGATATTGGCAGCCGGAAAGGCGACGCGCTTCAAGTCCGGGCGCTCAAAGCTCCTGCACTGCGTCGCCGGGCAGCCGCTCGGTGAATATTCGCTGCGCGCGGCGTTTGCGTCCGGGCCCGAGCACGTTTACATGGTGGTAGGCCACCAAGCAGACGCCATCCACGAGACGTTCGCACGGCCCGGCCTGACATTCGTCGAACAGCGCGAGCAACTCGGCACCGGCCACGCCCTCATGGTGTCGCGCGAGGAGTTGGAACGCTCCGGCACCGGCGACCTGGCGGTGCTGGTAGGCGACGCGCCTCTGCTCTCCCCGCAAACGCTTCGGACTCTGGTGGACACGCACCGGAAGCGCCGCGCTGCCGTCACCATCCTCACCATGCGGCTCGATGACCCCACGGGGTACGGACGTGTCGTGCGCGGGCGCGACCGGCGGGTACGGCGCATCGTCGAGGAAAAAGTTGCGACGCCGCGCGAGAGGCGGATTCAAGAGGTCAGCTCGGGCATCCTCTGCTTCTCGCGTCCGAAGCTCCTGGCCGCACTCGACCACCTTAGGGACACCAACGCGCAAAAGGAGTATCTGCTGACCGATCTCGTGTCGATTCTGGTACGGGGACGCCTGCGTGCCGAAACGGTTCCGGTCGCGGACCCGCGCGAGGTGCTGGGCGTGAACGATCGCATAGAGCTCGCGGCCGTCGAGCGAATCCTGCGCTTGCGCAAAGCCTATTCTCTGATGCGCGACGGAGTCACGATCGTGAATCCAGAGGCCACGTATATCGACGACGCGGTGACGGTCGGCCGCGACACGGTAATCGAGCCCGGCGTGAGCCTGCTGGGAGCAACCCGGGTAGGCTCCGAGTGCCTCCTACGACCCTACAGCACCATCACCGACTCCACTCTGGGCGATCGTGTCACAGTGCGGCCCGTGTGCATCATCACAGCCTCCGAAATCGGCTCCGACAGCATACTCGGCCCGTTCGCCCACGTGCGCGATGGCGGCGTGCTCGAGCCTGAGTCGCGAATCGGCAATTTCGTGGAAGTCAAGAAATCCCGCATCGGACGCGGCACGAAAGCGTGGCACCTAACTTATTTAGGAGACGCCGATCTCGGCGAAGAAGCTAACATCGGCGCCGGAACCGTAACCTGCAACTACGACGGCGTCAACAAGAACACAACCTACATTGAGGACGGCGTCTTCATCGGCAGCGGAACGATGCTGGTGGCGCCGGTGCGAGTAGGCCGTGGCGCCTACGTCGCCGCAGGGTCCACCATAACTCAGGATGTGCCGGCGGGCGCATTGGGCATCGGCCGCGCACCTCAGGTTGTCAAGCCCAACTGGGTGGAGGAAAGGAAAAGGAAGTTGGCCGAAAATCAGAAAAAGAAGGAATGACGTCTCGGAAATGCAGCTTAAATCATTTGTTTCTTGCTGCTTTTACGTCATTATTACATTGAACTCGGTAAATAACACCAGTTTCTGCGGGGTAAAGCTGTAAGCATTCAAGAGTTAAGCGGCTGT
>JASHPE010000198.1 GCA_030038235.1 Terriglobia bacterium
GGAGCCAGCGGATCGAGCAGCAAAGTCAGCTTCTGGAGACGAGCGCTGCTGGCTACGGCTGCCGCCACATGCCTCGTCTTTGCGGCGGGCTTTACCGTGTCCTTTTTCAACAATCGTTCCTTAATTTCCAGAGTCGCTGATGCCGAGCAGTTCCAGCCTCCCGACACTGTGAGCCAACTTGAAAAGCTCCGGGTGGCATTCCAGAATCTCGACTACGACCGTGCGCATCGACCTCTGAAGGAGCGCTGGTGGCTTTACAGCGGCAACGACATCTATGACGCAGCCCGGAAGACCTACTTCAACCGGTTTCAGCAGTTGCTCTTGGATCCTGTTCGGCAAACGCTCAAGAGTCGTCTTCAGAGTATACGGACATCGAACCCGGGATACGGCACTGGCTACGACGACCTGAAAGCCTACCTCATCACCACGTCGAATCCGGGCAATTGTGACCCGAAAGGGATATCCGGCGTGCTAACGAACCGATGGCTCAACGGGAGATCGCCGGCTGAGAATGAAGATGCTCTTGCCCAGAAGCAGTTTGACTATTACCTCGGCGAGTTCCGTCCAACTAACCCTCTTTTCGCGCAGGCTGATGCCGATGTCGTTGCGGGAGCGCAGCAGTACTTGCTTCCTCTCATCGGGCCAGACAGTGTCTACAAGGGAATCATCGACGAAGCTTCGAAGAAGTATCCTTCTGTGAGCTTCAAGCGTAGCGCAGCTTGGAGTTCAGCCACTGTTGAAGGAGCATTTACAAAAGATGCCTGGCAGACGGTACTTGGCCAGGCTACTAGCCCATCGATGGCATCTGCCAAATGTGTATTGGGAGAACAGGCTAACGTTCCTTCGGACCTTGCCAGCCTCAAACCTGTACTCACGCAGAAGTACCAGCAGGACTACATCGCCCAGTGGCGGACATTTCTGCGGAGATCCCAGGTGGAAGGCTTTGGCGTGCAAAACGGGGCAAAGGTACTTGATGAGTTGCAATCGAACGACTCACCCCTGCTCGCCCTGTTGTGCACAGTTTCGTACAACACGTCCGTCGACCCAAGCTCACCTGTCCCTGGTGCGTTTTCCGCAGTTCAGAAGGTCGTCCCGCCGAGCTGTCACAGCGGGCAACTGAAGCAGGATGCGAACTCCGAGTACATGAAGGCGCTGACAGGCTTATCGACGTGCTTCAGCCTCATTGAACAGGCTGCGCCTGACAAGCAAGAAGATGCCAAGACTAACTGCTTGCAGACTTATGTACCGCCGATTGATTCGGCCGTCTCCAATTTCAGCTTCGCCGTGGACCAGGAGGGCCACATCGACAAGACTGTTGCCGACTTGCTCAAGGTGCCGTCGGAGTCCGCGCTGACCGCTCTGCGGCCGAAGCCGCCTCCCGCGCCCGGCGGGGGGACCCTTTGTACGACACTCAGTGAGCTAAGGGCGAAGTTCCGCACCAACTTCACAGCCGATGACCTCGCAGGAATCTTCAGCCCTGACGGCCCTATCAGCAAGCTCGCGCCGCCGAATGCTCAGTCAAAGCCTGGATATGGGCTCTTTTTAGCCAAGGCCACGAAGGTTCAGAAGACTCTCTATCCGGACGGCAAGGCGTTGGCTCTTAAATATACCGTCAGCGTAGCGCCGCCCAGCCCGGACACCACCTTCGTGCTCACCATTGGGGATCGGAGTTTGAGCACCCCAGGCGTCGCCAAGGAATTCACTTGGACAGGCCCGAAAAACGAGCCTGTAAGCCTGTTGGTCAACAGGAACGAACCCGCCTCGAAGAGCGACATTTTCGCCTTTGTTTCCGAGGAGGCGGATCCGCCGGGCAGTCTTAGCAACGGGAAGTTCACCTTTAAGATCCCGGTTGGCACGGGACCGACGGCTCATTTACCAAGGGTGACTCTGGTAATTGACGCCGGCGACGCGACTATGCTCTTCGATCCGAGTTGGCCAACACAGCTCCATTGCATTCCGTAGACAATCGAGCAAGCTGGACGAACGGTGCGGATCGTAACTTTGGTGTCGGGCAAGGGCGTGGCTACCAGGCAGAAAGCGCTGACCCCGATGTTCCCTTCCTCTTAACAACCGTGTGATATGCTGCGCGCAGTCGAACCGGGTACTCCTAGGCTATGAAAACCTGCCCCACTTGCAAAAGCGATCATAATGATCACCACTCGCACTGTCCTTTGGACGGGACGCCGCTGGTGGAGTCGAGCCTCTGGACGGAGGGCGCGGTGATTCGCGGCAAGTACCGGATCGTCGGCAAGATCGGGCAGCGAGTACGTAAGCCAGCCCTCCAACGAATTTAACAAGGAGACTGGAAGCATGCCCTACTTGGCCCGAAACGCTCAGGCGTATGATGGTAAAGTCGTGGGAACCGGTCAGTGCGTCGCTTTTGTTCAGGCGGCGGGCGGAGCGCCCAATACGAGCGTATGGAAACAGGGAAAGCTCGTCAAGGGCGATCCCGCGATCGCTGCCGGGACGGTCATCGCCACCTTCAGTTCCACCGGCAAATACACAAACAGTCTGGACGGCACGTCGCACGCGGCAGTCTACGTGAAACAGGACAGCAACGGAATCCAGGTTTGGGACCAGTGGCTGGGCCAGCCCGTTCACCAGCGTTGGATTCGATTCCAAGGCGGCGCGAAGAGTGCGAAGCCGGTTAATGATGGAGATGCGTTCTATGTCGTCGAGTAAGTACATCCTCGCGCCGGCGGTAGCGCTCGCGCTTGCCATTGGGATCAGCGGCCGCGCCGGACTCGAGAAGGCCCAACCGGCAGAGCAGCCTCTGGTTTGCCCGCCCGCTATTACGGTTGCGGTAGCGGCGGAGCACGTAGAAGGATGGAGCGCGCAGCCTGAGAAAGCGCAGCACCCATTCGAGCGAATCTCTGTCTTCAACAGGGATAGGGCTCACGATTATGACCTGGCTCCGGACTCAGAGCAGCGAAACGGAAGCAAAGTGAGCCAGTCCTGGAATCTGAAGGACTATCGATCGCTGCCGATTTTTCTCTCCTGCCGCTACCACGACACTCCGGTCACCCTCTCCAAGGAACTCCCCGCGTCTCTAAGCACCTGCTCTCTGACCTTTCAGCTCGACAGGAACGGCAAGATCACAGGCGAATCTTACATGGCGTGCCGTTAGCGTTCCAAACTGAATTCAAACCAATTCGAACTGATCAGGCAGCAAGCCAAGCGAATGCACTTTCCGCGTCTTCGCACTTTGGACCGACGGCGAAGGCCGCCCACCGCGCAAGCCCACGAGCTATACCCATGTTTCCATATCTGCTGAGTTGATGCCCTCGTTGGCCATGTAAAGTGCCCAAGGAAAGACAGCGCGCGGCGGTCACCCGTCGCAACCGGCGGCCTTTCTCTCAAACCCCAGTGTAACTTCTAACGTACAGCGGTAATTCTGCCGATATCAGACCCAGAGGGCGGTTTCACCGAACCTCCTTCATATGAGGCACTTCAACCGTGGGCAAGCTTTGGTGAGCGGCGTGCTTGGAGACACGTTGGGAGGAGCCGTTGATGATTCACTCGATCGCTACTGACGAAATCGGTGCTCAATGCCAGGGCCCGCAAGCCGAGGATGATGGCATCTACCTCGCCGAACTCGCAGACGGCGCCGTGATCGAGCTGGAAACGAGAAATCATCGCTACACGCTGGTGAAAAGCGCCCCCGGACTGGCGCAAATCTCGGGGCACCCGAAGCTTTGC
>JASHPE010000199.1 GCA_030038235.1 Terriglobia bacterium
TCCTTGACCAAAACGGAGGAAACAATGGCAACCGCGACGATCACGCGGCCGGTGCCCAGCGATCTGTCGGTGACGGCGGAGCTCACGCGGCGCCTGGCGACGACTGACTACGACCCCCTGCCCGAGGACGTTCGCACACTGGCGTGCCAGTGCGTGCTCGATTTTGTCGCGGTCACCCTTGCGGGCGCGAGCGAGACGCTCACGGGACTGCTACGAGATGAAGCCCTTGAGGAGGGCGCGACCCCGATTGCGAGCCTGATCGGCCATCCGGCCAGAGTGTCGCCCCAGCAAGCAGCGCTCGTTAACGGCGCGGCATCTCACGCGCTTGACTATGACGACGTTAATTTCGCCATGGGCGGCCATCCCACCGTCGCGATCATGCCGGCCTTGGTGGCGCTCGCCGAGGCGCGCGGCACGAGCGGGCGCGAGCTTTTGGCGGCGTTTGTGGCTGGCTACGAGACAGCCTGCCGGATCGGCGCGCTGGTCCTGCCAGGTCACTATACCCAGGGCTTTCACGCTACGGCCACGATTGGCACCTTCGGGGCGGCCGCCGCTTGTGCGCATCTCCTCGGCTTGAACGCCGAGACGACCGCGATCGCGCTGGGCATTGCCGGAACTCAAGCGGCCGGGCTCAAATCGATGTTCGGCACCATGTGCAAGCCGCTGCACGCCGGCCTGGCCGCGCGCAACGGATTGATGGCCGCCAAGCTCGCGGCGCGCGGATTTTCGAGCCGAGCGGATGTGCTCGAATGCTCCCAAGGTTTTGCCGCAACCCATGGGCCGGATCTTCATCCACAGGCGGCGCTCGCGGACACGACGGTCGGCTTTCATCTGCACAACAATCTCTTCAAATATCATGCCTCTTGCTATCTCACACATGCGCCGATCGAGTGTGCGCGCGCCCTGCGCGACGACCATGCCATCACGCCCGATGCCGTGCAGGCTGCGGAGTTGCGTGTGGAATCGGGCGCGAGCACGGTCTGTCACATCCTTGCTCCAAAGACTGGGCTCGAAGCCAAGTTCTCGCTGCGGCTGACCACTGCGTTCGCGCTTGCCGGAATCGACACCGGTCGCCCCGACACTTATAGCGAGCGACTGACCAACGATCCGGCCGTCACGCGGTTGCGCGATAAGATTGTCGTGGATTTCGTGCCGGGTTGGCCGTCGACGCTGGCCGAACTGAAGGTGACGCTGGTCGACGGCCGCACGGTCACGACCCGTTTCGACTCTGGCGTGCCGGCCAGCGATTTGGCCGCGCAAGGACGTCGCCTCGCGGCAAAATTCTTCACGCTAGCCGATCCGGTTTTGGGGCGGGCGCGGGCCGAGCAGATTGCGGATGCGGTCGGCGCTTTCGACCGGCTCGAGCGGGTCAGCGATCTGACCCGGCTCTGCGTCCCGCAGGCGGCAACGCCATGACGCCTGCCTTTCTGGCGCGGGCGGTGCTCAAGCCGAAGGGGCACTCCTATGAGGACTTCGAAATCGGACGCCGGTTCGAGCACCACTGGGGCCGTACGCTCAATCACGGCGATAATTCCCTATTCACCACGCTCACGCTGCACTTCAATCCGCTCTATACGAATGTCGAATTCGCCAAGGCGCATGGCCATCCCGATGTGGTGGTCAATCCGATGCTGGTATTCCTCACCGTATTTGGGCTGACGGTCGAGGATCTCTCCGAGGGCGGCGGCGCCTTTCTGGGCGTGGAGCAGCTCGGCTTTGCGGCACCGGTCTATCCCGGCGACACGCTTACGGCCGTTTCGACCGTCGTTGCCAGACGTGAATCGGCGAGCAACAACACCACGGGAATCGTCACCTGGCACACACAGGGGTTCAATCAAAAGGCAGCGCCTGTCATCGATTTCAAACGCACGAACCTGATCAATAAACGGGGTGCTGCTCCATGAGCTACATCACCGAGGAGCGCCGGCTGATTGCGCAGAGCGCGCAAGAGTTTGCCATGCGCGAAGTCCTCCCGCTCGCCAACAAGCTTGATCCCGAACAAGGCGAGATTCCCATGGAGCTCAGGGACAAGCTCGCCGAGATGGGTTATTTCGGCATCACCATCCCTGAAGAGTATGGCGGTCTAGGGCTTGGCGTATTTGAATATTGCCTGATCACCGAGGAGCTGGCACGCGCCTGGATGAGTGTTGCCTCGCTGGTTGCGCGCGGCAATGGGCTGATCGGATCGCGCGCCATGAACGAAGAGCAGAAGCGCCGCTATCTCAGCCGCATGGCGAAAGGGGAATTTCTCGGAGCATTCTCCATGTCGGAGCCGGGCGCGGGCTCCGACATTGCCAATATCACCTGCCGGGCGCGCAAGGAGGGAGATTCCTGGGTCATCAACGGTAACAAGTATTGGTGCACTTTCGCCGACGGTGCCGACTACATCATGCTGATTGCCCGTACCTCGGAGCCGCCCGACAACCGGCGCCGGCATTTGGGACTGAGCACCTTCCTGATCGAAAAGCCGCGCGGGGAATTGCCGAAAGGCTGTGCCGGGAACCCCATCCCCAAGATCGGCTATTTCGGCTGGAAGACCTTCGAGCTGTCCTTTGACAATTGCCGGGTGGGCGCGGAATGCCTTCTCGGCGAGGAGGGTCGAGCGTTCTACGTCGTCAGCCAGGGGCTCGAGAAGGCACGAGCGCACACGGCGGCCCGTGCCATCGGGCTCGCCCGGGGCGGACTTGAGGATGCGACGCGTTACGCCCAGGAGCGTGTTCAATTCGGGCAGCCGATCGGCGAGTTCCAGGCGATCCGCTTCAAGCTCGCCCAGATGGCGACGGAAATCGAGGCGGCGCGCCAACTCATGTATTTCGTCTGCGACCAGATCGATCAAAACCAACGTTGCGACAAGGAAGCATCGATGGTGAAGTTGTTCGCCAGCGAGATGGCCGAGCGGGCGACCAGCGAAGCACTGCAGATTTTCGGCGGTGCCGGCTACACCAAGCTCCACGCGGTGGAACGCTACTGGCGCGATGCTCGCCTCACCAAGATCTTCGAGGGCACGTCCGAGATTCAATTGCGCATCATTTCTGATCATTTGCTTGGAAAGCAGAAGGCATGAAGATCTCGGCCCTTACTGCCGCAGACAACTATTTTGAGGATTTCGTTCCGGGTACGGTGATGCGTCACGCCCGCGGTAAAACTGTTGAGGCGATCGAAAACGTCATGATCACCAACCTGGTCATGAATACCGCGCAAGCGCATTTCAATGAGCATGCCATGAAGCAAAATCGCTTCGGGCAGCGCCTCACTTTTGGTGGCGTAACCGCCGCACTGATCATCGGTCTTGCCTCGCAAGACACCGCGGAGAATGCGCTCGCCGAGCTTTCTCTCGACAAGATCCGGTTCACCAATCCGGTGTTTCACGGTGACACGCTCTATGCTTTCACCGAGGTGTTGGCAGCGATCCCCGCGGATCGCGAGGATGCCGGCATCGTCCATTTCCGCCATTGGGGCGTGAAGGAGAACGACACCGTGGTGTTCGAGGGTGAGCGCCGTGTCTTGATCAAACGCCGCAGCCATTGGGCGCAGCGATGACCGAAGCGCGGTCGTCTGGCGCGCTCGAAGGCCTTCGCGTCCTCGATCTCACCCAGATGCTCGCCGGTCCGTTCTGCACCATGATGATGGCCGATCAGGGCGCCGAGGTCATCAAGATCGAGCCGCTCGAAGGAGACGGCACGCGCCACATGGGTCCGTTTCACCCTGATGATCACCTGCGAGCATTTGGGGGATATTTTCAGAGCGTCAATCGCAACAAGGTCTCGCTCGCCCTCGATCTCAAACATCCGGAAGGCCGCGAGGTGTTCCTCACACTGCTCGAGGGAGCGCAGGTCGTCGTCGAAAATTTTCGCGCCGGCGTTATGAACCGGCTCGGACTTGCCTACCAGCGGCTGCGCCAACGCAACCCCCGCATCGTTTATGCCTCGATCCGCGGCTTCGGCGACCCGCAGACCGGGACCAGCCCGTATGTGGACTGGCCAGCCTACGATGTTGTCGCGCAGGCCATGGGTGGCATCATGGCCATCACCGGGGCCGACGGATGCACCCCCACCAAGATCGGCCCCGGGGTTGGCGATACGATTCCAGCGATCATGGCTGCATTCGGCATCATGGCGGCCGTGTGGCGGGCGGAGCGCACGGGCGTGGGCCAATATGTGGACGTGCCGATGGTCGATAGCGTCCTCTCGGTGTGCGAGCGCGTGCTCCACCAATACTCCTATGCGGGCAAAGTGTCAGGGCCGGAAGGCAATCGCCATCCGTTCTTGGCGCCATTCGGGCTCTTGCCTGCCAAGGACGGATTCATCGCCCTGGCGTGTCACAAGGATGAGTTCTGGCTCAAGCTCTGCCAGCTGATCGGCCGTCCTGATCTGGCAACCGACCCGCGCTTTGGCTCGCAGCAGGAGCGCGCGACGCATCAGAACGCAGTCTACGCCGAAATCGGTGCCTATACTGTGCAACGAACCCGGCGTGAACTCGCAGCCATCCTTGGCGGACACGTACCGTTTGGCCCGGTCTATGACGTGAGCGATATCGTG
>JASHPE010000200.1 GCA_030038235.1 Terriglobia bacterium
CTGGTGCGGTTCCGGATACGGCATGGAGCTCAGCAGGATGCCCTTGATCATGGAAAAGATGGCCGTGTTGGCTCCGATGCCGAGCGCGAGCGTGAGTACCGCGATGATCGTGAAGCCGGGGCTGCGCCGCAACTGCCGCAAACCGAAGCGCACATCCTTCAGCACGTCTTCAACATAATTCACGCGGCGCGTGTCCCGGCATTCCTCCTTGTGCTGCTCCAGCCCGTCCATATCGCCGAGCGCCGCCAGGCGAGCGTCCTGCGGCCTCAAGCCGCGGGCGATGTATTGCCCGGTCTTCTGTTCGAGGTGATATTGCAGCTCTTCGTCAAGCTCCTGCTCGACGTGCCGGCGGCGTAAGAGTGAGCGCAGGCGCAGCGGAATAGTGTAAAGCCAATGTTCGATCCGCATTGGTCACACCTCCTCAAGCTGAACCACGTGGCTGATGGCCGACGACAGACGGCTCCAGTCCGCAGCCTCTCTTTCGAGCTGCCGGTGCCCGAGGCGCGTGAGGGAATAGAATTTGGCGCGGCGCTTGTTGTCGCTCGGCCGCCACTCCGATTTGATCCAACCCTCCCGCTCCAGCTTGTGCAAGGCCGGGTAGAGCGACCCATCGCTTACCTGGAGGACGCCCGCGGAAATCTGCCGCATCCGCTGGCTGACGGCCCAGCCATTCAGCGGCTCCAGCGCCAGAATCTTCAAGATCAGAAGGTCCAGAGTGCCCTGAACCAAGTCGGTGGGTCTGCTCATAAATCCTCCCTCGGTTACCGAGACCATGATAGACGATCGACCTCTCGGTAAGCAAGAGGTATGTGAAAAGGGAACCGGCTCGCGCGTGCAAACTCGCAATTGGGACGGTCAGATGGCTTGTCGTGCTCACCAGAGGTGAAGTCGAACCAGCAAGAGTCCAAGGCAGACCGCCGATAGCGCTCCGCCGCCAAACACCATTAGGACGACGCGCCCGCGAAGGCGGCTTTCAAGCGCGGCAAGAGGCTTCTCAGAGATGAGGTAGGTCGGTTCGTTCAGGCCTTTGAGGATCAAGTTGCGATCGTGCTCATCGCGGGCCTCGGGGTTTTCGGTGCAGGTGCCGGTGATGGTGTAATTCCGTCCGGGGACAATGCAGAACTCTTTAAGACGGAAGCTGCCGTGGACCAGCGGAAGATCGACACTTGGAGATCCGTCAGCGAGGCCCAGGGTTACCGGTCCGGTCGTGGTCACCGCGCTCACGCGCGTGATGTAGTTCAGCAGTTCCAGTTCCCCGGTATCCCCGCCGATGCCGAAGAATAGCGTGTTCTTCGCGCGCCGCTCGCAGGTGGGCTCAAAGTCGAGTTCGGCGCCCGAGGCGTCCACCAGGGCGCTTCCCGAAGGATCGGTGAGGAGGAACCGGACGCCTCCGGCATGGGTGCGATAATGCTTCCAGTGGCCGCTTCTGCCGTCCGACTGCCACTTTTCGATTTCGACGCGGTAGTAGCAGCAGGTGGTCCGGCTGACAGGACTCGTCACCTGCTCCGCGCCCGACGCCGTGCCCCGAACGCTCACCAGGCCCATGGCCACACTGCGGAGCGGAGCCTGCGGCGTGTCCTCCACGACGCGGTATTCGCGGTAAATCTTGAAGCCGCGAAAGAAACTGAACAGCCCGAATCCGAAACCAAAGATCATCCACACGGCGGGATCTGTGCTGGCAAGCGTCATAGATGTGCGAAACCCCCAGTCATCCTAGCCCAGCAGCGCCGCGCCAGACAATTGGCTCCGGACCAGGATGCCGGCGCCGCTCCACTGGTAGCCGAAAACAACGGGTGGTGCACAACCGCCGGAATCCGGCGACGTGTGCACCACCCGTGGGTCACACATGTTGTCTTGCGATGTTGCTATCGTCCGGAGCCCGGGGCAGCAGCCTCGGAGAAAATCACTTTCTGTGTCCAGCCGCCGACCGAGACGGTTTTCAGGATGCGAGTCCCATTGGAGCCGGTTTCAACGAACATTTCCGTGTACGCGGCCCTGTTCGGCAGAGTTTCGAGCTTGACCGGGCATTTGCAGATCAGTTTGTTGCCCTTGTAGAACGCCACTTCAGGGGCGGTCGCTGCGTTGAGCAGCGTCATCTTGTACACACCAGGTTGCAGTTGGCCGTCCGGTGTAGCTGTGGTGGCGGTGATGGTGATGTTCGCAGACTTGCCCGCCGATTGATCGGGCGACTTTGCCAAGCCGAAAGCGGTGGCCAAGCCCAGGACAACCGTGAGCATCAGCAGATATCGACAGGTTCTCATTTTCTACTCCTCCAGACAGAAGTTCGTCCTTACACTTCGAATGCTAAGAAAAGGTTCAAATTAAGTCCGTGACGAACATCACCGGTCCGCCGTGAGGTCTGGCACCAACGCCAAGGTTGGTTGATCCCTGCGGAAGTGAAACGGCGGCGGCCATCGTCGACCCTGCTGGAGCTAAGTGGTTGAGTAAAAAAATCTTAGTGCGAAGGCGACGGACCGCAGGAGGGGCCTGGAACTGCCGCACGCGTGGTGCAGAAACTGACCGCGAGGCTGGGGCATCAAATTTGAATGCTGCTCGAGACTGGCTTTCTGTCGGACGATCGCAAGATGAACAGCGGTCTCCAATCTCTGCCTCAGCAGACCGCGACTGCGCGGTACGAAGCGCTGTTCCGGCTGTCGCAGGTCGTCAATTCAAATTGTTGTTCGGAGGAATTTCTCAAGAATCTCGTGCGTGAATTGCGCGACGTGGTGGAGTTTTATTACCTCGGGATCGGCATCTATGATGACAAGACTCGCGAGGTGAGCATCAAGTGTTTCGATCACGCGGGTGCGCCCATGGAGGTCCCCAAGTTGGCGCCCGATGAGACCTTGAGTTGGTGGGTCTACCAGCACCAGCAGCCTTTGGTGATTCCGGCCCTAGACAAGGAGACACGGTTTCCACGGGCTGTGGAGACGCTAAAGAAGCATGGCATTCGTTCGATCTGCGCACTTCCATTGACGACCATACAGCGCCGCGTCGGGGGTCTGGCTGTCGGGAGCCAAGAGCCCGACGCGTACAATGGGGACGAAATACGCTTTCTTATGCTCGTGGCCAGCCAGGTGGCCCTGGCCGTGGATGCCGCGCTCAGCTTCGAGGAGTCCCAGCAGGCTCAGCGGGAGTTAGAGCGCAAGCATGCCGAACTACAAGCCGAGCGTGATCGGCTAAGGTTGTTGCTCGACGTCACGAATCAAGTTGTTTCAAATCTGGAACTCCGCGACCTCTTGCGCGCCGTCGCAGCGAGTGTCCGGCGCGTCATGCACTGCGATACTGTGGGCGTGGCGTTGCTGGATTCAAAGAACAACCAGCTACGCGTCTACGCCAAAGACCTCCCGGAAGGCAAGGGCCTCGTGGAAGAGGAACATTTGATTCCCGTCGGTGAAGACTCACAAAGTCAGGAGTCGCGTTGGAGTGCTGTCGTCCTGCGGACAGGCCAGCCCTTGAACCTTCAGGGCCGTGATTTAGCGGGCCTGGATCCCGCTAATTCGGTCGCCGTTGCCGAAGGTTTTCAGTGCGTTTGCTTGCTGCCCTTGATCAGCCGCGATCGTCCGCTTGGCACCCTGGCACTGGGCCGCCGAGAGGATAAAGCCTTCAGTCAGGATGATGTCGAGTTCCTCAGCCAAGTGGCGAGCCAGATCGCCATCGCGGTGGAAAACGCCAAAGCCTACCGCCAAATCGCCGATCTTAAAGACAAACTCGCACAGGAAAAACTATATCTGGAAGATGAGATCCGAACTGAATTGAAGTTCGACGAGATTGTGGGCCAGAGCGCGGCGTTGCGCCGGGCGCTCGGACAGGTGGAGACGGTTGCACCTACGGAGTCGACGGTGCTGATTCACGGCGAAACGGGCACCGGCAAGGAGTTGATTGCACGCGCCATCCATGACCGCAGTGCTCGCCGCGCCGGGGCGTTCGTAAAGCTGAATTGCGCCGCGATCCCGACCGGCTTGCTCGAAAGCGAACTCTTCGGCCACGAAAAGGGCGCCTTCACGGGCGCGGTCACGCAGCGGATCGGCCGGTTCGAGCTGGCGAACGGCGGAACGATCTTCCTCGACGAAGTCGGAGAGATCCCTCTCGAGTTGCAGCCCAAGCTGCTGCGCGTATTGCAAGAGCGCGAGTTTGAGCGTTTAGGGAGCGGGCGGACCCTCCATACGGATGCACGGCTGCTTGCAGCCACCAACCGGGACTTGTCCGCCATGGTCGAGGAGGGGAAATTCCGGTCTGACCTGTTCTACCGCTTGAACGTGTTTCCCGTGCATGTGCCGCCGCTGAGGGAGCGGCCGGAAGATATCCCGCTGCTGATCCGGCATTTTGCGGAGGAGTTTTCCCGGCGCATGAACAAGCGTGTCGAAACGATCCCTTCGGAAACCCTCGGGACTCTGGCGCGATATCACTGGCCCGGCAACATTCGCGAGCTGCAGAACGTGATCGAGCGCGCGGTGATTCTCTCGAAAGGTCCGGTGCTCAAGGTGCCGATCTCAGGACTCAGGCAGCCGGGGGCAAACGGCAAGGTTGGCGCCAGTAGCCAAGACACGCTGGAGGAAGCTGAGCGCAAGCACATTCTCAATGTTCTGGAGGACACCAGTTGGGTACTAGCCGGTCCTCAGGGTGCGGCCAGCCGGTTGGGCATGAAGCGATCCACGCTTCAATATCGAATGACAAAGCTTGGGATCGTTCGCGCTCCGCAGCCTGCGGCTAGAGCGGTTGCCTCATAGGGTTCAGCAACCAACCCCTGCTCCAGCACCTTCCTGAAACCTGAAGCCTACACGTCCGGCTAGCCCTCTCTCCGGTCTTGCCTTCCTGACCCTCTTCGCCAATCCCTCCAAGTCCTCCTCTTCCTCGGGTCGAGCTGGAGCCGGTTGTCGAGTGCCAACCTTCCGGCACGCGACAACCTTCCGGCACTCCCGCTTCGGCACTCGGAGACTAGCCCCGTCCTCAGGTTCTCCATATCTCAAGGCTCTTACAGGGCTTAATGTCGACGCAATGCTGGGAATAAGTTTGGCTGCCGGGGTGCTTTCTTTGACGCGGACGATGGGTGCCAGGTGCTGAAGATCACGATTCTCGATAGCGGGGCAGAGCAGAGGCTAAAGGTCGAGGGTAAGTTGACTGAGCCCTGGGCGTCAGAGCTCGAATCGGCGTGGAATCAGGCCCGGCAAGCGGGCGACAGCCGCCGAATTGAGGTCGATCTCAGCGAGATGACATTTATCGATCAGGAGGGCGAAGCAGTGCTCACGGCGATGGTCGCCGAGGGAGCGTGGCTGATCGCCAGGGGTATCTACTGCGAATACGTTGTCGAGCGGCTGGTGAAGAGAGCTCGGAAGGCACAGGCCCGCCCGCGCAGCCGCAACGGGGCCGGCAGGGGGCGTTCGGGCTCAGCCGGCGAGTCGAGTCATCGGCCTCGACGTTCATTGATGAAGGAGATCACCGAATGAAACCCAATTCCGTTCTCAAACCGAAACACGTGGTGTGGGCAGCACTGGGCCTGGTCGTGGCCACAATACTAGGCGCCGTTGCTCACTCCGGAGCGAAGCCTACCGGGCAGGCCCCGCCGGCGCCGGCGGTGGAGGTGGCCGCGGTTGAGCAAAGGGATGTTCCGGTCTACGGCGAATGGATCGGCACTTTAGCCGGCCAGGTGACCGCGGACGTGAAAGCGCAAGTAACGGGCTATCTGCTTCGGCGGGATTACACTGAGGGATCGTATGTCACGAAGGGTCAACTTCTCTTTGAGATCGATCCCCGCCCGTTTCAGGCGGCGCTCGACCAGGCCAAGGGTCAGTTAGCACAGGCCCAAGCGCAACTCACTCAGGACCAAGCCCAGCTTGCCACGGCCGAGGCGAACCAACTCAAGAGCCAGCTTGACGTGGACAAGTACACTCCCTTGGCAAAGGCTGAGGCCGTCAGCGAGCAGGATCTTGATGACGCGGTCCAGACCAACCTCGCTAACAAAGCGCAAGTGCAAAGCGCGAACGCGGCCATTGCCGCTGCGAAGGCCCAGATTCAGGCCAGCCAGGCCGCGGTCGAAACCGCCAGCATTAACCTCGGCTTTACGCGGATCACGTCGCCCATCGACGGTATCGTCGGCATTGCCCAGGCGCAGGTAGGTGACTTGGTAAGCCTGACCAGCGCCGCCCTGACGACCGTCTCAACGCTCGATCCCATCCGCGACTATTTCACGGTGAGCGAACAGGAATACCTCGAATTGCGGAAGCTCTTCTCAAGTTCGGATCAGGGACGCTGGAACCTGCAGCTCATTCTGGCTGACGGAACACCGTTTTCTCATGAAGGCAAATTCTATTTCGCGGACCGGTCGGTGGATCAAAACACGGGGTCGATCCAATTGGCGGCCCTCTTCGCCAACCCTGGCAACGTTCTACGTCCCGGGCAGTACGGCAAGATCCGCGCCGTGATCGACGTGCAGCGGAACGCTTTGGTCATTCCGCAGGCCGCCGTCAACGAGCAGCAGGGCAGCTACCAGGTTGACGTCGTGGGACCCGACGACAAGGTGGCCATTCGCCCGGTTGAGGTCGGCGAGAAGACGGGCACGCTGTGGGTGATCCGCGACGGGCTGAAGCCGGGCGAGCGGGTAGTTGTCGAGGGCCAACAGTTGCTCCGGCCCGGCATGCCGGTGCAAGCCAAACCATTTAGGGCGACTGGTGAGTGAGAAGGGGGCCGTCAGCTATCGGCAGAATCACAGGATTCCTCGCTTGCTGATTGCTGAGGGCGGATGGCTGAAAGCTCGGAAAGGAACCAGGACCCATGTCCAAATTTTTCATCAGACGGCCAATAGTCGCGATGGTAATTGCGATTGTGACGGTAATCGTAGGCACCGTGAGCATCGTGACCTTGCCGGTGGCGCAGTTTCCCAAGATCGCCCCACCGGAGATCAGGTTGCAAGCCACGTACGTCGGTGCCGATGCCGAGGCGCTCGAGCAAGCGGTCGCCACGCCGATCGAGGAGCAAGTCAACGGCGTCGACAACATGGATTACATGTATTCGATAAACGCCACAGGCAATTCGCAAACGAGCTTGTTCGCCGATTTTGATCTGAAGACTGATCCCAACATGGACCTGATCCTCATGCAGTCGCGCGAGCAGCTTGCATCCGCGCAATTGCCCTCAGAGGTAAACAACTACGGAGTTACCATCCGAAAGTCCGTGACCTCCCCGCTCATGCTGATCGCCTTATATTCGCCGCACGGCAGTCGCGATGAGACGTTTCTGGCGAACTACGCCTACATCAATCTCAATGACCCTATCGCACGCGCATACGGCGTCGGCCAGACGCAGATTTTTGGGGCCGGGCAGTACGCGATGAGGCTGTGGGTGAAGCCCGATCAACTGGCGAAGCTGGGCATCACTGTCACGGACATCGTCAACGCCATCCAGGCGCAGAACACCGTGAACCCGGCCGGTCAGGTCGGGGGCGAACCTGCTCCGAGAGACCAGCAATTCACCTATGCTGTGCTGGCTCAAGGCCGCCTGACCTCGCCGGAACAGTTTGGAGACGTCGTAGTGAGGGAAAATCCGAATGGCGGGACCGTTCGAGTGAAGGACGTCGCACGGGTCGACTTGGGTGCGCAGTATTACAACCTGATCGGCCGTTTGAATGGCAAACCCAGCGCCATCATCGCCGTCTACCAGTTGCCCGGATCCAATGCAGTTCAAACGGCGGAAGGTGTCCGGAAGCTGATGTCCCAGATGAAGCAGCGCTTTCCCGAAGACATCGATTACGCCGTGTCGCTTGACCAGACCCTTCCGGTAACGGAAGGCATGAAAGAGATCGTCAAGACCCTCTTGATTGCGATTCTGCTGGTGATCCTCGTGGTTTATCTTTTCCTTCAAGACTGGAGGGCTACACTCATTCCCTTGCTGGCCGTGCCGGTTTCGCTGGTTGGGACGTTCATCTTCTTCCCGCTTGTCGGCTTCTCCATTAATACGCTGTCGCTATTCGGGCTGGTACTGGCCATCGGCTTGGTGGTGGATGACGCCATCGTCGTGGTTGAAGGTGTGCAGCGTCACATCGAGGAGGGAGACGCCCCGAAGGACGCGGCCCGCAAAGCGATGGACGAGTTGTCCGGCCCGGTCGTAGGTATCGCGCTGGTGCTTTCCTCAGTCTTCGTGCCGACAGCCTTCATTCCGAGTATCACCGGGAAGCTCTACCAACAATTTGCCGTTACCATCGCGATTTCAGTGGTCCTCTCGGCCTTCAACGCCCTCACGCTGAGTCCGGCGATCGCGGGGTTGTTGCTGCGAAAAAAGGAAAAGAGTCGGGGGCTGCTGCAACGGTTCTTTGACCGATTCAATCACTTGTTTGGACGCGCCACGGAAGGCTACGTCCGCTGGTCCGGCGGTCTGATTCGGAAGGGCGCCCTCGTGCTCGGGCTGCTCGCGGCTTGCGGCGTGGCGGGTGTCTTCTTTGGCAGCCGGCTGCCCTCGAGCTTCCTGCCTGACGAGGACCAGGGCTACCTCTTCGTCAACATGCAGCTCCCCAATGCAGCGTCGTTGGAACGTACGGACGCGGCGGCCCGAGAGGTTGAGAAGGTCCTCGCCAACACGCCAGGCGTGGAGTACACCACGAGTGTGGTCGGGTTCAGCTTGCTCAGCTTCGTGCAGACCAGTTACAACGGTTTCTTTTTCGTTACCTTGAAACCCTGGAGCGCCCGCAAGACGAGAGAAGAGCAATTTCAAGCCCTCAAGGTACACCTGAACCAGGAGCTTGGCCGGCTGCCGGCAGGAACCGTCTTCAGCTTCTCGCCGCCGGCGATCCCCGGCGTGGGCACGTCAGGCGGATTTACGTTTGTCCTCGAGGACCGTGCCGGCAAGGACGTCCAATTTCTGGCAAACAATCTGGACACATTTCTTGCGGCGGCTCGCAAGCGCCCGGAAATCGGCTTCGTGGCGAGCACATTTTTGCCGGACGTACCGCAAGAATTCGTGAACGTCGACAGGGACAAGGTCCTGAAGCAAGGTGTGGCGATTAACGATGTGTATGAGACCATTCAAGCGTACATGGGAGGCCTGTTCGTAAACTACTTCAACAATTATGGCCGCACCTGGCAGGTGTACGTGGAGGCCGAAGCGCCTTACCGATCCAACACAGGGAACCTCGGGCAGTTCTATGTCCGCAACAACCAGGGCGAGGTGCTACCGCTGTCGGCGGTGGCCAGATTCGAGACCCGGTCCGGTCCGGAATTCACCATGCGGTACAACGAATATCGCTCCGCAGAGATCGTAGGCAACGCCGCGCCGGGGTATAGTTCGGACCAGGCCACGGCTGCTTTGGAAGACGTATTCAAGAAAACCATGCCGCGCGAAATGGGCTTCGATTATATGGGCATGTCCTATCAGGAGCAGAAGGCGCGGCAAGGGGTATCGCCTTCGGTCATCTTCGGATTCTCGTTGCTGTTCGTGTTCCTGATTCTGGCGGCGCTTTACGAAAGCTGGACCCTACCATTCAGCGTCCTGCTGAGCACGCCCGTGGCGGTATTCGGCGCCTTTGGAATACTGTGGCTGCGCCGGGTTGTGCTCGGCGCGTTCCTGCCACCCTACATGATTCAAATCGAGAACGACGTCTATTCGCAAATCGGCCTGGTGATGCTGATCGGCCTGGCTGCCAAAAATGCGATTCTGATCGTCGAGTTTGCCAAGGAGCGGTATGAGCAAGGTAAACCGCTGGCGGACGCGGCGCTCGAAGGCGCCCGGCTCCGCTTGCGGCCCATCCTGATGACGTCCTTCGCTTTCATTTTGGGTTGCGTGCCGCTGTGGATCGCTACCGGCGCAGGATCGGTGGCGCGCCAGATCATGGGCACCGCGGTGATCGGGGGGATGCTGGCGGCGAGCGCCATCGGTATCTTCTTCATCCCTGCAATCTTCTATCTGGTGGAGAAATGGTCGGCCCGCGCCCGCGAGCGCTCTGTGACCCCGCTCTCCCAGCAGCCCGCAATCACGGACGGTGAACAAAATGCCTGATAACCTGCGACCACACCGCAACGTACCAGAGTTTCTAGCGTTGAAGTTCCGGAGAGGCTGGACGCTAATCTTCGCCGCGGCGATTATGCTCTCCGCCTGCGAAGTGGGACCGAACTACCATCGGCCCGCTGTCCAAATTCCTGCGTCGTTCCCCGCGCCCGGTGAAGCCCAGCAGGCCGAATCGCAAGCTACGTCGTTCGCTGACTTGCCCTGGTGGCAAGCGTTTCACGATCCCCAACTGCAGGAGCTCATCCGCACGGCCTTGAAACAGAACTACGACCTGCAACTGGCGGTCGAGCGCGTCACCGCCGCCCGCGCCCAGGTGGGCATCACTCGTTCCAACGAGTTTCCGCAGGTTTCGGCGGACCCTACTTTCACCGGCGCCAAGACCGACCAGGGGGTCCGGATATCCAACCTCTTCGCACTCGCCTCCGACGCTGTGTTTCAACTCGACTTCTTCGGGCGTTATCGACGGGCCACTGAGGCGGCGCGCGCCCAGATGGTCGGCACCCAGGACGCTCAGCAGACCGTAACCCTGACCCTGGTAAGCGACGTTGCCAGCGATTACTTCCTGCTGCGTGACCTCGACCTGCAACTTCAGATCAGCCAGGACACCGTCAAAACTCAGGGAGATTCCGTCAAACTCACCGAGCTGCGTCTGAGTCACGGCGTCGGCACGAGGTTGGATGTCCTTCAGTCGCGGCAAGTGCTTGACACCGCCAATGCCCAGATCCCGGACCTCGAGCGGCAGATCGGCCAAACGGAGGACGCGATCAGCATCCTATTGGGAGACTATCCTCACGGGGTGCCTCGCGAGAAAGCCCTTGGCATCGAGACCGCGAACGGCTGGGTATGGAGTGAGAATCTGCCGCCGCAATTGCCTGCAGGGCTGCCGTCGGCGCTGCTCGAACGCCGGCCCGACATCCGCCAGGCTGAGCAGGACCTCGTCGCCGCCAACGCCAACATCGGCGTGGCAAAGGCGATGTTTTTTCCACAGGTTTCCCTGACCGGCTCGGGCGGTGGAGCCTGGGGTCACAGCGTTTTCTTCGGCAGCGACGTCCCTGCGCACGAGGGGATCTACAGCTACGGGGCGAGCCTGAGCCAGCCTCTCTTCGAGGGCGGCTACCTTCGCAACAATCTGCGATACGCCAAGTCCCAAGACCGGCAGGCTCTGATCAGCTACCGACAGACGATCCAGCGCGCATTCGGCGATGTATCGGACGCCCTGATTGGCTACGACAAATACCACGGGGTCCGCGAGCGCCAGGAACAGACCGTGAAGGACCTTCAGGATACAGTCAGCGTCTCGATGATGCGCTATCGGGGCGGCACGGCGACTTACCTCGACGTACTGGACAGCCAGCGGTCTCTATACAACGCAGAGCTCACGCTGGCTCAGGCACGCAACAACGAATACCAGAGCCTCGTGCAGCTCTATAAGGCGCTCGGCGGCGGGTGGAAGTAAGACGGCAACGCTGGATCGACT
>JASHPE010000201.1 GCA_030038235.1 Terriglobia bacterium
TCATAACTCCGCATCCCGTGCTTGTTGTTGATTGAGCTGCAGCTCGAGCGGTGAAGACGGAAGTATCGAACCAGTCGTTTATCGCAATTTGCGACGTACCCCATCAGGATGAGCGCTAAGCCAACGGAGATACTCCTCCTCGTCGTTCTCGAACTTGACGACATCGAAACCGGGCACTGAGTCCATAATATCCCTACTTCAAAAATACGCCTCGTCGAGTAGCTCGATCACGTGCATGACGCGACGCTTTCGGCTGCCGTCATGCGATGCCGCGATTCCGGCGCGGAGCTGCAGCAAGCATCCGGGGTTGGCGGTCAGGATGGTGGTCGCGCCGGTCTGGTCAATCCGCCGCATCTTGTTGGCGAGCAGCCGCTCCGCCATCTCATTCTGGACCACATTATAAATCCCCGCGCTGCCGCAGCAAATTTCGGTCTCCTTGAGCTCCACGAACTCGACGCCGGGTACGGCAGCGATCAGCTTGCGTGGCGCGGACCGGATACGCTGCGCGTGCAGCAGATGGCAGGGATCCTGATAGGTCACGCGCTCGGGGATGGGACGGAAGTCGCGCTTGAATTCAATGCCGGCAAGAAACTCGGTCACATCCCGCATTTTCGCGACGAACCGGCGCGCGGGTTCGAGCATCTCCTGATCTTCACTCTCGAAAAGCTGCTCATATTCCTTGAGTACCGATCCGCAGCCTGCGGCATTGGTGATGACGGCGTCAAAATCGCCGCGTGCGAATGCTTCGATGTTGGTGCGGGCGAGCTTGCGGGCAACGTCGCGCATTCCCGCGTGAACATGAAGGGCTCCGCAGCAGCCCTGCGTTTTGGGAATCACGACCTCGCAGCCGTTGCGCGTCAGCACCCGCACCGTGGCGTCGTTCAGTCGCGCAAAGGCGAGGTTCGCGATACAACCGGCGAAAAAAGCCACACGGTAGCGGCGCTCAGCAATGGCGGGAACCACAGTGCCCAGTCGATCGAAGAAGAACGGGTCTTCCATTCGCGGGGAAAGGCGTGCCACGTTCCGCAGCCGTCCCGGCAGCAGGCGCCGCGATAACGATTCGAGTCCTGACCGCTGGAAGACACGCATCAGCCGGCCCGTCATTTCGAGGCGGCGCCGATAGGGCAGGATCTCACCCAGAAACATCTCGCGCAGCCAATGCTGGACGGGAGGACGGCTGTACCAGCGCTCGATCTGCCCGCGTGCCGCTTCGATCAAGCGCCCGTACTGCACCCCGGACGGGCACGCTGTCTCGCAGGCGCGGCAGTCCAGGCACAGATCGAGATGCCGCGCCACACCCGGGCCGAGCGCCAGGCGTCCATTAGCCACCTGGATCATCTGGTAGATGCGCCCGCGCGGCGAATCCATCTCCTGGCCCAGCTCGCGATAGGTGGGACAGGCGTTGAGGCAGAGCCCGCAATGGATGCACTTCGAGTAGTGATCCCAGCTCGGACCTTCGCCGGGACCGAAGTTGGAGATCGGATCACCGGATGATTGGGGGATCGGCGCGTTGAGCGACTGACTCATTTGGATCCGGAATCGGTTGATACCTAGAAGAGCCAAGGTACTGATACTACTAGGCGTTCCAGCTTTGCTTTTCGAGCCGCTCCGGCAGGTCACATCCTGCCCACCCCCCGCCCAGGCGCCAAAGTCGACTTCGGGTCCCAAGCAGCTTTCAGCTTGCGCATGACCTCAAAGTCATCGCCCACTGGACCCCAAACATCAATCTTAGACTTAAGATCGGCCGGGCAGTGCGTGACCACCAGACTCCCGCCGAAATCCGCTGCCAGCCGTCTCAGTTTCTCGATACTCGCGGGGCTTGCGATTCGGGGTTCGGGGTTCGGGATAGAGCGGAGACCCATCTCGACTATACCCACGCCGACCTGCAGGATCCCGGCCACGTGCAGTCCCTCAGCCTGACTCTCCTGTTCCGCGCATTCCAAAAACTCTTCCCCGCCGGAGATGGGCAGAGCACCTCGCAGCACCACCGAATCCTGGCGCTTGCTCACGAGCCCATTCCCGAAATCCGCGATGTTGTTCCACACTTCCTCCGCCTCAGAACAATCGACTCGCCTGATTCCGCCATCGACCTGAGCGGCCAGCGCGCCTACTTCTTTGTCATAGCGTCCGATCACGCGCTCGCTGCCTCCTGCTTCGATCCAGATCACCGCTCGCGAATTGCTGACGTTTTCTGGACTACAGGATTTCATCTCCATGCGAGCTTCGGCGTTCAGGACGGCGGCGCGCAGTGGGCCCAGAGGCGATGCCAGCAGGCGACGCCGGAACTCGCGAGCGGCCGTGAAAGATTCGATCTCGATCGCCCACGTCGTACGTGTGGCAACCTGCGGATAGAGCTTGAACGTCGCCTCGACGATCACGCCCAGTGTGCCATAGGACCCGATAAGGAGCTTGGCAAGATCGTAGCCCGCCACATTCTTTACGACACGCCCACCGGTTTTGATGATCTTCCCCTCGGCGGTCGCGATCTTCATGCCCAGAACGATGTCGCGCGGACCGCCGTAGCGCAGGCGCAGCGGCCCCGCGGAATTCGCCGCCAGAATGCCTCCGATGGTCGCGTGCTCGCCACCCGCAGGATCGAGCGGCAGCCAGAGCTTGCGCTCGGCCAGCATCTGTTGCAGCGCCCCGAAGGTCATCCCGGGCTCAACGCTTACCACCAGATCGTCAGGCTCGTAGTACGTCGTCCTATTCAGATCGCGCAGGGAAAGAGCTGCGTCATAACGCTGCGGCGGTGCCCCGATGCCGAGCTTGGTTATGTTAGCGCACGGGATGACGGCAAGTTCGTGAGCCGCCGCACACCTCAACATTTCCGCCACCTGCTCAGCCGTCAGCGGACGCAGCACACAGCCTGGGGTGATACCGTCGACGGTGAATTCAGCGCATGCCTCAGGCTCAGACAATGCGCGTCCGTCGCCAGCAATTAAAGCAAAATCCGTCTGAATATCGGTCGCAACTCCGCTCATGAGAGCCCGCTCCGTTCTTACGGAACGACGCGTAGCCCCTCCGCCCTCGCCAGTTTCCGCTGCCGGATGTCAAAGGTCAGGAAGGCCTCGGCCCCCAGGCTGACGGCGGTGGCAACGTGAAGAATATCCAGAGACCGGGCGCCGTGGCGCGCGGTGTGGCGCTTCGCCAGATCGACCGCACGACCGAAAGCGTCGGCGGGCAGAGAGCGAAACGGCCCCAGCACCGTGAGATTTTCCTCAAACTTCCGCTGTGCCGCAACCGCTTGCGCGACGGTGATAAGCTTGCGGAAGACCAGCAATTGAATTGCGTTTGTGAGCTCCACTGCGTGGAATGGAGTCAGGATCATGGTGGGCCGCAACCTGTGCATCGCGCGATCGGCCGCCGGCGCATGAGCATCGCCCAAGTAGAGCGAACCCAGAAAGCTCGTATCCGGGTAGGCGTTCATCGCTCTCCGCGGTCCCAGGCCACAATCTCCGCCACGGTCACCGGCAGCACCCTGTCCCCAAAAATCTGCCGCCTCTGCGCCGCGAAGTCCGGATAGTCAACGGTCGCCGTTTTTGCCGCAATGGGCACCAACTTGGCAATCGGGCGCGTGCGCTTACGGATGACGATCTCCTCGCCTTGCTTGAGGCTTGCCTCGACCTCCGCAAACCGGTACCTCAGATCCCGAACTGTGGCTGTCCTCATGAGTCACATTATATGTGATGCTTTGGCAAAAATCCAGGCTTCGCCACCAACCCAGAACGCTACTCGCCGCCGCCTTGCCGGGGTTTCTGGCCATGATTCCTCCTGAGTGAGAGACGCGGAAGTGCATTGACCGGACACGGTCAACGCGATCTAGCTTACCTGGATGCGCAGCTCGCCGCACAACTTGCCCGACGGCAGCACCTTGCCGGGATTCAATCGTGCTTCCGGATTGAACACCGCCTTGATCCGCCGCATCGCTTCCAGATCGTCTTCGGAAAAAATCAGCGGCATGAGCTCGTTCTTTTCGATCCCGACGCCGTGCTCGCCGGTGATCGAGCCGCCGAGTTCCACGCATCGCTTCATGATCGCCTCCGCCGCTTGCACCACGCGCTTCCGCTGCTCGGGGTCGCGGCCGTCAAAGAGGATGAGCGGGTGCAAATTGCCGTCGCCGGCGTGGAAGATGTTCCCGATATGCTGGCCGAAACGCCGCTCCACCTCGCCGATGTAGTCGAGCATTTGCACCAGGCGTGTGCGCGGTATCACGCCGTCCTGCACGTAAAAGTTGGGCGCCAGACGTCCCATGGCGCCGAAGGCGTTTTTGCGGCCGCGCCACAGCAGATCGCGCTCTTCGGCGCTCTGCGCGGTCCGGACGCTGCGCGCGTGATTCTCGGCGGCCACCGCCTCGAGTTCGAGCGCCGTTTCTTCAACCTCTTCCTTCAAGCCCTCGACTTCAAGCAGCAGGACGGCGGCCGCGTCCAGCGGATAGCCGGCGTGCGTGGCGGCCTCGATGGCGCGCAGCGTGAATCCGTCCATCATCTCGAGCGCTGCCGGCGTAATTCCGCGAGCCGTCAGCGCCGCGACGGTAGCCGTGGCGTCGCTCACGCGATCATAGATGGCGAGCAGCGTCTTGACCGCCTCCGGCAGACGCGTGAGCCGCACGGCGATCTCGGTCACGATGCCGAGCGTGCCTTCCGAACCGACGATGAGCCCGGTGAGATCGTAGCCCGGCCGATCCCAATGCGGCGCGCCGGTGTGAATCACGTTGCCGTCGGACAGGACCACTTCGAGACCGAGCACATGGTTGGTGGTGACGCCGTAACAAAGCGTGTGCGGACCGCCGGAGTTCTCAGCCACGTTGCCACCCAGCGTGCACGCCTTCTGGCTCGATGGATCGGGTACGTAGCGGTAGCCGTAATCGGCCACGGCCAGCGACAGGTCATAGTTGACCACGCCCGGTTGCACGCGCGCGCGCTCGTTCTCGACATCGATATCGAGGATCTTCTTCATGCGCGCAAGCGACACCACCATGCCGTCTTCGATCACCACCGCGCCGCCGCTGAGCCCGGTCCCCGCGCCGCGCGCGATCACGGGCATGCCCGTCGCGGCCGCAAGCTTCACGATGGCTGCCACCTCGGCGGTGCTCTCCGGGAAAACGACGGCGTCCGGCACGCGCCGCGATGACAGCGCGTCGTACTCGTAGAGCATCAAATCGTCCGGACTCGACAGGACGCGATCGGGCGAAGTGATGTGAGCGAGCGAGCGTACGAGATCGGCGGTAGACATGAGGATTTCGCCGGACGCGGCCGTGCTTGTCGCGCCGCGCGCCCTTGTCTCCGATTCTATCGCATGTCATTCCCCTGCGGCTTTGGCCGGCTCGAAGCTGCCGATGGCGTGCTAAATTACGACCATGTCCAAACTGCTGATCACCGGATGCGCGGGATTCATCGGCTTTCACCTCACCCGGCGTCTCATCGAGCGCGGCGACGAAGTGGTGGGCCTCGATGTGATGAACGAGTACTACGACGTGAATCTCAAGCGGGCACGGCTGGCTCTGCTCCAGGCCGAGGGCAGCGATCGCTTCCGTTTCGTGAAGATCGACCTGAACGACCGGCCGGCGCTGGACGCGCTCTTCACGGCCGAACGATTCGAGCGCGTGGTGCATCTCGCCGCGCAGGCGGGCGTGCGCTACTCACTGACGCATCCGCATGCCTACGCCGAAGCGAATCTCACCGGATTCCTGAACGTGCTCGAAGGCTGCCGCCACTCGCACGTGGGCCACCTGGTGTTCGCCTCCTCGAGCTCGGTTTACGGCGGCAACACGCAGATGCCGTTTTCGTCGCGCCATCCCGCCGATCATCCGCTGAGTCTTTACGCCGCCACCAAGAAGGCGAACGAGCTCATGGCTCACGCCTACGCGCATCTTTACGGCCTGCCCACCACCGGCCTGCGATTCTTCACCGTCTACGGGCCCTGGGGCCGGCCGGACATGGCGCTCTTCATCTTCACGCGCGCGATTATCGAGGACCGGCCGATCGAGATT
>JASHPE010000202.1 GCA_030038235.1 Terriglobia bacterium
TCACCGAAGGACTGCCCGTGGTCGTTATCGCCACTATCGACGAACAGTCGGCCGAGTCTCAACTCCGCTACCGGCGCACGCTGTTGAACATCAAGGAGGCGAAGGCGCGCGGCGCCAGCATTATCGTCCTCGTGACGGAAGGAGATACCGAGGCTGCGGATCTCGCCGATCACACCATAACGCTGCCGCCCGCCAACGAACTGCTCTCCGCCGTGCTCGAAGCCGTCCCCTTACAACTGCTAGCCTATCATCTGGGGGTGCTGCGGGGGTGCGACGTGGACCAGCCGCGGAATCTCGCGAAGTCCGTGACCGTCGAGTGACGCGAATTCTACCGGACAATGCTGGCGTCATTTGTTGTGGGAAATCCACATCGCATTAACGCCACCACCCTAGCAGACTGCGGAGCCTTCAGGGTTGTGCTGCCGTCGACGCGGGCATGAAAGTGATGCAGACCGGCGACGACACTTCCACGACTTGGCCGGTCGGCACGGGAATGCCGGTCTTCTGATCGATCTTGAAGGCCACAATGTTGTCGGAGTCCTGATTGGCGGCGAGCAGGTACTCGCCGGACGGGTCGATGGCGAAGTTGCGCGGGGTCTTGCCGAGCGTTGGCACGTGAGCCACCACTTTCAGCGTGTGCCGCGTCGGGTCGATGGCGAAGACCATGATGCTGTCGTCGCCACGATTTGAAGTGTACAGAAATTTGCCTGAGCGTCCGATGGCGATTTCGGCCGCATCGTTGTGACCGGTAAAGCCGTCGGGAAGGGCAGACAGACTCTGAATCTCATGCAGCGTGCCGAGCGCGGCGTCATAGGCGAACACCGTCACGGTTGATCCCACCTCGCTCAGCAGGTAAACGTACCTGCCGCTCGGGTCAAAGACGAAGTGCCGCGGTCCAGAACCGGAAGTGACCCGGGCGAACGGCGGGTGATTCGGCGTCAATTTTCCGCTCGTTGCGTCGTAGCGATACACGACCAACTGGTCGAGGCCCAGATCGGCGACCAGCGCGAAGCGGCCGTCCGGCGAGAGCGCGATGTCGTGCGCGTGCGGCCCTTCCTGGCGCTCGGGGTTGACGCTGTGACCGTGGTGCTGCACGAAAGCCGTCGCTTTGCCCAGTCGTCCGCCGGGCAAGATCGGAAATACCGAGACACTGCCGCTGGTGTAGTTGGCTACCAGAACGTGCTTGCCCTCATGATCGAGCGATACGAAGCAGGGATCGGTTCCGCCGGACGGCACCTCGTTCAGGAAAGTGAGCCCGCCCGTTTTGCGATCGATGCGGAAGGCGCTCACCCCGCCCGTCTTCTGGCCTTGATAGTCCTCGGTCTCGTTGACTGCGTAAAGATACTGCTCGGTGGGATCGATTGCCAGGAACGATGGGTTCGCCGTCTCGGCTGCCAGCACTGGTGTGCTGGTTGGCGTCAGGCGGCTGGAATCGAGATGATAAACGTAAATCCCCTTGCTTTCGCGAACCGTGTAGGTGCCGACATACACGAGGTAATGGCGGCTTGGCGCCGGCTTCGAGCTGGAGCCGGCCTGCGCGGAAGCCACCGGACTCAGCGACAGGATCATAAGCGCCAAGGCCGCCATTTTCGAAGTCAGTTTCATCTCAAATCCTCATGAGTATAGCCTCACACCGCTGGCCCGTGGCCTGGAAAATCGCCTCGGCATAAAGGCCTACCTGGCGGCGGTAGGTGTCGAGCCTCTTTTCAAGGTCGCGATCGGTCTTGAAGTCGATCACCGTCCAGACGTTATTCTCCTGAAACGCAATGTCCGCGACCCCTTCGATCAGCGTTCGGTCCGGCAGCGTGAGAGTCAGGGGCGTCTCGCGCCGGCAGGCGCCGCTGGCGGCCGCGCGGCGCGCCCGCACCAGGATCGGATGCAAGAGCGCTTTTCCAACGGTCTCGACCGCCGATGCGACTTCCTCCGCCGTCGCACCCAGAATTCGACCTTGGAGGGTCGCCGCAGCGGTCAGCTCTTCCAGGCTTGCGTCCAGCGCTACCGTGGCCAGCACGGCGTGGACGAGCGCGCCATAGCGAGGCCCGGCAGGTCTCTGGGCCGCCGGCTCGATCTCTTGAACCATCACCTCCGGCACTTCGTGCGGTTCGAATGACACACCCGGTGCGACGTACTCCGTGGCGGTGCGGACCGTCAGGCTCGGCTCGCGGCCTTTCTGAATTGCGGACTCGCGATCGGCCCGCCATTGGTCGTAGGTTTCGCGGTCGCGCGCCACGATGTCGGGATCGACAGGGTCAAGCAGTTCCTTGCGGCGCACTCCGAACTTTGGTTTGACTTCCAGAACGAGCTTGCACGGATCCCACCACGCAAGGCTGTACTCGCCCGGCTCTTTCTTGCCGGACGTCACCGTGAAGTGATGCAGGCCCGGCCTGACGTTGTCCGGCCCAGGTCCCGATTTCGGCCGCGACCGTACGCTGTCGTCGCCAAATTCCGGACACCCAGGCGCCGCCTGGACGTTGCGTCGCTCCTCGGCCGGCGGATATATCGCACCGTCGAGAGGACTGGTCCACCAATCGTTCAAAGCCGCTCCCCAGGGATGTTCTTTCGGATCGTCGCCGATCGCCGGAATCACCAGCAGATCGCGCGCCCGCGTCGCGGCCACATAGGCCACGCGCACGCCCTCGGCGCGATCGCGGGCCGTTTCCTCCGCATCATGCTCGGTAAGCTCCACGGGCGTCCAGCCGCCGATCCGGACTGCGCTCAAGCCGAGCTCGGAATCGAGATGCCGGCTGGCAGGGGAGCGCGCCAGCTTCGCTGTGATGTCGGCAAGAATCACCACCGGAAACTCGAGGCCCTTCGCTTTGTGAACGGTCATGATGCGGACCCCGTCGCTGCCTTCTTCCAGGATCGGAGCTTCGGGCGCTTGTCCTTCTTCAGCTTCCTGTCCAAGCTGCTCCACGAATCCGCGAAACGAGATACCGCCGCCTTCCTCGTAGGTGCGCGCGAGCTCGGCGATGTGCAGCACGTTCGCCAGCGCCTGCCCGCCGGACGGCCGCAGCACAAAACCGGCATGAGCGCGGGTGGATTCGAGCAGCCGCGCGATCGTCTCCGCCACCGGCCGGTAATTGCGATTGCGGTGCAGGTCGCGAAGAATTTCTAGGGCTTGGACGATGGACGCAAGACGCTCGGGCACGCCGTCCTTCGGGATACGGAAGGGATTCAGATGACGGCAGAGGTGGCGATACTCCAGCAGCGCCTCGTCGCCGACCGCGAACAACGATCCCTTGAGTGTGGCGAAGACCGAAAGCTCGTCGTCAGGCCATTCAATGGCGGCCAGCGCCGCGCGCATTGTCTGCACCTCCTCGCGTTCGTGGTAGGATTTGCCGCCCACCAGCAAGTGAGGGACGTCGCGCGCCTCAAGCGCGGTCACATAGTCGCGCGCCACGTCCTCGCCCCAGCTTTCCAGTCGCCGGAAGAGCAGGCATATATGGCGGGCCGCCACCGGAACGAGTTCATCAGGCCGCTGCGATTCCGTCACCCTCCAGCCGCTTTCATGGATCAGCCAGTGAACAAACGCAGCAGTGGCGTCCGGAAGCGACTTCTCGACGGCGGTCGCTGTGACGCCGCCGTGATAGCCGAACGGGCTTGGTACCGGCAGCGCCACGACCGTCGGCCGATCCAGGTGATCGCCGCGATGCGGGGAGAGCGGCACGTAGGCCGCCTGCAGAGTCTCGCGATCGCCGGTCATCAGAGGCTCGAAGGCCTTGTTCACGGCCCGTTGGATGGAGGGCACCGACCGGAAGCTCGTGGTAAGCTCCAGGCAGTCCGCCCCACGCGCGGCGAGCTGGTCCTTGACCTTCTGATAGATTCCGAGATCGGCGCGGCGGAAGCGATAGATAGCCTGTTTGGGATCGCCTACGATGAAGAGCTTGCCCGGTGCGGGTGTGACGTCACGCCAGTTCGAGATCGCCGGATCGTCGGTTGCCAGGAGCATCAGAATTTCAACCTGCAGCGGGTCGGTATCCTGGAACTCGTCGATGAAGATGCACTTCAGGCGGCGCTGAAACTCGGCGCGCACCGGAGCGCACTCGCGAATCAGATCGCGGGCGCGCACCAGCAGGTCAAGAAAATCCAGCCGTCCCTGACGCAACTTGAGCTCGTCATAACGCGCAATCGAGCCGCGCAGCTCATCGTGCAGCAAGGCGGCCAGATCAGCGTCCGCCCGCTGGGCAAAAACCTCGATTGCAGCCACAAGCTCAGCGTGTGACGCCTGAACCTCGGTGCGGCGAACGCCTTCCTTGTAATTCACCCCGAATCCGGAGCGCGGCTTACGAAAGTTCTTCACTTCCTGATTCCACGCCGTGGCGAGAGTCGTAAACTCCCCTTCGAGACCGTCGTAGTCGCGCCCACGGTCAGGTCCCCGAGCCTCTTCGATCCTCCGGGTATCGTCGCTCAAGCGTCTGGCCTTGCGCGTGTCCTCGAAGAATCCGTCGTTATGCTTTGTGGGACTGTCAGTCAGCTTGGCGAAGGCGTTCAATTTCTCGACTAGCGCATCGATTTCGGCCTCACGCGCAAATGCCTGCCGCCGCCACGGAGCGGGATAGTCCTGCCACTGAACCAGCTCCCAACCCGCGTTGCGAAGCCGCGCTGTGGGATCCTCTTTGGCGGGCCGGCGCAGCGCGCGCCGGACGCCCTCCGGCGGATTCTCGAGCTGCGTTTCGAGCCAGCGGCTGAACGCTTCCTCGTACAATCGCCGTGACGCGCCTTCGTCCAAAGCTTCGAACCGCGGATCAACTCCGGCCTCCACCGGACGCTCGCGCAGCAGGTCCGCGCAGAATCCGTGAATCGTGCTGATGTGCGCTTCTTCCAGGCCCGCCGCCGCGTCTTGCAGGCGCGCACGCTCCGTCTCACTCCCGGCCCCCTGACGTTCTTGCTCCAAACGCGCGCGGAGCCGCAGCTTCAGCTCTCCGGCCGCTTTCTCCGTGAACGTCACGGCCACAATCTCATGGATTTTCGCCCGGCCCTGCGCGATCACGTTCACGATCCGGTTCACCAGCTCGGTGGTCTTGCCGGTTCCGGCCGCGGCCTCAACCAACATGCTGCGGTCGAGAGCCGTCTTGATTAACTGGCGGGTTTTGTGGTCAGCAAGCGGTTTCATGGCAGGCCCCGCAGCGTGTTGAGGTCGTCGAGAACGTCAGGATTCTTCCCGGCGATGCGCCGCTCTTCCATCGGTCCGCAGACGATCCGGAAGTCGCACCACGCACAAGCGCCCTCCTTTGGAGCTGGCGCGAGGAACGGACGCTCGACTGCGCGGTTCACCGTCTCAAGCACCTGCAATCCTCGTTGACGCGCGACTTCGTGCAGTGCGACCACGCGATCGCGGAATCCGCCGACCGAAGTGCAGAAGTAGAGCCGTCCCTCGCCGACGTGTTCGTGCAGGGCCGCTTCCACGGCGAGTCCATAGAGCACGGGCTGGAGCACCTCGGCCCCGCCCAGCACCATGCCGTCCCGGGTGCGGTTGGCGCCCGTCTTGTAATCCGTGACGCGCAATTCCCGGCCGCCGCTGTGGCGTTCGATGAGATCCACGTACCCGTGAAACTGGTATCCGCCTTTCAGCGTCACCGGCTCCTTCAGACTCGAGGGATCGCGCCCTTCTTCGGGCGGGAATCCAATGCCGAACTCAAAGTGGATCGGACGCCACTCGCTCGGGCTGTCGGCCATGCGCTGCAGCCAGCCGCGCAAGTCCGTACGGATGCCCTCGATGCTATCGCGCCAGACTTGCAGGATGGCGGGCGCGAGCTGGTCGCGCTGTTGCTCGTCCACGGCGGCGAGGGTCTCGTCAAGCGCGCGCTGCGCGTTGCCCAGGTTCTCCATCGTGACCGGCAGGCCGCCCGACTGCTGCAATCGCCGCATGAAATCGGCCTGCACGCGGTGGAAGATGCTGCCCCGGGTCAACGGGTCCATCTGCACCAGAGGAACCGCTTCTTCACGCGGCTCAAGCTTGTGAATGGCCGAGAGCAGAAACTGGTATGGGCACAGGGCGTATCGTTGCAGCGCTGAGGCGGAATAAGGCCTCGCGGTGAGAAGATCGCCGGCCAGGGCTTCGTCCACAATCTTGTTTCGCCTTAAGAGGCCGTCGGCGCTGGACCATCCGCTCTCCCACCGCTTGTGACGCGCGCGCAACGATCGCGCCAGATGTTCATTCAGATCGAGCAGGTATCGAGCCCGACCCTTGAGGGAATCGTCTGCGGGATGGCGCAGCAGCGGACCGAGCACGGCCAGATCGTGCTCCATTTCGTCGATGGCGCGCGCGGCGTCGACCGGCGCAGGCCAATCCAGCGCTGCGGCGGCTTCGCGGCGCCATTCATTTTCCAGTTGCTCGAAGCGCGGGATTTCTCCGCGCGTCGCGCGTTGCACGTCCAGCGCGTAGAACGATGGCACGCGCTGGCGTGCTCTGGCCACTTCGAGCCTCGGATACGAAATGTAGATCCGTCTTCGCGGCGCCCCGGCAGCCAGCTTGAGTTGCAGGCGCTCACTCTGGACGCGGTCATCCTGCACAGGCAGTCCATGGTCCAATTCCTTCCTCAATGCGTCCAGCAGAATAGGATCTTCGCTGACGCGCTGGGGGAAAATACGTTCGGCGAGTCCGGGCAGGAACACCACTTCGAAGCTCCGACCGCGCGCCTGCTCTGGCGTT
>JASHPE010000203.1 GCA_030038235.1 Terriglobia bacterium
CGCGAGCCGTGGCCGGCTGATTCGACAGTTGCTGACGGAGAGCGCACTGATGGCCCTGCTCGGCGGTGGGCTCGGACTTCTGTTGGCCTGGCGGTTGCCGAATTTCTTGATTGGGCTTCTCCAGCCGTCATATGAACCGCCGCTCGGCCTTCATCTTGCCCTCGATATTCCGGTGCTTGGCTACACTCTCGTTTTGTCACTCATCACGGGGCTGATGTTTGGTCTTGCGCCAGCGTTACAAGCTTCGAAACCCAACCTGGTGTCGTCGCTAAAGGACGAGGGCACCACGTTCGGCCTGCAGATCGGCCGTTCCCGTTTTCGTAATCTGCTAGTCGTGGTGGAGACTGCCGTCTGCCTGGTGCTGGTTCTAGCCGCAGGACTGTTGGTCCGAGCATTGGAGAAAGCCCGGCACGTTGATCCGGGATTCAATACGAAGCATGTGTTCGTCGTGTCCTTAGACTTAGGTTTTCATGGTTATGACGACAACCGAGCTGCGGCGTTTCACGCTCAGCTCATTAATCGCTTGCAGGATCTGCCCGGAGTGAAGTCGGTCAGCATCGCATCCTTGGCGCCGCTCGGAGGGGTCAGCAGAGCTGCGTCTATCGTGGTCGCGGGAGAAGAAACGCCAGCGAGTGCGCCGTCACTCTTGTGGGATTATTGGGTCGTCTCGCCCAATTACTTCGAGACGCTCGGGATACCGATTGTGCAAGGGCGCAGTTTCAGGGCTCAAGACATGCGAGGAGGGCCGCCTGCCGCGATCATTAATGAGGCGATGGCACGCCAAGTGTGGCCGGGAGAGAACCCTCTAGGCAAACGGTTCAGGCTCGGTCCGCCCTCCGTTCCCTTTACTGAGATCGTTGGTGTGGTAAAGGATACCCGGGGGGCACGCTTGTGGGAGGCGGATAAGCCTTACGTGTATCTTCCGCTGCTTTTATCCACGCAGGGTCCACCGATTCAAACCGAACAACTGGGAATGTTATTTCTCGTCCGGGCCGAGGGCAACCCGGACACCGTTGCGACCATGGTGCCACGCATCGTGAAAGCCCTGGACCCAAGCGTGCAAGCTTCCTGCTCGGCACTTGAAAAAAGTCTCGGCCGCTGGGTGTGGTTTTCGCAAGTCGGCGCTGTGCTTTCCGGCACCTTGGGGTTGCTTGCGGTCCTGCTGGCAGTCGTCGGACTGTATGGAGTGATGTCGTATTCAGTGACCCAGCGGACGCGCGAAATGGGTATCCGCATGGCGCTCGGAGCGAGCCGCACTGACGTGCTAAGACTAATCGTTGCGCAAGGGCTACGTCTCGCCCTCATCGGTATGGTGGCAGGTCTGGTGCTAGCGCTCGCCGCTACACGCGTGATCGCTGCGATGCTCTACGGGGTGAAAACATCCGACCCCGCAACGTTGGTTGGTGTTTCACTCTTGATGACCCTCGTGGGGGTGGCGGCATGCTACATTCCAGCCCGCCGGGCCACGAAGGCTGATCCCACGGCAGCATTGCGATACGAATGAACGTCGTGTCCAGCCTGACACGTTTCGTGCAATTTCACTTCAACGTCGCGACGCGGCCGGTGGCGAAAACGAGGGTCAGCTCATTTGAGAAGCGCTCTTTCTCTCGTATCGTGATAACTCCTTGCTCGTCTTCCTCCGTCGTCTTGTCCACCACCTTCACTGAATTCCAGGTAGCGATGTGTCGGTCCTCATTCGAGCCAAAACTTCCGTTGAGGAGCCCCCCGACCGCCAATAAGGCTGTGTGGCCCGCATGTAAATGCGTCAGTGGACGGCCCACAGGGCTAGGCTCCAGCGCGAACAGCAATCGGCCTGCCTGCCGGTAGGCTGGCGACCGCGGCAGCAAGTCCTCGACTTCATCGAGCGGCAACCCTCGATAGACCAGTCGCACCGGGCCGCTCTCCAGCACCCCGTAGTGAACGTCCGGCTCGGATTGCAACGCCGGTAGCGGGTTTGTACCTCTTGCAAAACCGCTATACCAGAGACGCGCCCGTGTGATATCGCTGTCCTGCAGCCGCTCGCGTTCCCTGCGACTACGCCGGATGGCCAGCAGCACGATCTGCCGGTATCGCACGCAGAGAGGCTCGGTCAGGCGGTAAAAGCGCGCATCGCGAAAATGGCTGGCCAGAATTCCACTGCATTCGACCAGGCGCTCCGCCGGTATAACCAGCACCAGGACGCCTCCGGGCTTGAGCCACCTGTACGTGTGGCTCAGAAAGACCTGCTCCATACGTTGATTCTGTCCCTGTCCCAGTTCATGGTCGTAAGGAGGGTTGAGATAAAGCAAGGAGCAGCTCTCAACCGGACAGTGGGTCTCAAGGGCGTTGCCTTGCAACATGCTTTCGACTCTCTCGCGAGCCTGCTCGGCACGATAGGAGTCAAGCTCAATGCCGTAGCGCAGCACCGGTGGGGCGTCGGTGACGACTCGGAAGGCGACGCCGTCGCCGACGCAGGGATCCACCGCCACACACGGATTCTCCGGGAATCGCAAAAACGCTCGAATCCGCTCGGCTTCGAGAACCGGGAGCGGGTAAAACGCCATCTTGGCCTTAGCCGCGAACCTCATTTCTCGCTCCTCTCTTGGCCGGCATTCTTGTTGTTGTATCTTCTTCTTCTTTTGTTGCTGCTGTTGTTGTTTACATCTGACCGGGTTTCGACCTCGTCTCGTTCGACACGAGCCTGTCGCTGAGCTCGAACACACCGCCAATTGTAAGTGGGAGACACATTAGCTGGTGGAGAAGTGCGCTCGAAAACCGACCGGCAAAATAGGCTTGACACCGCGTTCCAGGTGCTGATAATTTAGCATTGTGCTGTAAGATTAGCACGGTATGAGCGCATGCCGAAACCAGCAGACCAGAACCTCAGCCGTCGCGAACGTCAAATCATGGATGTGCTCTATCGGCGTAACCCGGCCTCGGTGGCTGAAATTCGGGGTTCCCTTGCCGACGCCCCGAGCTATTCGGCGGTGCGCGCGTTGCTCCGCGTCCTCGAGCAGAAGGGTCACGTCCGCCATGAGGCAAAGGATTTGCGCTACGTGTATGTTCCGACAGTGCCACGCGAGCGCGTGCGACGCAGGGCATTGCGACACATGGTGGAGACCTTTTTCGATGGCTCGGCGGCGCAGGCAGTCGCGACGCTGCTTGAGCCCTCAACGACGCAGCTCTCAGACGAAGAGCTCGAGCGCATTTCAGAGCTGATCGCGAAGGCTAAGAAGGCTGAAACGCCATGACTGACTCGCTTCTGTCGCTTCTCCAGGCGTCGCAACCTCTGCTCCACGGCGTTGCCGGCCGCGGCCTGAGCCTTCTGTTCGAAGCGACTCTTAAGGGAACCTTTTTTCTCCTAGCGGCTATTGCGTTAGCCCTAGCTTTGCGCTGCGCCTCGGCTGCGACGCGTCACCTCATTTGGACCCTGGCCTTGGTGGCCATGCTGGCCCTTCCATTCCTGGCGCTCACGGTGCCGGCCTGGAAGTTCCCGGTGATTTCGTCGTCAGGCAAGACTGCCGACGAGCAGACTATGACGGTGAAGGGCGCGGTACGGAACCATCGACTCTACAGAAAGTACAGAGCGTGGTGGCTGGCGTCAGTGGATTCCGGGACGCCATCCCATGAAGCCTGGGTCGGATGGATCATGGTCTTATGGGGAATCGGGGCGACGCTTTGGACGGCGCGGATCACCCTCGGAGAGGTTCGAGTGCGTGGGCTCGCCGGGCGCTCACAGCTTCTCCAAACAAGCCAGATGAAATCCACGGCGGAAAATGTCTGTCTCCGTCTTCGTATATCCCGTGTCGTGGCAGTTCGGAGCAGCGCCGAAACCCCTGTTCCATTCACTCGGGGAGTCTTCCGTGCGAGCGTGTTTCTGCCAGCGGAAGCGCACCAGTGGTCCCGGACGCAGCTCGAGTTCGTACTTGCCCACGAATTGGCACACCTCAATCGACACGATTACCTGACGCAGATGCTGGCTCAAGTTGCTTGTGCTTTGTTCTGGTTTCATCCACTCGTTTGGCTTGCCGCTTTCGAGATGCGCAAAGAACGCGAGCAGGCATGCGATGACGTCGTCCTGAGCCTGGGTCACCGCGCCACGGATTACGCCGAGTTCCTCTTCGCGCTCGGGCGGAGCTTGTGTGGTGCGGGGGGTTTATGGTCACCGAGCGTTGGCATGGCTCAATTCTCTCAACTGGAGGTTCGAATGAAAGCATGACTCGATCCCAAACTCAATCACAGACCCTTGGCGGGCACTCGCGTCTTATTCGCGGCCGCCGTCACGATACTGTTGCTTCTGCCTGTGGCGGCAGTGCGCGCGACGGCCGCGAGCGACACCGAGGATATCGCCGGCTCTGTTCATGATCACAGAAACGGCTTCCGCGTCAGCTCCCCACGTCCCCCGGAAGTTATCAGCCTCGGCACCCCTGTTCCCGACGCAACCGTTACCCTCGTCAATCTGGAAACGCAGGACACGGTTGTCACGCACACCGATGACCAGGGAGCGTTTGCGTTCCCCGCGACCCCTGCTGGCCGCTACCGGCTCGAAATTACCAAGCCTGGATTCGAAGGCGCGCGCAGATTCGGCCTTGCGCTGAAATATCCAGCGCCTCCCGTTATTGGACCGGGCGCTAAGGACGACCCAACCGGGGCCAGAGACCTTGAACTCAAAATGCTGAGTCTACCCCCCAATCGTCGTCCAAAAACTATCGTGCACGTTGGCGAGCAGGTGGCTGATGTCCTTGTGGCGCCTCCGGAAGGAACCCTTTACCCCGGCCATTAGTGACATTGTCGAGTCACATGCGCGGAGATTGTGGGCACTCCGGAGAGCCGCTCGATCTCCGCACCGACGCTCTCCCACATTTCTCTATTGGAACTATCCCATTTTTCAGCAGTGACTTAGCGGCGCAACGGGCTCACGCGGCGAGCTCATTTGACGGCCGTCCGCAATCTGGCTAAGCTCCGGCTGTATGGAAGCGGCTGTCCAAGCCGGAGACGCACACGCTGAGGTCATCCGCCGTGGCGTGCTCGCGGAAGCGCGAGCGGAAGCCAGGAGTGCCGCCTGCCGCTTCACAGACGGAGTCACTATTGTCGTCTCCTCCTATCTGGCCGCTCATATCAGGCCCGGCGACGAAATCAGCTTTCCGTTGACCATCGACTCCGCGAGTGCCGGAACGGAACTGTACGTTCGCAAGACGTCGCCCTCCCGAAGCGCCAGGGATCTCTATCAGGCTCCCATCCGGTACGCTGCGCAGCCCAAGGCCGACAAACGCGAACAACTGTACGTGCGGGCCGAGGTTCCGTCCGGACGGCTGGGCATTTCCGCGGTGCATTTACCGTGCGAGATCCTGCGGGATTACTTCTACGTCGCCGACCGTCGGCGGCCATGGGAGCGCCAGCCGAGCCTTTATGACATTCTGCGAGCAACGCCCGCCGCTACTCTTGCAGAATTACGATTGGCATTCAAGCTCCGTCAGCTCGAACTCCGCGCCGCCGGTGCCTCCAGCCACGATCACGGAGCCGTGGAGCGCGCTTTCAACATCCTGGCGCAGCCCGAACTGCGCGCTTGCTATGACTCGCTACTGAAGGATCCGTCGGCGCCAGCACTCTTTCCGTATGGCGGCTTCGGATCGATCCTGGTAGCCGGCGATCGCGCACGCGACGGTCAGACGTTCTTCGCCACTCGAATCCTGTCGTTCCTGCCCGAACAGCGGGAACGCCGATTCCACGCGCCCTTGCGGCGGTTTGAGTTCCATAGTGATCGCGCCATTTACCGCGACGCTCGACGGGAACTCGAACTCACGCTCGACCAATCTTCCGTGCCGATTGTTTGGGATGGCACCTGGAACCAGTGGAAGCACCTGCTGGGTACCAAGGCCGAGTTGCAGGGGACCTTCGTCCGGACAGGCAGGTATCGTCACTCGCGTGGTGAGTGGCATTTAATCCACTGGGAGACCGCTTTGCCGAGCCGTATCCGGGTGACGCTTCCAGCCGACGTCGCCGACCAGATCGACACGGCGCAAAGGAACTATCATCGGTTCGGCGAATTCTCGGAAGCGCTGAACCAAATCCGCGACCGAATCGAACGGGAGCCGATGGAGCGGGAACAACTGCGCAGCCTCTGTTGGAATCTCGGCCTGCCTGGCGACTTCGACATCGCTCAGATCTCGTGGAAGCCCGATTACGACCACTTCTTCTACCGCCAGCTCTGCCGGCGGGCGCGGCGGCTGTACCTCTTTCGCGACGAATATGTTTTCGAGCTCGAAAAAGGTATTGCCGCTGAGACACCTCAACTGGGTCACGCGACGTATCTGTTTTCAAAGCCCCGAAGCATCGAAAGTTTTCTGGCGGCTTACACCGGTGCCACAAAGGAGGCTATCCGCCAGAATCGTGCTAATTTGGCGGAGCGGCTGGGATTCCTGGGGCGTGTGGTTCACGGCTCGAATCCGAAGATCTGGTTACGCGCCTTGAAGCAGCATTTAGGCGAGGCCGTTGGCAACGCCAAGGTGGCATCCGACTGAGGTGAGTATGCAAGAAAACAATACGAAGGCCGAAATCATCGCCCTGATTGAAGGCCGACGCCAAGAATCGCTTGAGAAGATCCGCCAGTTCATTCTCAATGAAGATGAACGGGATTACGACGATT
>JASHPE010000204.1 GCA_030038235.1 Terriglobia bacterium
GAGAACGCAGATCGGCCAGCGACAGAAGGAGGATCAAGGTGACGATCACGGCTGAGCCCACGCACCAGGCGCACCAGGCGTGGATCACGAAGGCCTCGAGCGTGGTGAGATAGACCGAAAAGGCGAATCCGCCGGCGGCAATCAGAATGACGCAAAGCTGAGCCCAACGGCGGACGGCCGGCGAGGTCAACCAAGCCGCGATCAGCACCACGATGAGCAGCACGCCGTACATCAGCACGCCGTAATCGGGCAACGCGTGACCCCAGAGCGACGCGTACTTGCTGGCGCGCACCACGTCACAGCCGCGCCCGAGGCACACCAGGGGATGGTTCGGCGAGGTATAGACCCAATGAAGATAGAGGGCGTCAAAGAAACCGGCCAGAATCAAGATGAGCAGTAAGATCTTCCGCATTCGACCCTCGCGCGAAGGCTCCTGAATCGAACGGCCGCCGTCACGACTGAGATTGGATTATCCGACGTGCCGGGCTCGAGAAGCCTCGCACAGTGATTATGGTGCCGGGCGGAGTCCATCCGGTTGCCTGCCGGACGGCTTCGTCCGCGCTCAAGCCGTAGTCAATTGCGAGGTGCAATTGGGGCAACGCGTGGCGGCCATCGGAATGCTCATCTTGCAAAATGCGCACTCCTTGGTGGTCGGCGGCGCCGCCGGCGGCTTGGGCATGATGCGATTCACCCACTTGATCAGCAGGAAGACCGCGAGGGCCACAATCAAGAATTCGATGATCGTGTTCAGGAAATTGCCGTAGTTGATGGTCACCACGTGGTCCACCTTGGCTTGAGCCAGGGTGTCATGGAAGTGTTCCCACGACAAGGGAAGAACGAGAGCGGAGAAGTCAACCCTGCCGATGATCACGCCGATGGGCGGCATGATGACGTCGTTCACGAGCGACGTGACGATCTTGCCGAAGGCGGCGCCGATGATGATGCCGACAGCCATGTCGAGCACGTTGCCGCGCATGATGAAAGTCTTGAACTCTTTCCACATGTTCACTCTCCTCCGGGGCTTGGTTGTGATTTCGGCGTTGCGTGTCCGGGTGACTCAATCCGGTGCTGCCCGGCATTGTCGCCTTATAGTGTCGCCCCAGTGCCGGGTTAACCGCAAGTGCGGCGGCAGTCCTAAATTCAGACGCGCCAGGAGCCGAAAATTGGCCTGGGTTAAGCTGTCAATGAAATCAGTGGCTTGGTCCACCACGGCTTGCCATTTCGCCGCCTCCGCCGGAGCCGGTAGCCTGGAGTGCAGCAGTCCCAGGTGTCATCCTGGCTTGTCACTTGCCACTCAACGGGGTGGGGTTCAGTTCCTTGACAATCGGGCTATAAGGCCGCTAATCTGTGACTTTGAGGGTGCGAGGCTGTTCGTGCTCATCAGCGTGGAACAGTTAGAGCTCCACCCGGTTTCGATCTCCGAGACTTACCCCACCGGAGCGCTTGACTACCACACATCAGAATTCCGTCAGGTAGGGGATCTGAAGGTGCGCGGGGTCGCTGAACTGGAGGGGGCTGAGATCAGGTTTCGCGGCCACCTGGAGACCCGCGTGGCGGCGACCTGCAACCGGTGCTTGGGACCTGTGGAGCTTCCAGTCGCCTGTGACTTTGATCTGACGTACAGGCCGATGGAGACGATTGCCCGGAACGAGGAGTTGGAGCTTCCGCCCGGCGAGCTCGGGGTTGGATTCTACGAGGAGCCCGGTATAGAAGTGGCTGACGTGGTGACCGAGCAGGTGAACCTATTTATGCCCATGCAGGTGGTCTGCAGCCCGGACTGCCGCGGCCTCTGTCCCACCTGCGGCGCGAATTTGAACCTGGAGGCCTGCCGGTGCCCGGAAGTTCGACATGAATCGCCGTTCGGCTCCCTTTTGGACCCTAAACCGGAGTAGCCGGTTGGCGGATCGCGGACGTCGCGATGCGACGGCGCACACCGAATTCAGAATAAGGAAGAGAGAGTCATGCCCAATCCGAAACGAAGACATTCCAAGGCGCGCACCAGCCGGCGCCGGGCCCACGATCACTTGCAGGCGCCTGCGCTCTCGGAGTGTCCGCACTGCCATGAAATGAAGCTGTCCCACCGGGCTTGCCCGCACTGCGGCTATTATCGGTCACGGGAAGCCATACTGGTCGAGCAGGCGGAATAGGCTCCAGCACCGGCCCGAGGGCCAATCCGGCGGTCGGCCCTTTGCTTGGCTTGCAGCACCCTCACCGTCAGGTACTGGCCGGACGAAAGGCACTGGGAGCCACGTTGCCGGTCACTTTGAGATTATGTGGCGGATCGCAGTGGATGCGATGGGTACGGACCTGGCGCCCCAGGCGGAGGTGGAAGGCGCAGTCCTAGCCGCACGCGCCCGGCTGGCGAAAGTGGTGCTCGTTGGGCCGGAAGCAGAACTCAAGCAACGGCTCAGCCGGCTTGACGCCGCCGACCTGCCGATCGAAATCGTCCACGCCAGCGAAGCCGTGACCATGGAAGATCATGCAGCCAAGGCCTTCCGCCGCAAACGCGATTCTTCCATGCGGGTGGCCGCGCGGCTGGTCCGCGACGGGCTGGCCGACGGCATCGTCAGCGCCGGGAACACCGGCGCGGTGATGACCACCGCCAAGATCGTGCTGGGCTCGCTCGAAAGCGTCGATCGACCGGCGTTGGCGGCCGTTTTTCCGAACTCGAAGGGCCGTGCGACCGTGCTGGTCGACGTCGGCGCCAACGTGGACTCCAAACCGCAGCACCTCGAACAGTTCGCGGTGATGGGCGAGATTTACTACCGGGTGATCTTCGGCGCATCCCGCCCCCGAGTGGGCCTGCTCTCCATCGGCTCCGAGGACCATAAGGGCAACGATCTTACTCGCGAGGCGCTGGGCCTGCTGCGCAAGCTGCCGCTGAAGTTCGTGGGCAATGTCGAAGGGCGCGATCTTTACAACGGCAGCGTAGACGTGATCGTCTGCGACGGGTTCATTGGCAACGTAGCGCTCAAGATCAGCGAAGGCATGGTGGAGGCGATCTCCAGCTTGCTCAAGGAAGCTTTCGGCAGCTCCGTTTCCTCCAAGGCAGGCTATCTGCTGGCGCGCAAGGCGCTGCGCGGATTCAAGAAGCGCCTGGATTACTCCGAGTACGGCGGCGCGCCGCTGCTGGGCGTGAAGGGCGTGGCCATGATCGCGCACGGCGGCTCCAACGCCAACGCCATCAAAAACGCGATTCGAGTGGCGGCGGAGTTCGTCGAGGGCGGAATCAACGAGAAGATTGAGCGGGAGCTGGCGACGGTGTCGCTGGCGCGGGTTTAGGAAGCGGTCAGCAGTCAGCTCTTAGCTAGCTGTCAGCGCTCGAATCGGCTTCTGTGAGAGACTCCGCTATTCGGGAGCTGAAGGCTGACGGCTGAAAGCTGATGGCTGAGAGCTGATCGCCAGGAGTGAGAATGACACGGTCCTCCATCTGGGGAACAGGCCGGTCGCTGCCCGAGCGGGTGATCACCAACGCCGACATGGAAAAGTTGGTGGACACCTCCGACGAGTGGATCACCACGCGCACAGGCATCAAGGAGCGACGGCAAGCCGCCCCCAATCAGTCCACCTCAACGCTCTCCATCGACGCTTCGCGCCGCGCCCTCGAAATGGCGGGGCTTCACGCGAAAGACCTCGACCTCATCATCTGCTCCACGATCTCGCCGGACCAACCGCTGCCCTCCACCGCCGCGTTCATTCAACGCGGCCTCGGCGCTTCGGCATGCTGTTCCTTCGATCTGGCTGCGGCCTGCTCCGGCTTTCTGTTTGGCCTGACGGTGGCCGATCAGTTCATCAAGACAGGACAGGCGCGCCACGTGCTCGTGGTCGGCACCGAGTTGCTCTCACGTTACCTTGACTACAACGACCGCGCCACCTGCGTGATCTTTGGCGACGGATCTGCTGCCGGCGTGCTCGGTCCCGCGCGGGAACCCGCCGGCATCCTGGCCGCGGAGATGCACACCGAGGGCGCATTCGCCGACCATCTCTTCATTCCGGCGGGCGGCGCGGCGCGGCCTGCATCCTGCGAGACCGTCCGCGAAGGCGGGCACTACATCAAGATGCGCGGCAACGAACTCTTCAAGGTGGCGGTGCGCAGCCTCGAAGAAGTCTCGCGACGCGTGCTCGAGAAAGCGGGCGTCACCACCGACCAGATCGACTTGTTTATCCCGCACCAGGCGAATCAGCGGATTACGGACGCAGTGCGCGAACGCCTCGACGTGCCCGAGGAGAAGGTCTATTCCAATATCGCGCGCGTCGGCAATACCTCGTCGGCGTCGATTCCGATCTGCCTCGATGAATGTGTGCGCAGCGGACGCGTGAAGAAGGGCGATTTGATCCTGATGGCCGCCTTCGGCGCCGGCGTCACCTGGGGTGGAGTGCTGATGCGGTGGTAGAGAGACAGAAGTCAGGAGTCAGAGTCAGAAGACAGGAGACACATGTCTCGTTCTGACAGTGCATATGAAGTGGGCTTTGCAGGGGAGAAATCAGTGAGAATCAGACTGGCTGTGATCCTGCTTTGCATCGTGCCAGCGCCGAGCCTCATGGCGCAAGCGACGAAGAGCGAATTCTTTCGGACCTCCGACGGCATTAGTATCCACTACCTGGAGGCAGGCAGCGGCCGGCCAATCGTTTTCATTCCTGGCTGGACAATGCCGGCCTGGATCTGGCAGAAGCAAATCGACGAGTTCTCGAAGAAGTACCATGTGGTTGCCGTCGATCCGCGTTCCCAGGGCGAAAGCGACAAACCGCCTTACGGCCACCTCCCGGAAACCCGCGCCCGCGACTATAAAGAACTCGTGGATCAGCTTGGCCTGAAACAGCCGGTCCTCGTCGGCTGGTCGATGGGATGCGGCGAGCTGATGAAATATGTCGAAGAATTTGGGTCCGATAACCTGAGCGGTTTAGTGCTGGTGGACGGAATTCTTTCAGACAAGCCTAGCCTCGAGATGTTCAACGGCATGACGGAATGGATGAACCTACTGCAGCAGGATCGGCAGAAGCAAGCCGCCGGCTTTGTCCGGAGCATGTTCAAGAAGCCCCAGACAGACGACTACCTAAAGCGCCTGACCGACGCGTCCGTCCAGGTTCCGGCCGATACCGCGGTCGCACTGATCTATAACATGATCGCCGTAAAAGATTTCTCAGGCGGATTTGCCAGGCTGAACCGGCCGGTGCTCTTTGCGTACGAGCCCGTGACGCAGCAGACCGCTGAATTGCTGAAGGCAAAGCTCGGGGACAAGGTCCGAATCGAGCGATTCGATGGCGATGGTCACGCGCTATTCGTTGATGACCCGGAGAAATTCAACCGCGTGCTCGGGGAATTCGTGCAAAGCCTGCCCGAATGATTGATTCCTGCTGACTTCTGGATTCTTCCGACTGGTTACATGTCCAAAGCCGCTTTCCTCTTCCCCGGTCAAGGCTCGCAGTATCCCGGTATGGGACGAGACCTGGCGGAGAATTTCCCGGCCGCGCGTCAAGTCTTCGACGAAGCCGATCGCGCCCTCGGATTCGCGCTCTCCAAGCTCTGCTTCGAAGGTCCGGCGGAAGAATTGCAGCTCACCGCCAACACTCAGCCCGCAATCCTGAGCGTCTCGGCAGCAGCGGCAGCGGTGCTCGCCGAAAAGGGAATCGCCCCTGCGTTTGTTGCGGGACATAGCCTGGGCGAATACTCTGCCCTGGTGACGGCGAAGTCCATCACGCTCGAAGCTGCCCTGGTGTTGGTGCGCAAGCGCGGCCAGTACATGCAGGACGCTGTTCCCGTCGGCGTAGGCACGATGGCCGCGCTGCTCGGCATGCATTCAGCCGCAGTGGACGCGGTTTGCGCCGATGCCGCGCATGGCGAGGTAGTGTCCGCCGCCAATCTGAATTCGCCCGGTCAGATCGTGATTGCCGGGAACGCCGAAGCGGTTGCGCGCGCAGTGGATCTCGCCAAGGCGCGCGGCGCCAAGCGGGCGATTCTGCTGAATGTCAGCGCCCCATTCCATTGCGCGCTGATGAAGCCTGCCGCAGATCGACTGGCGGTCGAGCTTGACGCGTCGGAGATCCGCGAGCCCGCAGTTCCTCTGGTTAACAACGCCGACGCCCAGCTGGTACGCTCCGCGGATGCGGTTCGCGACGGCCTAAAGCGCCAGGTCACCTCACCCGTGCGCTGGGCTGAGTCGATGAGCAGGCTCCTGGCAGAGGGTGTAGACTTGTTCGTCGAAGTCGGGCCGGGTAAGGTTTTGTCAGGCTTGATGCGGCAGATCAATCGCGAGGCGCGCTGCCTTCACGTGGAAGACTCGGCATCGCTCAGCGAGGTCCTGGCCGCGTTTTGAGTGCCGCGGCCCTTCGCTGCACTCAAGGGCAGGCTTGCTGCCGCTTTGAGCAGGCCAGCTTGCCGGCCGTGAATTCGAAAGCCAGGACGCGAGGTGAACCGTCAGCCATGGCGACGTCAACGATCACAACCCACCGGCCCATTGAGGCGCACCATCGCCATCGTCTGGCGCGCGTACTCGTTTGGGTGCTCGTGCTGATCATCCTGATCGTCGTCGGCACGGGTGTCTGGTCACGATGGCGAATCCGTGCCGCTTTGCCGCAACTCGACGGCACCGCACAGGCGCCGGGGTTGGCTGCGCCGGTTGATGTGCTGCGCGACGCGCGCGGCGTGCCGCACTTGCGCGCGCAGTCGCTCGACGATCTCTACTTCGCGCAGGGCTATGTCACGGCGCAGGACCGCTTGTGGCAGATGGACCTGAGCCGCCGCCTGGCGGAGGGCGGACTGGCGGAAATCTTCGGGAGCAAGTTAGTCGAGCGCGACGTGGAGAATCGCAAGCTCGGATTCCGCGTTGCCGCCGAGCGCGGTGCGGACGATCTGCCGCCCGAGATACGCCATCTGCTCTCGTCCTACGCGCGCGGCGTCAATGCCTTTATCGACGCGCATCGCGATCGATTGCCCATCGAATTCGTGATTTTGGGCTATAAGCCCAAGCCCTGGCGTGAAGTCGACTCCGTCGCGGTCGGACTCAACATGGCCAAGATGCTGAACACGTCCTGGCCGGCCGACCTGGAACGCGAACAGGTTCGTGCGAGGCTGAGCCCCGAGCTCTACGCCGATCTTTTTCCCGAGGATTCGCCGCTCGAGCATCCGGTTGCCGAGCCCGTGCAAGGTCCGGCGCACGCTGTGCCTGCGGAAGATGCGCGTGCTGTTCCCGCACGTGATCCGTCAAAGCCCGACGACATCGCGTCGTCGGACGCCGGACTCGATCCTATGCTGGACGCGCTGGAATCCACCAGCGGCGATGACGTCGTGCTTGGCAGCAACAACTGGGTGATCAGCGGCGCGCACACCGCGTCGGGCAAGCCGCTGCTGTCAAACGATCCGCATATCGCGCACAGCGTCCCGAGCGTCTGGTACATGATTCATCTCGAAGCGCCCGGCATGGACGTCTCCGGCGTGAGCCTGCCCGGCGCGCCGACGGTGATCATCGGACACAACCAGCGCATAGCGTGGGGCATGACCAACACCGGTCCCGACGTTCAGGACCTCTACATCGAGCGGTTCAATCCTGCGAACCCGAATCAGTACCTTCACAACGGCCAGTGGGTGGACGCCGAGGTCCGCGATGAAGCGATCAAGGTGCGCGGCGCCGCCGATCGCGACGTAACGGTGCGTGTGACGCGCCACGGTCCGATCATTTCTGACGAAGGCGGGCGATCGCTTGCGATCTCCTGGACGGCGCTCGAGCCGCATGCGCTGCAGTTTCCGTTCGTGGCGATCAATCAGGCGCAGAACTGGGAGGAGTTCACCAAGGCGATCCGCAACTTTACCGGCCCCGAGCAGAACATGGTGTTTGCCGACGTCGACGGCAACATCGGATACTACGCGCCGGCATGGGTGCCGATCCGCCGCAACGGCGATGGTTCGGTGCCGGAGCCCGGTGCGACGGACGACTACGATTGGATCGGTTACGTCCCGTTCGAGGACCTGCCTCACGCTTACAATCCGGCAAGCGGACTTATCGCCACCGCGAACAGTCGCGTGGTTCCAGACGGTTATCCGTACTATTTCACCGATGCCTTTGCCGCGCCTTTTCGCACGGCGAGGATATTCGATCTTCTCGACGCCGGCACGCCGGGACGCCAGTGCGGTCCGGGACAAGATGCGGCATCGCGCTCCGCGTGCTTCACCGTCGACGACATGCTGAAGATCGACATGGACATTCATCCGCTGGACGATGCGTGGCTCGCGCCAGCCCTGGTGCGTGCCGCGGCGGCGCATCCGCCAGGTGCGGATGATGCGCGCAAAGCGATCGAGCTGTTGCAGCATTGGAACGGAGAAGCGACGGCCGATTCGCCGGTGCCGCTGATCTGCCACGACGCCATGATCGCTCTGCGCGAGCGAATCCTGCGGCCGAAGGTCGGTGACGAACTGGCGAAGCACACCTGGTCGCTCAGCACGATCTTCGTGGAGAAAGTTGTCGATCAGCGGCTGGCACGGTGGCTTCCGCCGGGTGACGCCGACTTCGACGCCACGCTGATGGCCAGCCTCGATGACGCGCTCGACCGCATCGAGCATCGCCTCAAGGACCGTGATCCCGGCGCGTGGCGCTGGGGCGATACGATCCCGCTGACTTTCCATCATCCGCTCGATCCGCTGCCGCTCATCGGCCGCTACTTCGACGTGGGACCGTTCCCGCAAGCGGGCACCGCCAATACAGTCAAGGCTACAACACCCGGCGCCGGACCTTCGATGCGGATGGTGGTGGATTTTTCAGACCTTGACGGGTCGGTGCAGAACCTGACGCTGGGCGAGTCTGGCGAGGTATCAAGTCCCTATTATGCGGACCAGTTCCAAGCCTGGTACACGGGGCATAGCTTCCCGATGCTTTTCAGCGATGCGGCCGTGGATCGAGGGGCGGTACACAGGCTCAGGCTTGAGCCGGGGCACTAGGGCATAATCGCCGCCGGCCACGTATCCATTTTGTTGAGTTCTGTTGCTAACGCCCGGCGGGTCGCCACCAGCCGCACCGGGTGCCCCGACGCCAAGTTCTAAATGATTGCGGCCAAGGCCTCGAAGCCGGCAACTGACGGAGCGAGGTTTCTCGTTTTTGACTTCCGATAGCGTCGGTATAACGCCTGGTTGGGATCAGGGCTAGGGATCAGCGCCCAAGCGAGCGATTCCCTGACGCCCGCTCCCTATCTTCACGACGATTCATTCGTATACGACGCCTGCAGCGCCTTCATCGCCGAATCATTGATCTTGAGCTTGCCTTCTTTGATCAGGCGCTGCTTCAGCGTCTGGCGATAAATCTCCCAGACAAATGACTTCTTCTGATCCAAAAGCTGCTGCTCGATCTGGGCCTTTTGCGCGGCGAACGTCGATTCGTCGGCGGGCGTGTGTGAGACCACCTGGAAGACCATTTTGTTCGCGCCTGCGGTCACAACTCCGCTCGTCTGTCCCGGGTTGAGGGTGAAGGCTTCGCTGAGTTCCGTGCCTGAGATGAGATTGTCCACCGTCTCCTGGCGCGCGAAGTCCTTGCTCTCTTTTACCGTCAGACCCATGGACTGCGCGAGCTTCTTGAAGTCGCCGCCGTTTTTCACCTTGTCGGCAAAGTCCTTGGCTTTCTCCTCGGCAATCACTTTCGACTGGTCCGCGCGATAATCCTGCTCCACTTGAGTGCGGACGTCGTCGAGTTTGGGTGTGTGCGCGGGGACATCATCCGCAAGCTGCACGATCACGATACCCTTGGGCAGAGTCAGCGGGTCGCCGACCTGATTCGTTTGAAGCTGGAAGGCGAGAGTCTGTAGTCCCGGGCTGATGCCGAGATCGGGAATGGGCGCATTGGGCTTGAACAATCCGGTGGTCTGCACGTTAAGCCCGAGCCGGGTCGCGATCGCCTCAAAGTGCTGCGGATCGGCCTTGGCCGCCTGGGTGAATTGATCCGCAAGCTGCGCCATCGCGGAATCGATCTTGTCCTTTTCGAGTATGTTCGAGATGCTGGCCTTGACGGAATCGAAGCTTTGCACGTGCGCCGTCTGCTTGTCGAACACCTTGAGGATCACAATGCCGTAAGGTGTGGTGATCAGACCGCTTGTCTGGCCCGGCGGCAGCGAAAATGCCGTGTTTTCAACCTCCTGCACGGTCTGGCCGTGCTGGATCCAACCGACATCGCCGCCCTTCGACGCCGAGTTCGTATCTTCGGAGTTTTTCTTGGCGAGATCGGCGAAATCTCCGCCCTTTTGAATCTGATTCAGCACGTCCTGGGCGCTCTGGCGGATCTTCGCCACCTCGTCCGGCGTCTTGCCGCTTGTCTTGAACAGGATCTGCGACATCTTCACTTCGTCCGGCACCCGATAGTCGTTCAGGTGCTGGTTGTAATAGTTCTGCATCTCGTCGTCGGAGATCTTCACCGTCGAACGAACGTGATCCATGTCGATCAGCACGTAGCGCAGCGACCGCTCCTCGGGCTGCTTGTAACGGTCCTTGTTGGTGGCGAAATAGGCGTCGAGCTCCGACGGCGTCACCTCCACGTCCTTGGTGAAGTCCGTGGGATTGAACAGAACGTATTGGATCTTCGCCTTCTCATTGCGCTGAACGAATTCCTGGTGCACTTCGGCCGGCGAGACCTGCACGGCGTCTGTAACCACGTCGCGAAGCTTGTCGCTGATCAGGCCCTGGCGGAGCTGCGCCTCAAACTGCTGCACGCTCATGTTCATGGCCTGCTGCACGATCGCCTGATACTGGTCCATGCCGACGAACTGCCCGTTCTGGCTCAATCCGGGATAACTGCGGATGGCCTGCGCGAGTTCCGAATCGCTCACTTCCAGTCCCACACGCCGGGCTTCCTGGGCAACGATCTGGTCCTGCAGCATGGCGTCGAGCACGTTGGGCGCGAATTGGGCCATCAGTTGGGGATTATTGCCGAGTGGCGACTGGGCGAATCGCTGGCTGATCTGCCGCTGCAGGTCCTGCGTGGTGACCTGGTAGTCACCCATGCTGGCGAGGACGTTCGAATTCATGTTGGTTGAGGTGTCGCCTTGAGGCAGCGGCGCCAGCGTCACAACCATACCGACCGAGACGATGCCGAGGAAGAAGATGAGGAGATACTTCATCGTCTTCTGCCGGTTTTTGCCGCGGAAAAACCTGTACATGGAAACTCCTAGAACTGGGCGTGTTCATTAGCATTATACGGGGTGCAAGCGGGGCGCGTCCAGCAGATTGCAGCCGCCGCGGAGCCAATCTGTATTCGGTTGACACCGAGGGTTCGTTACTTTCAGAAATGAAAGGGATTTCCAGCTTTGTTCCGCAACGGGGCGTGCGTAATCCTGATCTCCGGGCGGGAATTCCCCCGCAGGCGTGACGGATCTCCCGGCCGGATTCCCGGTTCGAGGACGGGGTCTTTTGGCCACTGCAGATACTCTCACCCGATTTGTGCTCATTCCAAAGGGCATTCCAGCTTTGCTCCGAGGGCTTCCGCAATTTCCGCTCGCGCCCGGCGGACGGATTTACTGAGTAGCGGACGCGACGATCACGCGTACCACTATCCTTTGTCGAAAAACAGGCCGTTTTTGTGGGATAAAATTCTGCAAATAAACGACTTAATCGAAGTGGGTTTGGAGCGGGCACTTGATGGCCTATCTTGCTGAAATCATTACCCTTAACCCATATGGGTTTGGTGGCTTTGGAGGATCTCCGGGGATCACAACCCTCAGATGCCTCGCCGGACCGGGAAAAACCATTTCCCGCCCCAACACCTAGCACATGACTAGCCAAATGTCAAGCTATTTTATTTGCGGCGTCTAGCCTAGGCCGGAACCGTGCCTTACCTCTCGCCACTGGTCACTCGGCACTCGCAGTCACTCGCCACTGCTTCTAGGGCCAGTCCACGTCGTCCGTGGCGTAGATTTCCGAGGTGCCTGTTAGCACCGGCTTAAAATGAGGCCACTTTCAACAGTTTGGAGGGAGCCACTCAGCGGAAAAGTCAGCTTTGGGGACACTAACACGTGGGCAGGAGAATTCTCCCACACTGAGGTTCGGCAACTTCAGAACAAAACATCACCGCAAACAGATACCCGCCAGCGCCGTCAAACAGAAAGGCCACCGTGAAGAGCGCATGTTCCTGGGCAGTGAGCAGGCTGCTTGACCGATAGCCGGGTCCCTCGCAGGGACTCATATCGCGGCTCGGCCGTGGGCTGCCGAAGCACGATGCCAGGAGTCTCTTGCTCCTTCCGGGGTGAGCATGAGATATTGGCGCCGGCCGGATTTTCCTCCCAAACCATCCGATCGAGCAAGGAAAAAGACTTCGAGAAGCGATTAATATTTCACGAGCCCGACGTCTCTTTCGTCGTAGTAGACTAAGCTCTGATTGGCGATGAGGTTTACGGCATGGACAGCCTGGGTTGGGCGGGTACGCTCTGGCAGGATCTCCGGTACGGTGTCCGCATGCTGGCCCAGAATCCAGACTTCACGGCCGTGGCTGTGCTTACGCTCTCACTCGGCATCGGTGCCAACACCGCGATGTTCACCGTCATCGACGCCGTGCTGCTGCGACCGCTTCCGTTCCCGCAAGCCGACCGGATGATGGCGATCAACGTCGGCGCCGCCGGCAGCAACCTGCAGACAACCTCCTGGCCCAACTACATCGACGTGCGCGATCAGAGTCGGCTTCTCGATGACGTGGCTGGCTACTTCGCGGACATGGGCGTGGTGAAGACGGCCAAGGGAAGTCAGGCTGTCTGGACGCTAAAAGTCACCGCCGGCTTGTTTGATCTGCTCGGTGTGCGGCCCGAACTGGGCCGGCCGATCCAGCCGTCAGACAATCAGCCGGGCGCGCCAGGCGTGCTTATGCTCAGCGACGGACTCTGGCGACAGGACTTTGGTGCCGACCCACATATCATCGGCCAGGAGGTGCGCGTCGGCAACGTGCCGCACACCGTTGTGGGCGTGATGCCCCCCCGCGTACCGTTCCCTCACAACGAACCCGACGGCGCTGGAGTGTGGCTGGCCTTCAACCCTCCCGCGGACGCTCTCACCGATCGCGGCTCAGGCTTCCTCTTCCTCGTGGCACACCTGAAAGCTGGCGCGAGCCGCGCCGCTGCGCAGTCAGAACTTAACGCCATTGCTCGCAGGATTCGCGAAAAGGATCCCACTGACGCTGCGAATCTGAGTTTCTTCCTTGGGCCTTATCGCGACGTGGTGACGGGTGCGGTGCGCCCGGTGCTGCTGGCGCTCAGCGGCGCTCTCGTGCTGGTCCTGCTAATTGCCTGCGCCAACGTGGCGAATTTGCTGCTCGCGCGATGCTTGGCGCGACAGCATGAGCTGGCTGTCCGTGCGGCCCTCGGCGCGAGCCGTTCGCGCCTGATTCGCCAAATGGTGTCTGAGGGCGCTCTGCTGGCGCTGGGAGGATCGCTGGCCGGGCTGGAGGTCTCCTGGCTGGTGCTTCAAGCTGTGCGTCATTTGCCAGCAGGATTGATTCCACGAGCGGATGAAATTCATCTGCGGATGCCTGTTTTTTTGGCACTCGTTGGATTCGCCGCCCTCGCTACAATCCTGTCGTCACTGGCGCCGGCTCTGCTCGCGGTGCGCACCAATGCCGACGATGTGCTCTGCGGCGCTGCGAGGGGGGCGACCGCGGGCCGCAAGCGGTCGCGTCTGGCAGGTTGGATGGTCGTCGGCGAAGTAGCCCTCTCAGCCCTCTTACTGGTTGCAAGTGGACTGATGTTCAGAACTCTTTACAACCTCGAAAACGTTCATCTCGGCTTCGATCCGGCACGAGTGACCAGCTTCATGGCAGTGCCGGCCAATTCGGCTGGATTCCTCACGGTGAACGGCTTCGCACCGAAGGAGTCGGTGGCAAGCCAAGTCTACGAGCGGCTGCTGGAGCGGATTCGGCACATTCCCGGCGTCATCGATGCAGCCGTGGTGAGCGCACCGCCGTTTGCTCATTTCGACATGCATACCGACTTTGAGATCGTGGGCCACCCCAAATCCAAGGAGTGGCGTGCGCAGAACCAAGCGCGAATTCGGTCTTATGGTGGCGACTACTGCCGCGTCTTGGGCCAATCCGTCGTGCGCGGCCGCGCGATCGCCGATGACGATACCATCGGGACGCCATTCGTGGCTGTGATCACTGAGGCGTTCGCGGGCCGCTACTTTGCCGGTCAGGACCCCATCGGTCACCAGATAAGCCTGGGTGGCAAAGAGACGGGCATGCTTCAGCCTTACACGATCGTTGGCGTCGTCGGCGATGCCATTCAAGGTGAACTGAATCAAGCGCCGGAGCCGGAACTTGACCTGCCGGTTCAGCAGGTGCCGCCTGCCTCCGACTACTACCCTGTTCTTGTTGCTTTCGCCACGCACTACGTCGTGAAGACCCGGGGCTCGGTTGATGTCGCGGATGCCGTGCGACAGATCTTCCGGTGGGAGGCGCCCGATTACGCACTCGACAATTTCCAGACGCTGCCGGCCGCGATCGATCACGCCAGCTTCAATCAGCGGCTTGGCCTTTACCTGATCGGATCGTTTGCCGCCATAGCGCTGCTCATGGTGTTGGCGGGGCTTTATGGAGTTCTATCTCAGCTTGTGGGCCAGCGACGACGCGAAATCGGGGTCCGCATGGCGCTGGGAGCTACCCGTGGATCGATCCTGCGCTTAATTCTGCGTCAGGGTGCGGTGCTGATCCTGGCCGGCCTATTCGCGGGCGTCGTTGCCTCGCTGGCCGGTGGCCGCTTGATGGCCGGATTCCTGTTCGGCGTCCGTCCTACCGACGCGTGGACCTACGTGGCGGTCGCTGTGCTGCTGGCAGCGGTCGGCCTCGGAGCCGCTCTCGTGCCTGCGCGCCGGGCCGCCAACGTTGATCCAATGGTGGCGCTGCGGCATGAGTGAACGTTTTGGAATGCCGATCTCTCACGCTCAAGAGCAACGTCGTGTTCAGGGTGAAGCCCTAGGTCAGGGGTTAGGAACCAGGGTTTAGGGGTCAGGCGTCGGTAGTCGTGCATTTTGATGTTGCTCAGTTTTGGTTGACCGACTGTTCCCATTGTTCACCGGCATCGCGTCTAGCCTTAAACACACGAATCGAGAACTGTAGCTGACGTATTCTCGTTCGCGTCGGCTATTGCCTCATCCCATTTTGTCTCTAACTGCTTGATTTCAGGACG
>JASHPE010000205.1 GCA_030038235.1 Terriglobia bacterium
CCGAAGTAGCGCTTGCCACTCGTCACTCGTCACTTCTCATCGACGGTCGTCACCTGGACCTCCCACTCCGGACGGCCCCGCCGCTCCCGCCATTGGTCGAGCGACAACTGGGGCCTCCAAGCCACGAACTCGCGCCGGATGCCGAAGCGCCGCACTGCAAATTCGTACAAGGCCACGTCCACCTTCTGCTCCAGGTGGGAGCCGGCGCGCAGTACCCCGTCGGCCGCCTCGAACCACAGGCGCAAGCCGTCGAGCGGCGAGCCGCTCGGCGCCAGGGGATCCGTCTCGATCCACAAATCGTCCAGGTGCAATCCTGCAGCAGAATTCTCGATTGGCGGTTCGGGTCGGTTTTCGGTTGCCGGTTCGCGGTTGCCGGTGTGCGAATTTCGATTCTCGTTGCGCCGCGAGTCGACGTAGCGCGGGCATCCTGCCCGCGGTGGCGCGGACGTCTCGTCCGCGCCCGGCCTGAGGCGAGAGGCCTCCGCGACCGCGGCCGGGACGGCCGCGCTACCTCGTAAAGCCGCCCGCATGACGGCCTTTCTCCATTTCAGGACAGCGCGGAAGGTCGGAGCCTCGAACCCTAGCTTACGCTTCGCGGGATTCAGCTCCAGGCCCCCCAGCCCGCCGCCCTCGGAGTGGTATTGCAGCATCCGGGCGAGCATCTCCTCCAGGGTCGCCACCAGCTCGCCGAAGCCTTCGAGGCGGGTCCAGAGGGCCTCGGCCAGCGCCGCGACTCCGGAATTTGGGTTGGCGGCTGCCGGTTGACGATTGCCGCGGTTCGAGTTTCGACTTTCGCCGCCCAGGGCGCGCGCCAGCAGTTCCCGCAGCTCAGCCAGGCTAGTAATATCCACCAGTTGCCCGCTGTCGATCAGGCGGGCGAGATCGGCGTCGGAGGGAACGCGCGCCCCCCAGTTCCAGGCTCGGAAGCCCCGCCGCCTTCCCTTTTGCCGCTCCACGTTCGAGGGCGACGGCGATGCGAAATTCCCTGACCGCTGATCCCCGGCCCCTGGCTTCTGATCCCTGCCCTGCCGCTCTAGCCTACGCTCGACATTCGCGGGCGACTGGAAGGGCAGGCTCAAAGTCTGAGCCGCGAGTTGGTGAAGCCGCAGCCGCCAGTCCTGGGCGCCGCGGGAGCGCGTGCGGCACAGCCACTTGAGCGGATCAAAGCGAGTAGAAGCGCTGCGCGAACCGCGGCCGCGGGGCGACCGGGGCGCAGGGGGCGAGGGCGGCCCGGAGGGATGATCGGGGCCGGGGTCCGCGGCATCGCCCTGGCCCTTTCCGCGACGCTTGCCCCGGCTGCGCCGGCCCCCAACCAGCAAGTCCAGGAGGCTCGGACCCGGGGCCACGTACATAGCCTCGTTCGGGACGCGCTTCGGCGCCATGATGTGCTCCGCCAGGCGCTCCCAGCGCTCGGGGTCGAACAGCGCCGTCCAGAGGGCCTCGAAGCGCTTGCGCAGCCGCCTGAGGCGGTCCCGGGCATGCACCAGGTCGCCGCTCACGCCCTCCAGGTTCTCGCGCAGTTGATTCAGGCGCTCCGGGGTGAGCGGCGCGCTTCGGTCGGGACTCGGGATTGGGGACTCGGGGCTCGGGAATTGCCGATTTTCGCTTGCCGCTTGCCGATTGGCGCCGGCGGCGAGTTCGCGCAGGCGGAAGATCAGGGCCCACTGGTCCCAGCGCACCTGGGTGCGCATCAGGCGCAGCGCGCGCCAAAGCACGTAGGCTAGGGCCAGCACCAATTTGGATTCGATTGGCGATTGGCGATTAGAGGGTTCGGGGTTGGAAGTTTGGGGTTGGGAGTTATCCAGGCCGGGACTCGTTTCCGACGCGGCCGATTCGGACCGGGGAGCTCCGAACTCCGAACTGAACAACTCCGAACTGGCCAGTCCCGCCAGCCGCCCGATCATGCGCCAACAGCGCTCGATATGGCGGCGCAGGTCGTCGCGATCCTCGCCGGCGGCCTCGGCGCTGCGGTCGAGATCGGGCGCGGTGAGGCCGTGGGTGAAGTTGGAGGCGTAATTCGCGGAGCGGTCGGCCTTTTTGGCGACCACAGCACGACGGAGGTTCGTGCACCAGGGCTTGATCTGGCGATCCAGGCGAGCCCCGTAGGCTACGTCGTCCTCGTGGGAGCCGCGCCGGTACCCGCGTAGCGCGCGCCGGGCCTTTTCGCGCGCTTTGGCGAGGCTGATCCGCCGGGCTTCGCGCACTTTGTCGGTCACGGCGTAGCGCCGTTTGGGTTTCGGAGTGTCGGGTGCGGCGTCCATGGCGATGGCAGAAGTCGGCAGTCGACAGTCGACAGTCAACGGTCGACGGCACCACCCATACCATTCCGAAACTGAAGAGTAAAGGTTTAAGACGTTTCGCGTGTTTAGATTGTTCAGAACGTTCTGCCGTTCGGCACGGCAGATCTGGGTGCGGCGGTGGGGACGACGTAGACGGCGATGCCGACGCCACCCGCGACGGATCAGGACCAGAGTTGGGCCGTCGTGGCAACTCTGAGACGCAGCACAACTGCTTGATTCCAAACACGATAGGCTAGAATTCTGGACCCGCATTCCCGCGTCCGCAGGAATGAGTGCGCCTGAGGGCCTATCCCTCTTCGGAGTCGCCGCCCAACCCTCTCTTTCACAAATTGCCGTTACGTCTCTTTTGAACACGATCGGCGCGCGTCGGCGTCGGGGATCATGCCGCATCGTTACGACACAACCCGCTGGCGCTTCACTTCGCGTGGTACAACTTTTGTCGAGTGCATCAAACGTTGAGGGTCACGCCTGCCATGGAAGCCGGGATTTCAGATCGCGTGTGGACGTTTCGGGAGATTTTGGCATCGTAAGTGCTATACTCGAAACAGGGCGGGAGCTTGGTTTCGCTAAAGTTGGTCTTGACTTTTGGCGATGCAGTGTGGTAAAGCAGGGGACATTGTTTTGAAAGGTCGGGTAACTCAAATGGAGAATGTCGAAAGGGAGGGGACTGAGTTCTTTCTGAATCGCATCAAACAGTTCGAGATGATCTACAAGATGGAGTCGTGGAGATTCCAGTTTCTGTATGAGACCAACAGGGAGAGCCTCCGCGACTTCGACGGGCGCTCGGCGATTGATTATTCTGAGTGGGCGTTCCTGTGTGAGAACTTCGTTTCTGCTGGAGTGGAGCCTTGTGAGAGCCCTCCACTTGAGCCTGTGACATTTGGACTTGAACAAAAGCCCGAGTCTCGCTCGGGCTTTTGTTTTGGTGGGGACCATCGTGATCCAATCAGTGCCGCAGTATCTCGACGAGGTACAGAAAATTCTCCTATCATTACAACACCAGGGGCTTGCAGAAATTGAAATCGATGGGCCGCACTGGCTTCCCTTCAAGGATGACTGGCTGATCGTTACTTTTAGATCAACAGCGAAATTTTCCACTGGTCATTTATTGGACATCTCTGAGAACTTCTCCAGGCGTGAATCGTGGGGGAGGTTGGGAAGCGAGTGGAAGCGGAAACGCGCCTATTATTGCGGCGACAGCGAAGGGAGGCGTCTGTTCCTGATCGACAGCCACGGAAAGTTCGGTGAGCCGTGTCATTTACAACCCGACGACGACACCAGATTATTCGACGGCGACGCAAGGTTGAATGGATTCTGCCCGTCAACCGTGGACTTTATTGACATTTACAAAATCGTTATGGACAACATCGAGGACAAGCCTTTCCCATGGAACGGAAACCCACTTTAGCGACTTGGCTGCGCGTTCGATATTTCGAGACCGAGGGCAAGCACAACCTTGCTCTTGTTATTGATACGTTGCGGGTGGCACTCAGGAAACGCGAGGGACTGAGATCGAGGAAGCTCATCTTCTTCAGCGCCGAGGGACAGGGGCCAGCGTTGGCATACAACCGTCTCAGAGAGTTTCACCCCGACATCATTGCTGTGACGTTCCCTCCGGGATTTACCGTGAAAATCAAGAATGAAGAAGGGGCAGATCTGGAGAAACCTGTCGCCATATCCGAGGAGTTGACAGGGTTCTTCAGGGGAGTCGGTATCAGGGTACTAACAGGGCGACTCCCGTTCGATGAAATAGCCTCGGCAGACCATATCGACAGAGGAAGAGAGCTCATTAAGGACGTGCTGTCGCTGTTTGGGGGCGGCTTCTCACTGTGCATCCAAGCGGTGCTTCAGGCGTGCGATATGGGAGCCGTCGAAATCGGGGAACAGGTAATCGCCGTCAGTGGGGATTGCGCGGCATTGGTGACAGCCTCGACCACGGAAAAGTTTTTGTCACCACGAGAAGGCCTTGCCATCAATGAGATTCTTTGCAAGCCCCGTAATCTTAGCCTTACAAGAAAGCCTCCGGCGAAGAAGGTCGAACGGGTGAGCGGTGAACTTTTTGTGGATAAGGTGCCGAAATTGCTACCACCAGTAGGCTAGCCCGTAGTCACGTCGCGAATATAATTCAATGGCCGATCAATGACGCAGAAGACCGTCCCCTCGAGATTGAATCCCGCGAAGACCGTCAAGAGAGTAAGGAAACGCCTGGGGCTCAGCCAAGGGGCCCTGTCTCGCACGCTACGTGCGTCCACGGCCGCAGTACAGCACTGGGAACGCGGCCACAGCCAGCCTGACCTGGCTCGACTGCTGGAGCTACGCCGACTGTGCCCTGCAGGATTAGAGCGGCGGGAGCTGGACGCTTTGATCGAACGGGTGCGGGACCGGGCGGCCACCAACGCAGGGCAGACGGCTCCCGGCCGTAGCACCGCCTCTCTCAGCCCGAGCGAAAACGGCGGGCGTCCTACCCCACGTGACGCTGCTGGCGCAGCGGCGCCAAAAGGACATAGAGCACAGCCATCTGCTCGAAAGAATGCACCGCACCGCGACACCGATGAGATGACATGGCTGGTCCAAAACAGCCGCAAGCTGGAGCGCTACAGGGGTGAATGGCTTCTGCTCGCGGGCGCTGCGCTGGTTGCGCATGACCGCGATTTCCGCGTGCTTCAGGCGGCGATCGCCGCCCGGAAAATAGACTCTCCTTTTGTGTATTACGTCCCGACAGCGGAAGAATCCAATTTTGTTCCAGTCTGACCCGATGACAACAGTCCATTATTCCGTGTCAAGCGACTACTAAGCTCCGTTGGCATGTCATTCTGAGCGCAGCGAAGAATCCCGTATATCCTTTCTTCGCAGAGCGAGATTCTTCGCTGCGCTCAGAATGACATGCTTGGGGGCATTCCGCAGCTTGGCGAGGCTTCGTGGAACGGAGATTCTTCGCTGCGCTCAGAATGACATGCTTGGAGGTTTTCCATCAGGACTCCCGATCGGTTCCGCCGGGCAGTCACACGGGGCCGTCCAAACGCTCAGACCTCCAGGGATGCGACCGTCGCCGGTCTTTGCTCGCGCGCCGAGCGATAAATCGCTTCCATGATCGCCACGTCGCGCGCGCCTTCGATCCCATTCGGCGCCGGTTCGCGATTCTCGAGAGCGCTTTCGGAGAGCGCGTCGAGCTCCAGCGCGAACTCGTCCAGCTTTCGGAAGCGCCGATCGAACTCGCGAGTTCCGATCTCGCCCAGCAGCCGGCGCTCTTCGGTGTACGAGTACGCCGGAACCAGCGTGGCCCAGCCTTTTTCGCCGTGCACGTGCAGAAACGAAGACTTGGCGGCGCCGAAGCTGGAGCTGGCCTCGACCACCAGGCCGCTCGGGAATCGCATCTGGAAGGCGATGTTCTCATCCACTTCGCGAAAGCGCTTCGGGTCGAGCGCCCAGGCGTAAGCCGAGACTTCCACCGGCATTTCGCCGGCGAGCCAGCGGCAGGTATTCACCGGGTAAACGCCAACGTCCACGAGCGACCCGCCGCCGGCAGCCGCCTGGCTGAAGTGCCAGGCTTGGGAGACCTGCAGGCGGAAGGTGAACGAGGAGTGCATCAGGCGCAGCCTCCCGAGCTTGCCGCCGTCGATCATCTTCTTCAAAGTTACGCTGGCGGGCTCGAAATATTTGCGATAGGCGATCATCAGCCGGACACGATTCCGCCGTGCCGCCTCGATCATGGCGCGGCACTCGTGGAGGGTATTGGCCATCGGTTTTTCGCAGAGCACGTGCTTGCCCGTATTCGCGGCGCGAATGCTCTGAGCGGCGTGAGCGCCGTTGGCGCTGGCCACAAACACGGCCTGGACTTCGGGATCGGCGAGGCAGGCGTCGTATTCGTCGTAGGTGTAGGCGTGCGCGGCCCCGAATTTGCGCGCCAGCTTCGCGGCCTTCCGGGCGTCGCCGCTCACCAGCGCCACCAGGCGCGACTTGCGCGCGTGGAGAAAGCCGGGCAGCACGGCATGTTGGGCGATGTGGCCAAGTCCGACCACGGCGTAACCGATTTTCGGCGAACGAGACACGGTGCGGTCCTCCTTGAGGATTTCCGAGGATATCGCGCCGTTTCGAACTCGCGCAAGCCCGGCTCCGTGGAGTGGCGGTGTTTTTGAGGTGGTGTTTCGGGCTGGTGTTCTTGGCATGGGAATGACGTGCGTCGGAAGTCCGCGAATGGTATACCGGCGGGCGATTGCCGCCGATCCAACGCGCACAGTAGAATGGAAACGTGACCACCGATCTCATCCAAATCGCCCCGCAAGCCGTACCGGTGAAGCGTCCGGACTGGCTGCGGGTGCGACTGCCCGCCGGCGACAACTACTTCGAGCTGAAGCGGATCATGCGTGGGCACGGCCTGCACACGGTCTGCGAAAGCGCCCGCTGCCCCAACATGGCCGAGTGCTGGAACCATCGCACCGCCACGTTCATGATCCTGGGCAATCTGTGTACGCGAAGCTGCGCCTTCTGCACCGTCCCCAAGGGCAAACCGTTGCCGCTCGATGGGGGCGAGCCGGAACAGGTGGCCGAGGCCGCGGAACTCATGGGCGCACGTTACGTGGTGGTGACGTCGGTCGACCGCGACGACCAGCCGGACGGCGGCGCCACGATTTTTGCGCACACCATCGCCGCGCTGCGGCGGCGCATCGACGGGGTGCAGGTTGAAGTGCTGATTCCCGACTTTCGCGGGTCCGATGAAGCGCTCGGCATCGTGCTCGCGGCTGCCCCGGATGTGCTCAATCACAACACCGAGACGGTGCCGCGCCTGTATCCGGTGGCGCGCCGCGGGTCCCGCTACGAGCGATCGCTGCGGCTGCTCGAGCGCGCGCGCGAGATGGCGCCCGCCATTCCCACCAAGTCCGGCCTGATGGTGGGGCTGGGCGAGACTTTCGACGAAGTCGTGGCGGTGCTGGGCGATCTCGCCGCCGCGGGAGTGGACATCGTCACCATCGGCCAGTACCTCCGTCCTTCCGGAACCCAGCTTCCGGTGGCGCGCTTCTACACTCCCGATGAATTTGCCGCGCTGAAGCGGGAAGGCGAGCGAATCGGGATCCGGCACGTGGAGTCTGGGCCCCTGGTGCGCAGCTCCTATCACGCCCACGAGCAGACCCAGGCGTTTCGGGGGCGGGTGCGTCCGAGGTTGGGGTTCGAGTCCAGAGCTTAGCTGCCTAGCCTCCCAAGCGCCTGCTGGGCCTGGGCGTGCAGCGCGCGCCCGACGTCGGTATTCTGGGCGGCGCTCTTCTCCACGGCCTGGCGGTAGAGCTCGCGTCCGGGATCGCGATGGCCGAGGCGAATCTCAAGGCTGCCCTCCACGAGCGTCCAGAGCGGATTGCCCGGGTACTCGGCGGCGAGTTGATGGAAGAGTTGCCGAGACCTGCCGTACTGCCGCTCGTTGCCTCGCGAGAAATCCTTGGCCAGGTAGAACTGGGCTTCGCCGCGCACCGTGTCGCCTTTGGTTGCCGCGAGTTCCAACTGCTGCAATCCCAGCTCGCGGCTGCCGCCCGGCAGGCCGATGAAGAATTTCAGCAGCTTGACGATCTCGGGCAGGGTATCGACGAAATAGTTGTAAATGCCCACGCCAAGGTAGGCGTCCGTCAGGTTGGGATCGAGCTGCAGGGCGCGCAACAACAGGGCGCGCATTTTCTTGCCGGCCCTGGCGGTCGGCAGGTCCTCGTCGTGGAGACCGTAGAACCGCGCCAGCAGTCCGTACGCCATGCCTTCGTCGAGCAGGCTTCGGGCCAGGTCCTGTTTGGCGCGCGCGCGAGCCTCGGCTCGGTGGATAGCCTCCTGAGCCAGGGTTTCGAAGCTGGCGTCGTAAGGGCTGGTGGCTTTGGAAACTACGTCGAAGACGTCGGGATCGACCAGATTGCCCGTGGTCAGGTAGATCTTCCACCAGGTGGCGTCGGCTGCGAGCAGGTATCCCAGCGGCGAGTCCGGATGGCCGCGCTCGATCTCCTGGAAGATTCGCATGGCGCCGTCGGGGTCGCCGTTCAGGAGTTCGAACATGCCGCGGCGGGCAGCCGGCAGCAACTGTTCATCGGGGGTGAAGGCTGTAGCCCCGGCGGGAGCGGCGGTATTGGATTTCGGCGACGTCTGCCCGGGCGCGCTTGGGGCGGCGCAGGCGGAGAGAAGACACCATAGGGCGATCCCACATGACTTTCGCAGACCGATTCGGATCAGCGGGGACTTCTCTCGAGTTGCCTGCATTCGTCTCCTGGTACGAACCGATGCTCCATTGTGTCACACTCGCGTGTGCGCAAGTTCGGGCTGTTTGCCCGCAGCCGTTAGATGTACCCACAATGTCCGAAGGGTCTCGAACATCACCCAGCATTCCACCGCGAAAGGAGGAAAACCAGCGAAGCCGGGCGCCGGCATCTGGAAGATCTTCCAGCCTTGCTCGATATGAAAGACGTAGAGCCAGCGCGCTCCGGCCCAGTAATTCCAGAACTCCCAGAGGATGCCGGAAACCCAGCCGGCCACGAGCAGACAGCCGAGCTTCGTGTACGCGCCGCGCTCCCAGTCCCGCAGAAGCGAAGGTCCGTGCCAGGCGTACAGGAGAGGATCGAGGAGCAGCACGAATCCGACCCAGACCGAACCGAACAGGTAGCCTCCGATTGACGATGGCACGAGCACAGGCACGGTCACCATCACCAGGCCCGCCAAAGCCACGAGCAAGCGCACGCCCCCGCGAGAGGGCCTTTGGGGCTGGAAGCGTCCGGCAAAAAGTCCGAGCGCCTCCAGCAAATCCGTGGTCTCGTAAATCCCCGGCCAGATGGTGGCGAAAGCCCAGGCGTAGCCGAGGTCATCGAGTGCGGGGCTGAGCGGCATCCCGACGTAGACCCAGCCCCCGAGCCGCAGGTTGTAGGCCTCGAAGATGAGCCATAGCGGGATCGACCAGAAAGCGAGCGCCAAGAAACCAGCGGGCGAGCGGGTGATCCGCGATTCGCCTCGGAGGCTCGCGACCAGGCCGTCGGCCAGCAGGATGTAGCCGGTCCAGACGATCGGCGTAAAGTAGACCGCGATGAACCAGCCGGCGTGCAAAAACAGCAGCGCCTCGGCGAGCACCACGATGCCAAGCCCGGCCCAGCCGCGCGCCGGCAGCGGCTGGCGGTGCGGACGCCGATAGTAGCGCCAGGCGATGAAGAAGACTGTGCCCGCGAGGAGCACGACGCCGGCCGCTACGTGATGACCGCCCATGAGCTTCTCCACGATTAAGAATAGCATCCGGCTTGAGCGCCGCGGGTTGATTGCGGGCATCCGGCGTGATATCGTCGCCCCTCATGCCCGCGACTCTGTTCGAGTTTCGCCACCGTTGGTGGATAATTTTCGCCATCTTCTGTCTAGCATTCTCCGCCCACTGGATCGATCCGAAGACCGCGGCCGTGGCGATGGCCAACTGGATGGCGGCGCGGCTCGGGACAACGGCGGACCGCAACTGGTATCGCGCCGTTTTCGCCGCCGGAAGTCTGATTTCGTTCGCCGCGGCGATGATCCGTACGTGGGGAACCTCGTACCTCCGCGCAGACGTGATGCGCGACGCGCGCGTTCGCACCGAGCGGCTACTCGCGGATGGTCCTTACCGGCGCGTTCGCAATCCCCTTTACATCGGCAACATTCTGCTGGCCGTGGGCGTGGGCTTCATGGCGAGCCGCATCGGCTTCCTGATTCTGGTTTTCGGCATGACTGTGTTTGTGTTTCGGCTGATCTCACGCGAAGAAGCCGAACTCGCGCGCGATCAGGGCGAGGCATACAAGCGGTATCGCGCAGCGGTGCCGAGAATTCTGCCCTCGCTTGCGCCGCGGGCGCCATCCGCCGGGAACATTCCTCATTGGGGACAGGCGCTCCGCGTGGAGGCCGCGTACTGGTTGTTCGCGGTCGCGATTGGCGCCTTTGCCGCTACTTTGAAGCTCTGGATCTTCTGGGCAATTTTCGCGTGCGGCGTCGCTGCCACAGTGTTTTCCAAATCCCCGAAGACAGGCTCGCAGCCCGCGCCGACCCACTAGGAATAGGCTCGTCACAGTGACCTGTGACCTGTTACGCTGACAGCTTGGCTGCTAGAAGGGATTCGTAAGAGTGATGAATTTGACGATTTTGGGGGGGACTCTGACATGAGCGGACATTCGAGCGCGCGCCTTTACCTTTGGACGGTGCTCGCGCTCTCTCTGCTGGTAGCACCGGCTTTCGGCGGGCATCGCGCGCAGAATCAAGGAGGCAACCAGGCGAAGAATCAGCCCTGGATGGACACGAGCTTATCACCCGATGATCGCGCCGACATGGTGCTGAAGGAAATGACCTTGGATGAGAAGATCGGTCTCGTGCACGGCGAGGGCATGCCAGGTTGGGGAAAGCCCCGCCCGAACTGGTATCTCGGCAACGGTGGCGCCGGATTTGTGCTCGGCGTCGAGCGTCTGGGCATCCCGATGATCCAGATGAGCGATGCCGCCTACGGCGTGAGATCGAGCGCCCAGAACGGACGGTACTCGACGGCGCTGCCGTCGGACCTGGCAGCCGCATCGAGCTGGGATCCGGAGGCGGCGTGCGAATACGGCGCGCTAATCGGAACGGAGTTGCGCGCCCAAGGCTATAACATGACGCTCGGCGGCGGCGTGAACCTCACCCGCGAGCCGCGCAACGGCCGCAATTTTGAGTACATGGGCGAAGACCCGATCCTGGCGGGCACTATGGTCGGCAACAGGATCAAGTGTGAGCAGGCGCAGCACGTGATCGGCGACATCAAGCATTACGCCCTGAACGACCAGGAAAGCGGTCGCAACGAAGTGAACGTGATCATCGGCGAGCGCGCCATGCGCGAGACCGACCTGCTGGCGTTCCAGGTCGGCATCGGCATCGGCCACCCCGGCGCCGTGATGTGCTCCTACAACGCCGTCAATGGCGACTTCGCCTGCGAAAACAAGCATCTGCTGACCGACATTCTGAAGAATGAGTGGAACTTTCCGGGTTTCGTGCTTTCCGATTGGGGCGGAACGCACTCGACAGTGAAGGCGTCGGCGGCGGGGCTCGACAACGAAGAGCCCGAGGACATTTTTTTCGGCGAGAAGCTCAAGCAGGCCGTGCAGGCGGGACAGGTCCCCATGTCGGAACTCGATGAGCACGTGCGCCGCATTCTGCGCTCGGAATTTGCCAGTGGAATTGTCGATTATCCGGTGCAAAAGGGCGTGGTGAATGTCGAGGGCGGCTTTGCGACCTCGCGCGATATCGCCGAGCACAGCATGGTGCTGCTGAAGAACGCGGGCAGCGTGCTTCCGCTCGATCCGAGCGCCCTGCACTCCATCGCCATCATTGGCGGGCACGCGGACAGCGGCATGATTTCCGGCGGCGGGTCGGCGCAGGTGGATCCTCCGGGGCCGCCATCGCAGTGGCAGGCGCACGTCTGGTTCCCAACGTCGCCGCTGAAGGCCATAGCCGCGAGAGCTCCGGGTGTGGCAATGTACTTCGATCGCGGAACCGATCCGGAATCGGCGGCAGAGGTGGCGAAGAAAGCGGACATCGCCATCGTCTTTGCGTATCAGTGGACCAGCGAAGGGATGGACGTGCCCACCCTTTCGCTGCCTGATCATCAGGACGCGCTGATCGATGCCGTGGCGGCAGCGAATCCGAAGACCATCGTCGTGCTTGAGACGGGCGCGGCCGTGACTATGCCCTGGATCGATCGCGTAAGCGGCGTGCTGGAGGCATGGTACGGCGGCAACAGGGGCGCGGACGCGGTTGCGGACATTCTGTTCGGCGACGTGAACCCGAGCGCCAAGCTGCCCATCACTTTTCCACGCAGCGACGCCGACCTGCCGCATCCGAAGCTCGTCACGCCCCCGCGCGGGCGCCATACGAGAGGCGAAGAGGCCACGCCGACGTTCAGCGTGACCTACGACGAGGGCCTCAAAGTCGGGTACAAGTGGTATGACGCGGAGAACAAGCCGGTGCTGTTCCCGTTCGGCTTCGGGCTGTCCTACACCACCTACAGCTACTCCGACTTCAAACTGAGCCCCGGCAGCGACAGCGAGGTGACGGTCAGCTTCACCGTGAAGAATACCGGCAGCCGCGCCGGAGCGGAAATATCGGAGGTTTACGTTGCGCTCCCGGCAAGCGCCGGCGAGCCGCCCAAGCGGCTGGTGGGTTGGAGCAAAACGAAGTTGAATCCCGGCGAGAGCCGTGCCCTGACCTTGGACATCGATCCCAGGTTTCTCTCGATCTACGATGAAGGCACGAGCGGCTGGAAGCTCGTGCCGGGCACCTACACGTTCATGGTCGGCGGCTCGTCGCAGAGTTTGCCGCTCAGTGGGAGTGTAGCGTTCGATGTCCCCCCTCCGCCGCCTCCGCCGGGACGGTAATCGAATCGAGTGGCTCGCACTCGGTGTGGTAGCGACGAGGGGTGTCCATCGTGGCCGCCAGTCATACCCAAAAGCGCGCTAACAGCCGAGAATCGCCGGTGAGGACACCGGCGCTACAGCGAAGGCCGTGTTAACACATCGTGCCCCCCGAGCGTCCATCTTCCTGAGATCGTGTGTTTGGCGGTTGGCGTGGCGAGCAACGTTGACTTCTGCACCGCAATCATGGAACGTCGGACCGTGAGCGCGTGGACCGAGGATTCCGGCGACGCCGCGCTGGCGGAGGCCGCGCGCGATGGCGATCGCGGCGCCTTTGGGCTGCTTTACGATCGCTATGCCCGCATGGTCCACGGCGTCCTGCTGGCTCGCGTGCCTTTCAGCGCCGTCGACGATTTGGTGCAGGACGTGTTTCTGCAGGCGCTCGGACGGCTGCGATCGTTGCGCGATACGGCCTGCTTCGGCGCCTGGATTGCCGCCATCGCCCGCAATCGCGCTCACGATTACCACCGGCGATCGCGCAATGACGTCGAGTTGACGGACGACATCCTCGGTGATGAGCAGACGGGCGGCGGAAGTTCGAAGCCTCTGCGCTTGGCATCTGCGCCCGCGCCTGACGCGGAAGCGGCCGCGGCATTGGCTGCGATTCGCAGCCTGCCTGAGGCTTATCGTGAGACTCTTATTCTGCGCCTGGTGGAAGGGATGACCGGGCCCGAGATCGCGGCGCGCACCGGCCTCACAACGGGCTCGGTGCGGGTGAATATGCATCGCGGCATGCAGAAGCTACGGGAGAAGCTGGGATCAGGGGTCAGGGGCTAGCTAGGGGTCAGGGATCAGGGGCGGGTCTGCGATCCCTGGCCCCTGATCCCTGGTCCCTGACCCCTGGCCCGCGGAGCAAGACGATGGATAGGAAAGAGAATTCCAAGTATTTGTGGGACGGATCGGGCGAGCCCGATCCCGAGATCCAGCGGCTGGAGTCGGTGCTAGGCAAGCTCGCTTATAGCGGCGCACGACCCGGGTTTCCGGACATCGTACCGGCTGCGCCATGGTGGTCCGTTCTCCCTTTTGGCTGGCCGATGAGGCTCGCGGCCGTGTCTGCGGTGATGGCGGTTGCAGCGCTGGTGGCGGTCTGGTTCGTGATACACCGCAGCAAGCAGAATCCCGCGCCATCGGGATCGACGGCTTCGGAATGGCAAGTCGCGCGACTCGCGGGCGCACCGCGCGTCGGAAACACGGCGATCGAGAATCAAGGCGGCCTTGGGCCGGGGCAGACCCTGGTGACGGACAACCGGTCGCGTGCTGAGATCACCGCCGACGAGGTCGGCGAGATCGAGGTCGATCCTGACACGCGTCTGCGCCTAGTGCCGTCACGCGGGGAACGCAAGCGCCTGGCGCTCGATCGAGGCGTGATTCACGCCTTCATCTGGTCGCCGCCCGGCGAATTCATGGTCGATACACCTTCGGCCACCGCCGTCGACATGGGCTGCGCCTATACCCTGCAGGTGGACGATTCCGGGGCCGGCCTGCTGCGTACCACGCTCGGCTGGGTGGGATTCAGGCTGGACGGGCACGACGCTTTCATTCCCGCGGGCGCAGTGTGCGCCACGCGGCCCGGCATCGGACCGGGCACGCCGTGCTTCGAGGACGCCTCGCCGGCGCTTCGAGCGGCGCTCACCGCGTTCGATTTCGGACCTGCGGATCAGCGTGCGCCCGCGCTTGACACGATTCTCGCGCAGGCCCGCAAGCGCGATGCGCTCACGCTCTGGCATCTGCTGGCGCGCGTCGATGCTAACGATCGCGGGCGCGTTTACGATCGGCTGGCGAAACTAGTGCCACCTCCTCACGCCGTCACTCGCGACGGCATCCTGCGCCTCGACCCGACCATGCTTGACCTCTGGTGGAACGAGCTCGGCCTCGGCGATGTGTCGCTGTGGCGCACGTTCGAGCGTTCGTGGTCCGAGTCGGATTCTCAATCGAGGGGCAAGGCTCGTTAACACTCCGCGCTCACCACGCGTCTTGGTGCGCGAAGGGCAACATCACACAAAGGAGACGCTACAACATGAAACAACGTTCGGCTTTTTCATCTCGACTGTCGCTGGTTCTGCTCGCGGTTATGTTGGGTATCGCAGGGTCCGCGCTGGCCGGCCCGCCGCTCATCTGTCATGCGATTTCCATTGGCAACGCCAAGTCATTGCCATGGACCGACGGCAGCGGCAATCCGACGCTGGATCCGAACTACGACGTCAAGAATCTCGCGTCAGATACGCTCGCCATCCTCACGCCAACCACTCCCGTGCTGGTGCGCATGGAGACGCTGCGCCGCGCGACGATCTACGCGCGTCAGGATCCGCACGCCGCCAAGGAATTGCTTACACGACTCTATGCTCGTGCCAGCGATTCTGATCGCGCGGGGAATCCGGACGCGCTCGCCTGGTTCGACGCCGGGTACCTTGTGGAATGCTACAGACAATGGATCGGACGTGACCTTCCGCACATGACCGATGGCATGCGCATGGATCCCAATCCCGCTGCGAATCTCGACGGCTACGTTTGGGTGAATCGGGCGATCACGCTGCACGGTTCCGACTCCGAGATGGAATTCGCGGCAGCCCTGATCACGCTGGTGGGTCCGCACAAGAACGACCTTTCAGGGCACGCCGAGCGCGCTCAAGCAGGCGCCTCCTCCGATCCGCTGCTGGCCGAGAATCTGTCGAGCCATTTCATCGGGAGCCGCGGGGAGACGATCGCGGAGATGATCTCCATGGTCAAGACCGCGAAGAACTGAAGCCGATTATTTCCCAGCTTCAAGGGGCGGATTCATTCCGCGTCCGCCCCCTGTCCCTCCAAGCCTCGCTCCCCTGGTCACCGCATCCAACCGCCGTGAGGACACCGGCGGTACAGCCGGACTCGGATTAGAATAGATTGGCGCCGGGATCAAGTAGCTCGGTTTCGGCGCGATTCCGCAAGCTCGGAGCAATTCGAGTCCCAGATGGAACTGAGCGTCCTTACTCCGACGGGCGGCAGCGAGCGGCTGGCGATCTCGCAACAGATGGCGTCGCGGCGCCGTCCGACCGCGCTTTACGTCCTGCTCTCCCTGCTCGCCGCGTTTACGTTCGCTTATGAAATCCGGCTCTGCTACCAGCGGTTTCCCGCCTGGTTCGGCAATCACACTGCGGCCGAGCGGCCGTTCTTTGTAGACACCGACGGCACCAGCCCGCTCGAAGTGAGCTTTGTGGTCTCCGCGGCCCGCCAGGCGGGGATCAAGAACGGCGACGCCCTGGTGAGCATCAATGGACGCCCCATCCGCGGCACGGCGGATTTCGGCGAGGTGATGTCGGCGGCGCGGGAAGGGGAGGTGCTGCGCGTCACCGTCCGCAGCAAGGGTGAGGCCACCGACCGCACTGCCTCGGTCAAGCTGTCGCGCCGCATGCCAGAGCACAACGGGCCTGTGTGGTGGACGCTGCTCATCCTGAACGTGATCATCGTGCCGATGCTCTGCCTTGGGCTCGGGTTCTGGGTCGCCTTCGTCCGGCCTCGCGATCCGCTGGCGTGGCTCCTGCTCGTGTTTCTCACCACCTTCGCCGTTTTCTTCAACGCCGACGCCGAGCAGTGGGGGCCAATCGTCCGCGACCTGGCGACGATTTACCGCATGGGCGTGGAAGCCGCGCTGCCAATCTCCCTGATGTTGTTTGGAATTTACTTCCCGCAGCCCTTTCCGCGCACCGGGCGCTGGCGCTGGTGGTATCGCGCCGCCTGGGTCATGCTCGTTCCCATGCTGATCAACCTGATTCTGGTCCTGATCGACCAGGTCGGGACTATGGAGAATCGCGCCTCCGTGATAGGCCTCGACCGCTTCCTCGTCGCGATCGAACAGCTCCAGCTTGCGCTCGGTCTCGCCGGTTACGGGATGTTTTTCGCCGCGCTCGTGGTCAAACGCTGGGTCGAGAAGAGCCCGGACGCCAGGCGCCGGCTGTCGCTGGTGCTGTGGGGAACTGGCCTCGGCCTGAGCCCGCTGCTGGTCCTGGATGTCGTTTCCGATTTGAAGGACCAGGCCCTGGAAGTCCTGTTTCCGTGGTGGGTCTTCGTTCCCGCATACATGCTGATCGCCCTGATACCGATTACCTTCGCATACGTAATCGTGGTGCAGCGCGCGATGGAGGTGCGCCTGGTGCTGCGGCAAGGCCTGCGATACGCCCTGGCGCGGCGCGGCGTGTTGATCCTGCAGATTCTGCTGAGCGCG
>JASHPE010000206.1 GCA_030038235.1 Terriglobia bacterium
CCGATGCAGACGCGCGGACCGCCGCCGAAAGGGAAGTAGGCGAAGCGCGGCAGGACGCCGCGGCGGATGGGATCGTCGCGCCAGCGCTCGGGATCGAAGCGCTCCGGTTCAGGGAAGAATCGCGGATCGCGATGCGTGATCCATTGCGAGATGAAGACGTTGGTTCCGGGCCGCACCAGAAATCGGCCGGCCTGGAACGATTGGCGCGCCTCGCGACCGATGCCCCACGCGGGCGGATACAGCCGCATCGACTCCTTCAGCACCATGTCCGTGTAGCGCAGCCGCGGCAGATCTTCGGGCGTGGGAGCGCGTCCCGCGAGCACCTGCGCGAGTTCGTCCGCGAGCTTCTGTTCGGTGTCCGGGTTCTGGCCGAGCAAATACCACGTCCACGAGAGCGCCAGAGCCGTGGTTTCATGGCCGGCGAGGAACAGCGTCATGGCCTCATCGCGGACATGGCGATCGTCCATGGCGCCGCCCGACTCGTCCTGCGCCTGCAAGAGCAGGCCGAGCAAATCCGTGAACGCGCCAGCGCCCTTTCCACCGGTTTCACCGCCTCCGGCCCCGTCCGGTGAGTATCGCTCCGCCGGCTTTGCCCTGACCCCTGGCCCCTGACCCCCGACCCCCGTCCCGTTTCCGGCCGCACGCCGCTCGTGGATGATACTGTAAAGCGCGGCGTCGAGGCGGCGCACCGCCTGTCCCATCTTCGAGACCGGCGGCAGCGCCAGCCAGCGCGGCAGCACCATAGCCATCCGCGCGTAATCGGAGAAATTCTCCATCACAACGTGCAAGGCCTCGGCCACGTTGCCGGAATGCGAGCGGACATCCGCGCCGAACAGGCACTCGGCCACGATTTCGAGCGTCAGTCGCATCATCTCCTGGTGCACGTCGAAGGTCTGGCCGTCCTGCCAGCCAGAGATCATGCGTTCGGTATCGTTTACCATCACGCGGGCGTAGCGGAGAATGTTCTCGCGATGAAACGCGGGCTGCATCAGGCGGCGCTCGCGCCGCCAGGTTTCGCCCTCGCTCGTCAGCAGCCCGTCGCCGAGCACGCGCGCGAAGGCGCGATAGTCGCGCGACTTGATGAACTTCGTCGACTCGGTGATCAGCACGCGCTCGATGTCGTCGGGATGCGAGAGCACGCACACCGGAACGTGCATGAAGCGGAAGAAGGCGACGTCGCCGTGCTCGCGCGCGCAGCGGGTGAGGAAGCCCAGCAAGTCGCGGCGGCATTCCAGCATGCTGCCGACGATGAAGCGTCCCTTGGGCCCGGGCGGGAGTCCCGGCAGAGGGTCCGGCGCTGTTGCTACAGCGGATGCAGGCATGTGGGGCTCTCGCGGCGTTGGTTCGATGCCGACCGGATGCGATCGCGAACGAAGTCAGTCAGGCTCGGGCTCCAGAAGTCCGGCGAGCGCACGGGAAACGAGGGCTTCGAGCGGAGAAGATCAGCGCCGAATCCCGTCCAGGAGGCGCACGGTCGCAGTTCCGTTGTAGGGGCATCCCTCGTGGATGCCCTTAGTCGGGCGGCCACAAGGGCCGCCCCTACGTTCGGCACCAAGGCATGGCCATCAGGATTCTCAACCACGACTAGGGCGTCCGCGCGATCGAGCCAACGTCCGGCCGAGGTCTTGAAGTCGGCGCGCGACGTGTCGAGGACGACCGCATAGAGCAGAGGTTCAATGAACTCCAGGATGCTGTTGCTTTCGATCACCACCCAGGGCGCGCGGGAGAGCTTCCGCATGAGCAGCGGTACGGCCGGACCGAGCTGGCCCTGGCGCGCGCGCAGCCAGAGCGATCGACGCGCGCCGGCGGCGAGATATCGCGAGGTGTCGCTCCGGGCTCGCGGGTCGCGCTCCTCGGTAAGGGCGAAGGGATGCTCCTCGGGAGCGCATCCGCAGGCGTGTCCGTCGTGCGAGCAGACGCCGTGGCCATACTGCGTGATCTTCACGGCGGTCCAGCCGAGCGGAGCGAACTCGCGGATCAGCGCCGCCATCACCGACGTCTTGCCGATGTTGCGCGTGTGTCCGCCGACCACGACCACGTTCATCGAGCGTCTCCCTTGTTTTCAGTATAACCCGGCAATCGCGCTTGACTTGATCGGCCGCCTGTGCAACACTCCCGAAATTCGCCCGGGGGGACTGGTCCTGAGGGTCAAGATGCCTCATCGACTGGCCGTAATCAATGATCGCGAGGTCGCGCCGGCGCCGGCCCTCGACGGATTGCTGCCCGCCGAATCCGGCTTCCTGCACCATCATCTCGATTGGAGCGCTTCGTCGCCGGAGATGATCCGCGACCTGGGCGCGCAGCTCGTGATCGCGCTGGCGGCTGCGGAGCAGACGCGGGCTCTGGCGATGCTGCGAAGTCTCCAGGCATGGTCGCTGGCTACGCCCATCCTGGCGGTGCTTCCCGCCGAGGCCGGCGACGATCTGCTCGATGCCGCCGCGCAGTCGGCCGACGATTTCATCTGCTCGCCGCTCCGTAAAGATGAACTCCAGAGGCGCGTACTGCGCCTGCTGTGCCGGGGATCGCAGGACTGCGCAGCGGTTGGCGATCAACTGGAGAGCGAGCTGGGATTCTCGCAACTCGTCGGCCGCGACCCGGCGTTCCTGCAAACGATCCGTCAGATTCCGATGCTTGCGGCGAGCGATGCTCCCGTGCTGCTGCTCGGCGAGACCGGCACCGGCAAGGAGCTGTGCGCGCGCGCCCTTCACCATCTCAGCGTCCGGCGCGGTTTCCCGTTCATTCCGGTGGATTGCGGCGCGCTGCCGGAGCATCTGGCTGAAAACGAGCTATTCGGTCACACGCGCGGGGCGTTCACCGACGCGCACGCGGAACAGAAGGGGCTGGCCGGGATGGCCGAAGGCGGGACGCTCTTCCTAGACGAGATTGACGCCCTTTCGCTCGCGGTTCAGGCTAAGCTGCTGCGATTTCTCGAAGAACATACCTATCGATCCCTCGGTGCGGACCGGTTCACGCAAGCGAACGTCCGCGTGATTGCGGCCACGAACCGCGATCTCGAAACTCTGGTGAGCGCGAAGCAGTTCCGCTCCGACCTGTACTTCCGGCTGAACGTGCTGCAACTGCGGCTTCCGCCGTTGCGCGAGCGCCGTGACGATATTCCGCTGCTGGCGCGCCACTTCCTTCGATCGCTTCGACGGCCTCCAGGCTCGTCGCCGCTTTCGCTCTCGCCGGACGCGCTGCGCGCGTTACAGCAATATTCCTGGCCGGGCAACATCCGCGAGCTGTTCAACACCTTGCAGCGGGCGGCGGTGATGAGCCGCGGCGGCCAAATCCTTCCAGCGCACACTTCGATTGCCGGGGCGATCGCGGATGCCTCCGCAGAGCCGGCGTCTGCGAGTGGAAGCTTTCGCGACGGCCGCGCCGGTGCGATTGCGTCGTTCGAAAAGCGCTACGTTGAGGAATTGCTGCGCCGGCACGGCGGCAACATCACGCGCGCCGCCATCGAGGCGCGCAAAGACCGGCGCGCGTTCGGAAGACTCGTCAAGAAGTACGCGTTGAATCCGCGCGATGCGAGAGCCGGGTAGAAATCGACCCAGCACGGGACCGTCTCGCCCCATCGCACTCATCGTTGAGTTAATCGCAGCGCCGGACAAGCCGGCATTCCTTTCCTGCGCGTTCGGCCGGGCCGATTCTGACCCGCCTCGGCTCGGTGCTCCTCAATCAATGCGGCGGTAAATCGAGCGCGGTGCGTGCGATTACGTCGCGTTCGATCTGCGGCAACACACTTGCTTCGCATCCTGGTTCACGGGGGCGACGCGGGCATGCCACGTCCTATGGTGGAGGACATTGCGAAGGACATCCTGGAGTACTTCCTTCGCAATCCGCAGGCGGCGGATGATCTCGAGGGCGTGGCGCGCTGGCGGCTGATGAGCCAGACGATTCATCGCGACGTCGAGGAGACCAGCCAGGCGTTGGATTACCTGGTGCAGAAAGGTCTGCTGACGCGGGTGTCACGGCCGGGTTCGGCGTTCTTTCGGATGCAGGCTGAGCAACGCGCCGAAGCGAAGGCGTTCCTGGCCGCGGACGAAGGCAAGGCGCAAGCGGAAGTGGCCGAGGAGTAGTCGGCGGAGTCGTCTTCGTCGCAAGGCTTACTCAGCATGGGCTGACGTAAGTCACAGGGCGAAGCTTTATGCCAACGGCGATTGGGAACGTCGAAGCGGACGCAAGCGGCGATGCTTTCTGGTATGCGCTCTATGCGCGGCACCAGCACGAGAAGACGGTCGTACCTGTGCTGAGACCTGAAATTCGATCGTCGCTGTCGCTTCAGAAGCTGGCTGGACTGGCGACGGCGACCCTCGCCTTCGCTTCGCTGCTTGCCGGCCAGCAAGGGCCGAACGCGCCGCCGGCAATCGCGGCCAGCAACGTCACCGCGAGTTCAGCGCCTGCGGATTACGCCATCAGCGCGGACGACGTGTTGGACATCACGGTCTTCGACGTGCCGGAGATGTCGCACTCGTATCGTGTGCGGCCTGGCGGAACGATCATGCTGCCGCTGATGACCGAGCCGATCGCTGCTGCAGGGCTCAGCCCCGATCAACTCGCCGCAGAAATAACCGAGCGCCTTAAAGCGGCCGAGTTGGTCGGCGATCCGCGCGTCACGGTCGAGGTTCGCGAATCCCGGGTGAACGCGATCGCCGTCACGGGTGCGGTCAGAAAGCCGCAGCTTTACCCGGTATTCGGCAAGACCACGCTCATCGACGTTCTCGCGCAGGCCGAAGGCCTTGCAGACGACGCGGGGGGCGTAGCGCTGGTGACGCGGGGCAGCGCCGGCACGCAGACAAATGAGGGCGGAGTGGCGGGTCGGAACGCCGTGCCGAGGACAACAAACAACATCGTCGTCGCTCCGATCGTGGTTGATCTGAAACGCCTGATGCAGACCAGCGATCCGCGCCTCAACCTGACTCTTTATCCAGGCGATCGCGTCACGGTGGAGCGCGCCGGAGTCGTCTATGTTGTGGGCGCCGTCAATCGTCCCGGCGGATTCGTGCTCACGAGCGAGCACGAGCCGATGACGGTGCTCAAAGCAGTCGCACTGGCTGAGGACCTGAAGCCTACGGCGATCCCCAACAAGGCGATGATTATTCATCCCAAGTCTGCCTCTGCCGGCGTCCAGCAGGAGTCGCCGGTGAAGCTCAAGGACATCCTGGCAGGCCGCGCTCCTGACCGGCCCCTCGAGGCCGATGAAATCCTCTTCGTGCCCGACAGCACCAGCCAGCGCGCGATGCGCCGGGCCGCGGAAGCCGCAGTCCAAATCACCACCGGTGTGATCATCTGGAGGCTCTGACCTCCCTCGAACATCCATGGTCGAAAGCCAGTCAATCGAACGATTGCCCGCTGAGAAGCCAGCGCCCATCCGGCGCGTGTCTCACTTCGCCGATATCGAGCTCGAGAGGACCGACAGCTATTTCTACTTGCGCGCCTACTGGCACATCCTCGCCAAGCGCCGCTGGACGATTCTCGCGGCCGCCTGCGTGCTTGTCGCAGCGGTCGCCGTCGTTTCCTTCAAGATGCAGCCGGTCTACCGCGCGGTAGCGCGCGTGGAAGTTGAGGCGGAATCGCCCGAAATCCAGTCGCTGAACGATCTCTACCGCACAACGCCCAGCGACGACGCCTTCCTGCAGACGCAAGTGAACGTTCTCGAAAGCGACACGCTGGCATGGGAGACGATCCAGCAACTGAATCTCGAAAAGAGTGCAGACCTCGGGTCTGCTTCGGGCGCCTCCGCGGGTGTCGCGGCCGGCGGAACAGCGGAACGCGGCAAGCTGATCCGCGCCTTCCGCAAAGATCTGCACGTGGAGCTGATGCGCAACAGCCGGATGCTGGAAGTCAGCTACGAGAGCACCGACCCGGCGCGAGCCGCGGCCATCGCCAACGCGCTCGTGAACAATTACGCCGAATACAACTTTCGCACGCGATACAACTCCACACGCCAGGCCTCGTCGTGGATGGAGCAACAACTGGACGAATTGAAGGCTAAAACGGAGAAATCGCAGCAGCAACTGGTGGACTACGAGCGCGAGAACGCCATCGTCAATGTGAGTGACAAGGAAAACGTGGTTGAGGAGCGCCTGGCGGACCTGAGCCGCGACCTGACAGCCGCGCAGGCCGAGCGCGTGCAGAAAGAGTCGCTCAACGACATGGTGCGCTCCAACCCTTCGCAGGCCGCGCTGCTGATGCAGGACGACCTGCTCCAGCGGCTCGAAGAGAAATCGGCCGACCTGAGCGCCGAATACGCGGACGCCCTCAGCGAGTATGGACCGAAATTCCCCAAGGTTGTGCGGCTGCAGAGCCAGATGAAAGCCATGCAGGGCTTCGTGGACGACGAGCGGCGGCGACTAATGGATCGCATCCACAACGACTATCTGGTGGCGCAGGGTCGCGAGAAGCTCCTCTCCGACGCCGTGACGGCGGAAAAGGGCGAAGTCGGCAAGTTGAACCAGCTGCTCATCCGCCACAACATGCTGAAGCGCGAGTTCGACACCAACCAGCAGCTCTATGAGAGCCTGCTGCAGCGTCTCAAGGACGCGACCGTTTCCGCCGGGCTGCGAGCCACGAATATTCACGTGATCGACACCGCCTTCGTGCCTTCCACGCCGGTGCGGCCGAAGCGCCTGATGAATGTCGGCATCGCGCTGCTTGTTGGGCTGATTCTCGGAGTAACTTTTGCTTTTATCGAGGAAGGGCTCGACAATTCCATCAAGAGTGCCGAAGACGTGGAGCGGCTGATCGCCGCGCCGGCTCTGGCGATTGTGCCGGTCGCAGGTTCTGAAGGCAGGCGAGTGTACGGCGCGACGAATGGAAAACGCACCGTGCTCGGCAAGCCGATCAGCAACGGCGCAGTGGCGATGGCCGTCTTAAAGCATCCTGCCTCCGCGCTCTCGGAATCCTACCGCGCCCTGCGCACTGCCATCCTGCTGTCCACGGCTGCGCGTCCACCACAGGTGCTGCTCGTTACCAGCCCGCAACCCAACGAGGGTAAGAGTTGTACCTCGCTGAATCTGGCCTTGGCGCTGGCGCAACGAAACGGCCGCGTGCTGATCGTCGATGGCGATCTGCGCAAGCCGTGTGTGGCGAGGCATCTCGGCTTGAATCGCGAACCGGGACTTAGCGGTGTGCTGACCGGCGCTCATGGCCTCGACGAAGCGATCTGCGCGGTCGATGGTGTGCCGCAGCTCTCGGCGCTGCCCGGCGGCGCCACACCCCCAAATCCGGCGGAATTGCTTTCTTCGCCACAGATGGCCGAGATCCTGCATCACTTGCGCGCGCGCTTCGACCACATCGTCCTGGACTCGCCGCCGATGCTGATGGTTACTGATGCCACCGTGCTCTCGACGCTCGTGGACGGCGTCATTCTCGTGGTGGAAAGCGGGGTCACAGTGCGCGGCGCGTTGCTCCGCGCGCATTCACTGATCGACAGCGCGGGCGGACGGCTGCTTGGTGTGGTGATGAACAAGGTCGATCTGCGCCACGACGCCTACTACTACTCGTCGCGCGCTCGCTACTATCACGCGTACTATGACGCGACCGCGGCGTCCACGCAGTTGTAGCAGATCTGCTCTTCATTCTCTCTTCCCCTGATGCGAATTCTTCGTCCGAGGGTCAGCGCGTGCTCTTTGCCAACGCGCCCCCGCAGGCTTCTCTTCCTGGCCCTTGCCGCTGCCGTGGCGATAATGCCGGCGTTCGAAGCCGCGCGGATTGCGACCGCGGTCACATTGGGCACGTCCTTGGATCTTGCGACTCTGCAGCGCGCGCTTGCCATGGACCCGGGCAACGCGGAGATCGAGCATCGCCTCGGCCTGCTGCTCTTCTACTCCGATTCCTCGCCGGATCGCAGCCGTGGACTTGACCACATGCGCCGCGCCGCCGAGTTGGATGCAGACGAAGCGCTCTATTGGTCGGATTTGGCCGCCGCTTGCGAGTCGTCGCACGACGTATCCTGCGCGGATGGGGCGACGGCCCGCGCACTCGATGCCAGTCCCATGACGCCGCGCCTTTACTGGTCGGCCGGGAACTACCACCTGCGCGCCGGCTGGCGAGCGGACGCACTCGCGAACTTCCGGCGCTTGCTCGATCTCGACCCCTCGTATGCCGATGCGGTGTTTCAAGTATGCCTGCGAGCATCTGGATCATCCGACAGCATCAGGCAGGGGATTCTCGCAACGAACAGGAATCCGCAGGTGTCGATAACCTTCGTGAACCTGGCGAGCGGCCTCGGCGATGACGATTCTGCGTACACCGAATGGCGGCATTTCGCGTCCGCAGATTACGCAGATGGTGCGTACGAAGCAGGAAACGCTCACCATGTGCCGATGAGCTTGACCGAGGTCGAGCCCTATCTCGATCATCTCATTGCCGACGGCAAGGAACGCGATGCCGTAGCGGTCTGGACTGACCTCCAGCGCCTGAGCGTAGTCCCGGCGTCAGGGTCCGATTTCCACACCGGGAAATTACCGGCCGACGATGCTCTTCAGTCGCAACCTGTCTTCAATGGCGGATTCGAGCGCAGCCCCCTGAACGCGGGTTTTGACTGGCGGTATAACTCCCAGCCCTTCGTCTCCGTTGCCCTCGCGGATGCGTCGCACAGCGGGTCGCATTCGCTGCGAGTCGAGTTCACGGGAAACCTCAATCAGGAGTACGAACCGATCTTCGAAGTCGTGCCGATGGAGCCGGGGAGATCGTACGCGCTCTCGGCCTTCGTACGTAGCCAGGCGATCGCCTCCGACACGGGTCCACGACTGCGCGTGCGCGACCTCGGCTGCTCGTCTGCGTCCTGCCTGGATATTTCGACTCCGGACGTCACGTCGACAACGCCCTGGCACGAGGTGAACGTGAGCTTTACTGCTGGGCCTGAAACGCGTTTCGTACGGCTTTCGATCTGGCGCCCACGCAGCCGTGGGTATCCCTCTGAGATCAGCGGCGTGCTCTGGGTCGACGACGTGTCGATTATTGAACGGCCACCCCAACCCTCGCTGTCCGTTCCGTGAGGCGCTACTGCTGGCGATCATGGCCACTCTTCCCGTCGCATTCGATTCCGAGTTGCTCGATTCCCGTGTCGAGGGTGCCGGCGTTGGTGTCCTAGAGCGCGCGAGTTTCCGGTATTTGACCGCGAGCCGTGTAACGCTGGGCACTACGCTGGCGCTGGCTACGCTCGCCTTTGGCGCTGTTCAGGCGTGGGCCTGGGCCGGAATCAGCGTGCTGGTTGCGGCCGCCTTGCTGCTCTGGGCCTGGGCTGCTGTCAAGCGCGCCTTCGTGCGAGTCGTATGGACTCCGATCTATGCGCCCGCTGCCGTTTTCTTGCTGATTACGTACGTTCAGTTCGCAGGCCGCTTCACCGCTGACCTCGTGGCCACACGCGAGTCGCTGGTAAAGCTGATCACCGACCTGCTGATCTTTTTCCTGGCCTGTCAACTATGGCAGGCGGCCTCGTCTCGCGAATTGCGACGGCTCGCGTCCGTAGTCACGGCATTCGCTTGCGGGTTGGCGCTATTCGGCACGCTGCAATTTTTCGCAAGTCCCGGGACGATCTACGGCGTGGTGAAGCCGCGCTGGGGCGGGTGGATCTTCGGACCTTACGTGAACCATAACCACTACGCCGGTTTGATGGAAATGCTGATTCCCGTGGCGGTGGCCTACGTAATGTCGCCACGCCCGCGGTGCACCGCGTCTGCATACGGCGTGCTCGTTCGCGCTCTTGGCCCGCTCGCCATTTTGATCGCGGTGGCGTCAGTGCTGCTGTCGGGCTCACGCGGCGGGATGATCTCGCTGGCGGTTGAAGCCGCCCTGCTGACGGTGATGGCCGGCCACTTTCTTCCCGGAACGCACCGGCGGCGAGTGGCCATCACGGTGATCGCCGGCGTGGCAGCGTCGGCATCGATGTTCCTGTGGCTCGACCCCGGGCGGATTTCCCAGCGACTTGGCGCCGTGGCCGATCTGCCACGCGCCCCCGAAGCAACACTCGGCCAGCGCCGCGAGCTCGCGCGCGATGCGCTGCACATCTTCCGCACTCATTCCTGGCTCGGCACGGGCTTCGGCAGTTTCGCCACAGTCTACCCGCGTTATCGTAGCTTCGCGAGCGACCTGGAATGGGATCACGCTCACGATGACTTCGCCGAAGTGCTGGCGGAGACAGGCGTTGGCGGCGGGATCGCACTCGCGGCCGCGATCGGCCTGTTCCTGGTCTTTGCTTTCGGTAACCTCCGCGACCGCCTCGATCACGAGGGCGGCTGGATTCGGCTCGGCGCTGCGATCGGCTGCTGCGGCCTGCTTGTTCACAGCTTCGGCGATTTCAACCTGCATATCCCGGCGAACGCCGCTTGGTTCGCCTTTTTCGCTGGGCTCGCCGTAAGCGGAGGGTCCACAACGCGCGACGCGCTGCAAGACTCTCGCAACTGATCGACGCAGACTATAGGGACAGCTTTGTATTCCGGTTACGTTCGGAATCTGATTATGACTGCAGGCGGACAAGCGGCCGTCCTCGGCCTCGGCGTTTTCACCGGAATCGCCTCAGCACGGCTGCTCGGGCCGCAAGGACGCGGCGAACTGGCCGCAATCACGCTCTGGCCGCTTATCCTCGTGCTGATTGCGAGCCTCGGGCTTAATCAAGCGATTGTCTTCCACGCTGGCAAGCGCCGGTTTTCGATCGACCAGGTGTGGACCGCAGCGCTGGTCATTTGGCTGATGCAGTCCGTGGCGGTGCTTGCGACCGGGTGGGGGCTGCTGCCGACCGTTCTGCGGCAGTACGATCCCGAGACACGACACCTTGCGCTGGTCTTTCTTGCATTCGCGCCGCTGCTGATGTTGTCAGGTTACCCGGCTAACCTCGCTCAGGGTCGGATGGACCTGCTTTCGTTCACGCTGGTGCGCGCTCTACCTGCTGTGGTCTACGCCTGCGGGCTAGCGGTGCTGATCTTGCGCGGCAGTGCCAGCGTGCGCAGTATCGTCAGCTTGCAGATTGCGGGGCTTTGCCTCGCTGCCGGCACCGGACTGTGGCTCGCGTTTGGAAAGATCCGGGCCGGTCTTGCCTGGAATCGCGGGGCGTGCCGGAAACTCTTGAGCTACGGCTCGAAGTCCAACCTGTCGTCCCTGACGATGTATGTCAACCAGCGCTCAGACCAGCTTTTGCTCTCATTGTTTGTTCCCCCGCGTGACCTCGGCCTTTACGTGGTGGCGGTGGCGCTGGCGACTGCTGCCGGATTCTTCCCGCAGGCTGTCGGCGCCGTGACCATCGCGACCGGCGCGAATCTCGACGCGCATGCGGCGCGCATGTTGATCGTGCGGTCGTTTCGCCTGACGCTGGCGGCCCTATCGGCGGGGTGCGTTGTGCTGTTCGTGGTCTGTCCCTGGCTCATCGGCCTCGCCTATGGCCCGTCCTTCAGCCCTGCGGCCGCGGCCTGCCGGATTCTGCTGCCGGGTACTGTCGCGCTCGGGCTGAACCAGGTGCTTTATGATGGCGCACGGGCGCTTGAACAGCCCCTGCTGCCGTCCTACGCGGAAGGGGTCTCGATCGTGGTCACGGTTGTGGGTTTGCTCTTGCTGCTTCCCCGGCTTGGGTTCCTGGGGGCTGCCATTGCGTCCACGATGGCTTATACGGCGAGCCTGATTTTCATGCTGAGCCTGGCGCGGTCTCGGATGAATGTCAGCCTGCGGGACCTGCTCGGCACGTTCGCCCTGCCGGTTCTTGGTCCGGCAACGCAGAGCTGACGTGATGGCGTATGCAATGGTATATTAAGTGGCATGTGAGTGAAAGCAGTCAGGAATCCATTTACCTTGAAGTCGAGCACAAGGTGGATGTGCGCCTGCTCTGAACAGTGACGGTCTATGGACATAAAAGGCCTCGGAACCGCAGGAAAGAAGGTTTACTCGGAAGCGGCGCAGATGCTGAAGTCGGGCACGAACGCAGCGGATTTTTCCAACCGGATCTTCGGACCGAAGGGGCTTCTGCGAAGGCTGTGGAATACGGATTCCGAGCGGCGCACCCTGGTCGAGTCGGATCTCTACCGTTGGCTCGAGGGTGAACACGCGAAGCTGCGAACGCGCGACGCCAGGGAGTTCGCGAAGCAGGTCGAGACACTCTCCGGGCGCCTGACGGTGGTCGTGCCGCGGAGTCTCCATGCCGCGCTGAAAGCAGAGGCCGCCGCAGAGAATATTTCGCTCTCGGAGCTCATTCGTTTGAAACTTGGTATCCCCTATCACTCCAGTTTGGGTGTCGCCTCTCCCACTCACCATGGGAATGCCCGATCACTGTCTCACTCAAATCAGTGAGTATTGCCGACCTCACTGGAGTGGTGCAGCTAGAATGAGACACTCTGCCCGAACGTGCGATCCGTCTGTCGTGTCGGGAGAGCCTTGCTATGAGTTCACGGGAGCAGGCGACGGTCGATTCAGAACTCGTCGCGCTTGGTGCGCGAGGCGAACACGCGACGCTCGTGATCATCGCACTCGCGGCTGCGAAGTTTCTGATTCAGATCGCCACGGCTCATCGCTACGGCTACTTCCGGGACGAACTCTACTTTTTCGATCTGAGCAAGCACCTCCAATGGGGCTATCTCGACGCGCCTCCCCTGATCGCCGCCGTCACTGCGCTTGCGCGCGTGACGCTCGGCGCCTCACTGACCGCTCTCCGTTTTTTTCCCGCGCTGGCCGGAGCCGTGACGGTGGTTCTGGCCGGTTTGATCGCCCGCGAGCTGGGCGGAGGCCGATTCGCCCAGGGGCTCGCGGCATTGGCGGTGGCGGCGGCCCCGGCTTTTCTCGCGGCTGACCACCTGCTCACGATGAACGCCTTTGAGCCGGTCTTCTGGACGGGCTGCGCGTACGCACTCATACGAATTATAAAGACCGGGCGCCCTGCCCCCTGGGTGTGGTTCGGAGTGCTGGCCGGACTCGGGCTTGAAAACAAGTATTCAACCTTTTTCTTCGGCTCTGGCATCCTGCTGGGACTGCTGTTCAGCTCCGAGCGTCGGCTGCTGTGGAATCGATGGTTCTGGGTGTCAGCGGTCACTGCCTTTGCGATCTTTCTGCCAAACCTGCTTTGGCAAATCCACCACGGCTTTGTGTCACTCGCCTGGCTTCGCAATCACCGGCTTGCCGGCCACAGTGTGCAGCTCACGCCGGCTGGGTTCATCGCCGAGCAGATCCTCGAACTGCAGCCGCTCTCTTGCCCGATTTGGATTGCGGGTCTCTGGTTTTATTTCGGCACGCGCGAGGGAAAACCCTACCAGGTGCTGGGCTGGACCTGTGTGGTGGTTCTCGCGCTTCTGCTGCTGCTCGGAGGGCGAGTCTACTACCTGTTCCCGGTTTACCCGATGCTGTTCGGCAGCGGGGCGGTGCTGGTCGAGAAAGCGCTCGACCGGCCTCGATGGCTTTGGGCTAAGCCTGCTTGCGTGGCGCTACTGCTGGTTGGCGCGGCCGTCCTGGCGCCTTTTGCGCTGCCGGTGCTACCGGTTGAGGCGTACATGCGGTACTCAGCCGCGCTCAATCTCGATCCGCCGGACATCGAGCAACGAAAGCTGGGGAAGTTGCCGCAACTTTACGCCGACACGTTCGGCTGGGAGGAAATGACCGCCGCGGTGGCGCGCGCTTACCGTAGCTTGGCGCCTCAGCAAAGGATCGAGACCGTCATCTTTGCCAATGATTACGGGGAAGCGGGTGCTATCGATTTCTTCGGGCCTAAATATGGACTTCCTCGCGCCATCTCGTCCCATCAAAACTACTTCTATTGGGGGCCCGGCGATTCCACGAACACCAGCGTCATCCTGTTGGGGCATAACACCAGGCTGGAGAGGGACTGTACAGAGGTGGAACAAGCCGGAATCGTGCATAACGGCTACTCCATGCCCTATGAGAATTTTCCCATCCTGGTTTGCAAGGGTCTGAAGCGACCCCTCAAAGACATCTGGCCTGACCTGAAGAGGTGGGACTAGTGGGTGCTGAAAAACTCTGATCACGTCATTCCGAGCGAAGCGAGGAATCTCGTGTCGTCTTTCTCTGCAGACCGAGATTCCTCGCTTCGCTCGGAATGACGAGGCTCCGCGTCTTTCCTACGCGATGACAATACGGCAATACGTCAGCAAATTTTTGAGCGATGAATACGAGCGGCTGGTTAGCGCCAGTTGCAGCGAGCAACCTCGGGCGATTCCTTCGCCAGTTCAGAGGTATTTCAATAATGCGTACGCCTTCCAATACGTGACGGCGATTCGGACCCTGGTGGGCAATGCCCGCACGATCCTGATAATCGGCGACGCGGGCGCGCGCGACTACTACTCGCTCAAGCTTGCCGGGCGCCATCCGGTGGTTATGGACGTCGCGCCGCAGCCGCTGGTGCCCGAGCTCGTGATTGCCGACGCCAACGCGGCGCTCCCCTTTGTAAACGGCACCTTCGACGCGGTGGTGATGGCGGAACTGATCGAGCACCTGCCCGACGACTTTGCGGCGCTGAAGCGAATCCGGCACGTCCTCAAGGACGACGGAGCGCTGGTCCTCAGCGTGCCCTATTACCACGACGCCGAGCCGACTCACGTGCGGATCCATTCGCCCGCTTCGGTGGAACGGCTGTTGAGCGCGGCTGGGTGGTCGATCGCGGAGTACGTCGAGAAGGGCGGCGGATTGTGCAGCTTGGCGGGCTGGTTCCCGATCGCGATGGCGGTGCACGCAGCGAACCTGTTGGCTTTCAGGCTCAAGGGCCGGACGTTCTATCAGCCTCTGAACCGCAAGATCGCGGCCTTTGATTTCTGGTTGGGGCGGCGCCGCCATTCCCTGCATCGCTGGTCGCGATTCTACGGCGCCTTTATCAAGTGCAGGAAAGCTGCTCCCGTCAATTACGTCGAAATGAACGTCCAGGCGTTTCAGAATTTCGACCTGCGCCTGGCCAGGACGTGAGCCTTGCCGTAGCCCGAGGCGGTGGCCGACAATCTGGCCGTGCAATTGAAATGCGAATCCTGGTTTCCGGTCGCATCTATCCTGACTCTTTCGCCCGCAACATTGCGGTGGCGGCTGAAGGTTTGGGTCATTCCGTGTTGGCGGTCGATCCCTGGCCCGTGCGCCGCCGCCTGGGTTACACCGCGGAGATTCTTGGAGAATATCTCGCGCGGGCCCTGCCGCCGCTCGAGCGCCTACGGCAGCAGGGCCTTGTGCGAGCTGCCGACCGCCTTCAGCCAGATCTGGTCCTGATCACGCATGGAACGCTCGATCCTGATGTCGTCCATCAGGTTCGCACGGTGACAGGCGCGAGGCTGGCCGCCTGGTACCCGGACAGCCTTGCCAACCTCGGACGACAATACCTTCTCGCGAGCGACCTCGACGCTTGGTTCTTCAAAGATCCCTACCTCGCTGAGCTGTTCCGAGCGAAGCTCGGCTTGAATTCGTTCTACCTTCCCGAAGCCTGCAATCCACGCTGGCATCACAGGGTGGATCTGACGGACGCGGAGCGTCGCAAGTACGGCTGTGACCTCGCGAGCGCTTGCAGCATGTATCACTATCGCGCCCGCATGCTCGAAATGTTTGCGAATTACGATTTGAAGGTTTGGGGAACAGGTTTTCCCTTTTGGCTCCGCTCACCGCTCCGCGATCGCTATCCGGACCACTACGTTGCCGAGCTGGAGAAGTGCAAAGCCTTTGCCGCGGCGAAAATCATACTCAATACGATGCACTGCTCTGAGATCGGCGGCGTGAATTGCCGACTTTTCGAAGCCGCCGGTTGCGGGACGTTTCAGATCGCCGATTGGAAACCGGCGCTGCCCGATCTCTTCGAGCCCGAGCGCGAGATCGTGACCTTCCGCGCCCGCGAGGAGCTGCGCGAGAAAGTAGATTACTATCTCGCGCGTCCTGAAGAACGACAGGCGATTGCCGATCGCGCCTATGCCCGCGCCCATCGCGAGCACACGTACGAAATCAGACTGCGGCGGATGTTCGAACTCCTGGGGCTTTCCGAAGCCCGTCCTGCGGCAAGTGGCGCTCATGCCTCAAGGGCCGAAACCCTGGCCATCGCGTAGAGACGCTTCCCGTAACGAATGACTCCCGCACGAGCGATCCCCGTCCCGCTTGCCGCGAGGCCGCGCGGAGTTCTGCCCCTCGGCCACCTCGCTCTGCTCTGTGTGCTCTCCCTTGCGGCCGTCGCGTGGGGAGCGTTACTGGTTGCCGGCAACGAAGGTCACGAGATCGAGCGATTCGTAATTGTGGCCGGGCTGTACGGCGTGGCTTCAGCGGTCTTCGTCGGTTCGCGGATGCGGTTCGGCGCCTTCCGCCTGTTTGACATTCCGTCTCTGGTCACGGTGGTCGCGTTCGTGGACTTCGGCCTTGCGCCGCTCGCGTGTTTTCTCTTTAACGTCAGGCTCGAGTCGGCGGTTGATGGCGATTACGCACTGTTCGAGCGGGCGCTGACCTACGCTGTGCTCGGCATGGGCGCATTCTGGTTCGGATGTCGCGTGGCTTCGAGGGTGGCAGCGCCTCCAAGGGCCGCGTCTCCTGAGGATGAGGCCGGATCGGTCCAATCGCCCCCGATCGGCCGCGCGGTGACTTGCGCCCTGGTGCTTTATTGCGCAGCGTTTCTGGTCAAGACGTATCTGCTCGAGAACTTCGGATTTGGCTATGGCGCCTCGCAGGACGCGTACTTCCAGAACCTCGCGACGATGCAGGTGGCCAACGTCGTCTTCGAATTAGGAACCTACGCGCTGGTGATCCTCGCGATTGAACGCTGCTTTCACCCTTTCAGCCTGGAGCGCAAAGTGCTCTTCTGGATTATCTTCCTGCCCGAGTGCCTTTGGGGGCTGCTGTCGGGCATGAAGGGTGAACTACTGCAGAACTTCGTCCTGGTGGGTGTCGCTGCGTCAGTCGCTGAGCACAAGATCAGCAAGGGCTGGCTGGCGGCGACGTTTCTGGGCCTGGTGGTCATCTACCCGTTCTCTAATCAGTATCGCGAACTCGTGCGCAACCGGCCGCAAGCAAGCATGGATGTTGCGAGCGCCGGTGAGATCAGCGCGCAGGCCTTTGAACAGGCGAGCCAGGGCTCGGGAGTGCGAGGCTGGATGACGGGCGGCGCCGGTTCAGCAATCGCCAGGCTCAACCTGTTGCAAAGCGTGGCCGAACTGCTGGACCTCGGGCCGCGCGGCAGACTGTTGCAAGGCGACGAGCGCTGGTGGATGCTGCCGTTCTATCCTTTCGTGCCGAGGTTCCTGTGGCCGAGCAAACCGATCCTCGACAAGGGTCGCCGATTCAGCATCGCGATCGGAGCCGGCGATCAGACCTCTACCGCTCTGACCTATCCCGGGGACTTGATCTTCGAGTATGGAGTGGTGGGATTGCTTTGCGGCATGTTCTTGTTTGGCATCGCCGCGCAATACCTGACAGACCGCTTTGCCGGGGTGAGTGATAAGCGTCGGCTGTTCGTCTACACGGGCATTTTTCTGACTGTGCTCTCTATCCTTGAACTCGACGCCTTCAACTTTTGGAGCACGCTCATTCGCAATCTCGTGATCTTGAGCATCGTTGCCTGGCTCGCGTACCGAAGTCCGCGCCGGGTTCGCGCTGCGCGACGCGGCGCTCGCTATGCGAATCCTGATCCTTGCCACTGACATTTACACCCGCGGCGGCATCGCGCGTTACACCGCTGCGCTCGCGGAAGCGCTCGGCGGATTGCCGGCGAGCGTCGATCTGCTGCCGCTGTTTGGCGGCGTGGATTCGCGCTTTCGCGGGAATGACGAGGTGGCCGGAAACGCCGTTGGCTTTTGCGGGAAGGACCGCGCATCGGCCGGTTATCGCATTGTGAGGCCCACCACCGGCCGGCTGACCGCGACCGCGAAAGCTTGGCATGTGCTGCGCGCCTTCCGGCAAGCACGATCGCGCTACGATCTTGTGATTTGCAGCCATCTGAGTCAGGCGCCCATTGCCGCGCTCATCCGGCTGCGCTATAAAACGCCGTATATGGTGGTGGCGCACGGCTCCGAGGCCTGGGGACGCCTGCCGATTTCGAAGCGCCTGGCAGTACGACGCGCGCGGGCGGCGCTCGCCGTCAGCGTGTACACGAAGCGCGCGATGGCGGAGGCGAATCGGATTCCGCTGGCGCAGGTGAAGGTGGTCCACAATGCCATCCCGGACGATATGGCGCGCGCGCTGACGACTGGTAGAAGCGACCTTTGTGGTCGCCCTGGGCAACCACAAGGGTTGCCCCCACGGCCGATGCTGCTCTCGGTCGCAAGCCTCAAGCCGGAGCACGCGTACAAAGGTGTCGACATCGTGATTCAGGCCTTGCCGCACATTGCGGCGGCTGTGCCTCAGGTGCGCTACGTGGTGGCCGGCGGCGGCGAAGATCGCGCGCGTCTGCAAAGGCTCGCATCGAGGTTGGGCGTGCGTGACCGCGTGATCTTTGCGGGCGAGGTGAGTGATGCCGAACTGGTCAGTCTCTATCGCTCCTGTGGCGTCTTTGTGCTGCCGAGCCGGGCACGTCAACGTGGCGGCCGCCGCGGCCGGTGCGAGGGCGAAGGATTCGGGCGCGTCTACGTGGAAGCGGCGTTCGCGGGCAAGCCCGTCGTGGGATCGAACGACGCCGGCGCCGCGGAGGCCGTCCTCGACAACCGCACGGGATTGCTGGTTGATCCTCGCTCTGCACCGCAGGTGGCCGGCGCCGTAATCCGCCTGCTCCGATCGCCGAGTTTGGCAGCGTCGCTCGGCGCCGAAGGACGTCGCTGGGCGCTCGACCGGTTTACGGTGGCGGCGATGCGGCGGACACTCGCGCAGATCCTGAGTGAGGACGAGCAGTTGGAGATTGTCAGTAAAAAGTCCGTTGTCAGTCGTTCGTTGTCCGTCGTCTGAGCAAGGGCATTCGACCACTGAGAGCCGATTAGACCTGATAACTGACGACTGACCACTGTAATGACCTTCGTGATTGAAGCGTTGGGACTCACCTCGGGAGGCGGCAAGGCCGGCCTGATGCAGCTCGTGCCTGCTCTGGCGCGGCACACGAAGCATTGGTTCGTCGCCATGCTGGCCGACCTGCCGGAATTCGCAGGCCTGGCGCGGCCGAACCTCAAACTGGTCGTGCGTCCGAAGCCCGGGAGCCTTGTCGCGCGGGAGATCTACCTGCAGCGCGCGGTCCCGCGCATGTGCGCCGCCGAGCGCGCCGATGCCCTGCTGTGTCTCGGCAACTTCGCACCGCGACGCTGCGTTGCGCCGACGGTTGTTCTGCTTCACAACGCGCATTACGTGTCGCGAGATCGCGCCTTCGAGTTGCAATCGAGCTTCCGCGAGCGGCTGGTCACCTGGTATGGCCGAAGAATCCTGCGACGATTGCCGTCTGGCGTCCAGTTGGTGGTGCAAACCGAGTTGATGAAGCGCCGCCTGACGGAGGCGTACCCTCGCCTTGCGTCGAAGGTCATTGTGATTCCCGATCGCGACGGATTGCCGTCCGGGCTGTTGGACGCCTCGTCCGACGCGGCGCATGTCGACGGGACAGATCGTAGTGCGGTTCCGTTCACGTTTCTATGTCTGGCTCAGTACTATTCTCACAAGAACCTTGAGGCCCTCGTCGAAGCCTGTGGGCTCTTGCGCTCCGCCACCAGCTCGGCCGTGCGCTGTCTTTTGACCATTGACGCGAGTCAGCATCCCCGCGCCGGGCGCTTGCTGGAAAAGATCAAGGCCGCGGGGCTGTCGGACGTCGTCGTGAACCTCGGGCCGCTGCCGGCCGACAGGGTCGCGCAGGCTTATCGCGCGGCAGACGCTCTCATTCTACCGACGCTGCTGGAGTCGTTCGGACGCACGTATCGCGAGGCGATGCGCTTCGGCCTGCCGATCCTGACCAGCGACCGCGATTTCGCCCGCGACGCTTGCAGCGAAGCGGCGGTCTACTTCGATCCGCTGCGCCCGTCGAGTATCGCCGAGAGTATGGCGCGGGTGATCGAGAGCAAAGAATTGCGCCACCGGCTGTCGCATGCCGGACTGCGCCGGGCGGCGCAGGCGCCGTCCTGGGACGAAATCGCCGGACAGTTCGTTCGCGTGCTCGAAGAGGCTGCGATGCGGAGACCGGGATTCGGAGTGCGGTGTTCCGAGCTGCAAGTTGGGCCGCCGGCGGTTGCTGGATCCTTGTAGGGCCTGGGGGAAGCCGTGAAGATACTCGTCACTGGTGGGCTCGGAGCGATCGGAAGTTGGCTGGTGCCGGAACTGCGCCGCCGCTGGCATGAGGTGTGGCTGTGCGACCTCCCCCACCATCACGATCCGCAATACCTGCGCTGCAATGTCGCCGAATACCGCCAGCTCGAGCGCATCTTCGAAGGCGGGAGCTTTGATCTCGTCTATCACCTCGCGGCCGAGTACGGCCGCTGGAACGGCGAAGACTTCTACGAGACGCTGTGGGCTAGCAACGTGGTCGGCACCAAGAACCTGATCCGCTTGCAGGAGAAATATCGATTCCGGCACGTCTTCTTCTCCACCTCCGAGGTCTACGGCGACTGGGGCGGCGTGATGCGCGAGGACGTGATGGACCTGAGCGAGATCCGGCAGTTGAACGATTATGCCATGAGCAAGTGGGTTGGAGAGATGCAGGTGATGAACTCGGCCGCGATGGCGGGCACCGAGAGTGTCCGCGTGCGGCTGTTCAACGTCTATGGGCCGGGCGAGAAGTACAGCGCCTATCGTAGCGTGATCAGCCGGTTCTGCTATTGCGCCCTGCACGGTCTGCGCTACACCGTCTACCTGGACCACCACCGCTCGGCTACCTATGTAAGCGACGCCGTCGTCACGCTGGCGAATATGGCGGAGCGCTTTCAGCCGGGCGAAGTCTACAACGTGGGCTCGACCGAACACCACGACATCAAGACGATCTCGGACCTGGTGCTCGAGTACCTCGGCCGGGACGATCGCCTGGTCACCTATGAGCGCTCTGAGCCGTTCACCACCCGCGACAAGCTGGTGGACGTCAGCAAGGCGGAGCGCGACCTCGGCCACCGTCCGAAGGTGACGCTGGTTGAAGGCTTGGCGCGCACGATCGACTGGATGCGC
>JASHPE010000207.1 GCA_030038235.1 Terriglobia bacterium
GCGTCTGGTGACCACGGGCAATTTCGACGACAACCTGGGCTTGGTGAAAGACTGCGACTGGATCATCGAGGCTGTGACCGAGGACCGCGCCATCAAGCAGGCGTTACTGAAGCGCCTGGAAGGCCTGCGCGCGCCGGGCGCCATCGTCAGCTCAAACACGTCGGGCATCGCGGTGGGCAGCATCGCCGAAGGCTTCAGCGAAGATTTCCGCCGGCATTGGCTGGGGACGCACTTCTTTAATCCGCCGCGCTACATGAAGCTGCTCGAAGTGATTCCGACGCCCGAGACCCTGCCCGAAGTCACCGAAGCGGTGTCGCGATTCGGGGAGGTTGTGCTCGGCAAGGGCATCGTGCTGGCGAAGGACACGCCGAATTTCATCGCCAATCGCATCGGCACATTCGTCACACTCAACGTTTTCCGGATCATGCAGGAGGACGCCTACACCATCGAAGAGATCGACGCGCTGACCGGGCCAGCCATGGGCCTGCCCAAGAGCGCGACCTTCCGGACGCTGGACCTGGTTGGGCTTGATGTGCTCGCGCACGTGGTGGACAACCTGCGGCAATCGCTGCCCGACGATGAGCGCCGCGAACTGTTCGAGGCGCCGGCTTTCGTGTCGGAGATGATCCAGCGGAAGCTTTTGGGCGACAAGACGAAGCAGGGGTTCTACAAAAAGCTTAAAGCCGCACCCGGTGAAGAAAGCGCGATCCAGACGCTGGACTTCGCGACCTTCGAGTACCGTCCGCGGCAGAAGCCGAAATTCGCTTCGCTCGACATGCTGCGCAACGTGGAAGACGTGGGCCAGCGCGTGGCGCAACTCATCGACGCGCCGGACCGCGCCGGCGAGTTCTATCGCCGCGTCCTCAGCGACACGTTCCATTACGCGGCCAGCCGTATCCCGGAGATCGCAGACAACATTGTGGCCGTTGACGACGCCATGAGGTGGGGCTTCAGTTGGGAACGCGGGCCGTTCGAGATGTGGGACGCGGTCGGCGTCGAGAAAGTCGTGCGGCATTGGGAAAAAGAACAGCGGCCGATTCCGCCGCTGGCTGAGAAGCTTCTTGGTTCAGGGAACCAATCCTTCTATCACGAGGAGCAAGGGCAGACCAGCTACTTCGATCTGGGAACGTCCGCTTATCGTCCCAAAGCCGAGCGGCCGGGCGTGATTATTCTCGATTCGCTGAGGGCGCAGGGCCGCGAAGTCCGCAAGAATCCCGGCGCCAGCCTGATCGACCTCGGCGATGGCGTGCTCGGTCTCGAATTCCACTCCAAGATGAACTCGATCGGCGCTGACACCGTGGCCATGATCCACGCCGGGCTTAAGGCGCTGCAAGAGAACTTCGACGCCATGGTGATCGGCAATCAGGCGGCCAACTTCTCGGTGGGCGCCAACCTGATGCTGCTGCTGGTGGCGGTTCAGGAGGGCGAATGGGATGACGTCCATATGGCCGTCCGGCAATTCCAGGGCGCGAATATGGCTCTGAAGTATGCTCCCAAGCCGGTGGTGGCCGCGCCTTTCGGATTGACGCTGGGCGGCGGCGCGGAAATCTGCCTGCATACGGCGCGCGTCCGCGCCGCGGCCGAGACTTACATGGGTCTGGTGGAGTTCGGCGTCGGCCTGATTCCAGCCGGCGGCGGCACCAAGGAAATGTTGGTGCGCGCCATGGACACGCTGCCCAGCGATCCCGAGGCGGACCCGTTCACGTACGTGAAGGACGTCTTTGAGACCATCGGCCTGGCGGAAGTCTCAAGCAGCGCCCAGGAAGCGTTCAAGATCAGCTATCTGAGGCCGCATGACTCCATCACGATGAATCGCGACCGGCTGATCGCCGACGCCAAGCAAATGGCGCTGGATATGGTCAAGCTGGGGTATCGGCCCGGGAGCCAGCGCGAGGATATCCTGGTGCTCGGCCAGCCGGCGTTTGCCAAAATGAAGCTCGGACTCCATTTGATGCGGCGAGGCGAGTTCATATCCGACTACGACGTCGTGGTGGGCACGGAACTGGCGAAAGTGCTTTCGGGCGGAGGCGAATTCACCTCGGCGCAGCGCGTCTCAGAGCAGTATCTGCTCGACCTGGAGCGCGAGTCGTTCGTGCGGCTCTGCGGTCAGAGGAAGACCGTCGAACGCATGCAGTACATGCTGAAGAAAGGAAAGCCTCTACGGAATTAGCTTGCGAATCGGGGAGAGTGAGCGAATACACAACACCACCGAGCCTGCGCCACTCATCGCGGCACGGTTTCGCTCGTATTTGGGTTGTTTGCCGGGGTGCACGCTGCGGAGTCGCGGCTTGAGCGCCGCTGGGTCCTGGAGCCCAGCGGCATCTCACCATCTGCCTGCGGTTTCCCGCCTTATCGTGTCGCCAGCTTGCGCGCGAAGTCCAGCAGGAACGCGCGGTCGGAATCAACCATGCGGCCTACCAGACCCTTGAGCTTAAGCAGGAAACGCGCTTCGGTTCCGCCCGGACCCGACTCGTCGGCCAGCTCTTCGAGGGAGCGCCGCGGACTCAGGTGCGGAGTCGCCGGAGCGTCTTCGCCGGTGTAAAAGAGACGATAAAGCGGAACGTCAAGAGCGGCGGCAAACCGCTCCAGCGTTTCGAGTGAAGGCACGGTGTGTCCGTGCTCCACTCGGGAAATGTAGCAGCGAAGAAGGCCGCTCGCCTTCTCGATGTCACCCTGCGAGAGACCTTTGTTCTCGCGCAGCTGACGGATTCTTTGACCGATTAACATTCATTTAGCTCCTGACGATTTTAGTCCCAGAAAGCCTGGCGCCCCCTGAGCCGATCCCCTGACCTGTATTTATACCTGATTGTTGACCAAAAGTATAGTAACAGATTACATTCGTTTAATTAACTCCAATTTGAATCACTCCCGCCTGAGCGGCCTGGCTGGTCACGCAGCCAGTGCGGGCTCGCCCAGCACCAGGGACAGCAACGCCATCCTGACATAGAGGCCGTTTTCGGCCTGCCGGAAATAGGCCGCGCGAGGATCCGCATCTACCTCCGGCGCGATCTCGTTAATGCGGGGAAGCGGATGCATTACGATCGCGCCCGGCCCCATCAGCCTCAGACTTTCCTTGTCGATTACGTATAGCCCTCGACATTGCTCGTAATCCGCGATCCGATCGCCAAACCTTTCTTTTTGAATCCGCGTCTGGTAAACGACGTCGACATGCGGAAGGACGGCCTCAAGCGAACTTTCCTCCGAGTAGTGGACCCCGTGCTGTCCGAGATAAGTGAGGATGTCATCCTTCATCTTCAGCAGCGGCGGCGCCACGAACCACATCTCGACGTCCCGAAATTTCCCCAGCAGGTAGGCAAGCGATCGCACGGTGCGCCCCTGCGCCAGATCGCCGACCATGGCGATGCGCAAGCCGTCGATGTGCCCGATCTCCTTCTGAATCGTGTAGAGGTCGAGCAGCGCCTGGGTGGGGTGCTGCCCCACGCCATCGCCCGCGTTGATGATCGGTACCCGCGAGACGCGCGACGCCCGCAGGGCCGCGCCGACTTCATGATGCCTTAACACAATTACATCGGCATATCCATTGAGAATCCTGACCGTGTCCTCGAGGGTCTCGCCCTTGGAAACCGATGAGAATTCGGCGGCATTTTCAGTGCTGATAACCCGGCCGCCCAGGCGATGCATGGCCGTCTCGAACGAAAACCGCGTGCGCGTGGAAGGTTCGTAGAACAGCGTGGCCATGATGGCGTTCGGATAACAGGCGCAACCCCCGCTCCGGGCGATAGGCTCCATGCCGGCGGCTCGATCGAAAATGTCAATCAGGGTGTCGCGGTCAAATTGCTGCGCTTCCACAATGTGGTGGAGCCGCATCCGCGCTTCCACCTCGCAGGCCTCCGACCTCGGCTCGAGTGTATGGGAAGTATTCATAGCCGCCCAAGCGTTGCCGCGAGTTGCGCTTATGTGATCGGGTAATATCCGACCCAGACAGTTAAAGTCTACATCTGCGTTACTGGTGTGTCAAGAACAAAGCGCATATTTTCCTAGGGACAGGGCCATTATTGCATCCGATGACATCGTACCGGAGAAATCGTGGTTCACGCTTCGCACTCACCCCGGGAGGCGGCCGTGCCGATACTTTCTGTGAGGACTATGGCCCAATACGTACCTACCGGGATCCTCATTCACGCGCGGCCCGAGTGGCCTTGCGATGGCTGCCGCGGCTATGTGGGCGGGCCGAAGATCGGCTTCTTGTGCCTGGAATGCGCGAGTTCCATTGTCGCATCGGCCATCGATAAAATTGCGACCGAGGGGTTCGAGAACCTCCACCTCTATGAGGCCCTGAACGTCTGTGACGCTGAGGCGGAACCGCTGCCACACCCCGTGCTCTGGCCGTTCCCGTGGTCCTGGTTTCGTTTCCGGCGCTAGACACAGCGTGTTTATTTTGGACGGGCTGGGCCGAGCCCGCGCCTACTGCTCACGATAGCCCAATATCTCCGCGGCGACACCCCGCAGCACGCGCCCCTTGTGCGCGGCGCCACGTTCTTCCCGGGCTGCAAAATCCATGCGTTGAATCAAAATGCGATACTCTCGGAATTCGCAGTCGTCGGGCAACAGTAGCTCGTCGGAGTTGTAGACCTCGCCAAAGTGGATCTCGCGGGCTTCGGCGTCCACGCGGGCGTCGAGGACCTTAGCCACCACGCGCCCTCCCTGGTAAATCGCGTCCTGCTCGTAAGACTTGGGCGCCGCCGGCGGCTTGGCGTCCGCGGACGGCGTGCTCATATCAGCGCTCATCGGCATGAACCTCAGTCGGATGTGAATGTCGGCGGCCCGCGGTGCCCGGGGAACCACCTCGTCCAGTATACGAAACCCGAAAATCGAAAAGCGAAACTCGGAACTCAACTTACGATGGTCTTCGGGTTGAATTTCGAGTTTCGAGTTTTGTTTTTCGGATTTCGGATTTCGAGTTTCGGATCTCGCGATGCAAATCGGTTGACCTGCGCTTGTCCTCCAGCGTAGCTTTTGTTTTGGAACCGCATAAATTCGACGACTGCCAGGGAGGCCGGTGTGAAGAACGGTTCGGAGAGCAACGTTGCAAATCGAAAAGAAGGAGTCTCGCGCCGCACTTTCCTTGGCGGCGCCGCCTCGGCTCTGGCGTTCTCGATTGTGCCGCGCCACGTGCTGGGCGGCCCGGGCTACGTGGCGCCGAGCGACAGGATGACGCTCGCCTGCATTGGCGTGGGCGCGCAGGGTACGCGCGTGATGATGGACTTCCTGAAACTGCCGCAGGTCCAGGTGATTGCCGTTTGCGACGTGAATCGTCAGAGCAGCGACTACTCGGAGTGGGGAACGAACGAGCTGCGCGACAAGGTCCGGGCGCTGCTGGGCGATCCGGGCTGGGGCGGCAAGTTGACGGGTCCGACGGCTGGACGCGATCCGGCGCGCCAGATCGTGGAAGCACACTATGGCAAGCAGAACGCGTCCGGCGCCTACCACGGTTGCGCCGCCTATAACGATTTCCGGGAGGCATTGCACCAGGAGAAGGACCTTGACGGCGTAGTGGTCTGCACGCCCGATCATTGGCACGCACCCATTTCGATCATGGCGATGAAGATGGGCAAACACGTCTACTGCCAGAAGCCCATGAGCCATTCGGCGGTGGAAGCGCGGCGCATGGCTGAGGTGGCGCGCGAAACGAAAGTTGCCACGCAGATCGCCGTGGCCAATTCCGCTTCCCCGGCAACGCGCGCCCTTGAAGAATGGATGTGGGCGCACGCGATCGGTCCGGTACATCGGGTGGAGAACTGGTCCAGCCGGCCATTTTGGCCGCAAGCGCTCGACCGGCCTGATCACGCCGATGCCATCCCCGACGGCTTCGATTGGGACTTGTGGCTGGGACCCGCGCCCGAGCGTCCTTTCAGTCACGTCTACCTGCCCTTCGTGTGGCGCGGCTGGTTCGACTTCGGTAACGGCGCGCTCGGCGACATGGGGCAATACAGTTTCGATACGATCTTTCGCATGCTGAAACTGACGGCGCCCACGACGATCCAGGCAAGCTCCAGCAAGCCTTACAAAGAGAGTTTTCCCGCGGCTTCGCTGATTCACTGGGAATTTCCGGCGCGCGCAGACATGCCGCCGGTCGAGATCAACTGGTACGACGGCGGGCTCAAGCCGCCCCGTCCCGACATTCTTCCCGACGGTGCGCAATTCGGCGCCGAGAACGAAGGGCTGCTCGTGGTCGGCGACCTCGGCATGATCCTGGCCGGCTTTGAGGGCGAGAGTCCCAAGATCCTGCCCGAGTCGCGCCGGATGGCGTTTGTTCCGCCGCCCATCCACCGGCACTCGCCGGGCCACTATCAGGAATGGATCATGGCGGCCAAGGGAGGTTCGCCGACGCTCGCCAATTTCGAATTCGAAGCTCAGATCGGCGAGGCTTTGATGCTGGGCAACATCGCTCTCCGCACCGGCGATAAGCTCAACTGGGACAGTGAGAATTTCAAGGTGACCAATTCAAGCGCAGCGCAGGCGATGCTCAGCTTCGATTATCGGGGAGACTGGGGATCGGTAATCAACGGGGCCTGACCTCTGGTGTTCGACGTCAGGGCCTGGGGAACGGGTACATCAGCCAGCCAATCAGCAGGGCGATGCCGACGAAGAGAACGAACGACTTCGCGCCATAGATCATCCGCTCGCGAGTGGTGTTCTTGGCGATGACGCCGAACACTACAGAGACCAGAAACGCGAACAGCACCATCGCGGGAAAGTGTGAGATGACCATCGCCGTTGACTCTCGAAGCTAACATGGGCGCGACTCATACTGCAATGCGCGGGCGGCTTGGAAGCGACTCAGTTCGACGTGGCACGGCCATCTTGGCCGTGCCAGATTCAAATTGAGCCATTGACGACTACTCGTCGGAATGGCGGTATTCTGGTCTAGAGGGCCGCGTGGCAGGGCTTAGAGTCAAGGTCCGGCGCCGCCTGATCGCTTCAGGACGTCCCTATGCGTTCAGCCTATCTCGATTGCTCCTCGGGCGTCAGCGGCGACATGTTCCTGGCGGCGTGTCTCGACGCAGGCTTGGATCCGCAGGCACTGAAATCGGAGCTCGCGCGCCTGCCGCTCGGCCCTTACGAGTTCAAAGTCGAGCGCTTGCGGCGTGGGGGACTCACCGGGACGCATGTCGGGATCACCGCGCCGGACGCGCAGCCTCACCGGCACCTTATTCCGATTGAGCACATGATCGAATCGAGTGCCCTGCCGGCCCGGGTTAAGGAGCGCTCGCGCGCCATTTTCCGCCGTCTGGGCGAGGCCGAGGCCCGGTTGCACGATCAGCCGATCGAGCAAGTCCACTTCCATGAGGTCGGCGCCGTGGACGCCATCCTCGACGTCGTGGGCGCTTGCGTGGCGCTGGAGATGCTTGCCGTAGAGGATTTGACCGTGTCACCCATGAACTTGGGCTCGGGGCGCGTAGCCGCAGCCCACGGATCGCTGCCCGTGCCGGCGCCCGCGACCGCCGACTTGCTGCGCGGCCTACCGGTGTACTCTTCGGGAGTCGAAGCGGAGCTTGTAACCCCGACAGGCGCGGCCATTGTTTCGACGCTCGCAACCAGATTCGGTCCACTGCCGGCGATGAAAATCGAGTGCATCGGCTACGGCGCGGGCTCGCGCGAGCTGCCCGGCCATCCGAATCTGCTGCGACTGATGATCGGAGATCGGATTGCGAACCCCGAATCCCGAACCCCGAATCCCGGTGCGGAAATCGTGACGGTAATCGAAACAAGTGTGGACGACATGAGCCCCGAGCTTTACGGGTATCTCGTGGAACGCGCGCTCGCAGCCGGCGCGCTTGACATCAGTTGCGCGCCCGTGGGCATGAAGAAGAATCGTCCTGGGGTCGAGATCCGCCTGCTGGCCCGGCCCGAACAGGCCGAGGCGCTCGCCGACCTGGTGTTCGCGGAGACCACCACGCTTGGCTTGCGAATCTCGACCGCCGAGCGCCGCGTGCTCGAGCGCGAACTCGTGAGGGTGGAGACGCCCTACGGTCCGATTAGAATCAAGGTAGGGCGGCGCAACGGCCAGGTGGTGAATGCGGCTCCGGAGTTCGAGGACTGCCGGCGAGCGGCGCTGGAGCGCGGCGTGCCGCTCAAGGAGGTGATGCAGGCGGCGCAGGCGGCGTTTGGCAGGCGCCCGGCCGAGGCTCGATGAGGATTTTCATATGTAGCCTATACGCTAGACCTACTTTTACGAGCCTCGTTTGGATGGTGGTATGGTTTTGGAGGCGGAAAGATACAGAACCTTGGTTCGCTGGTCCGGCACCCGCGAGCGTCCCCGGCGCCACAATCCTCCTCCCAGGGCGACGGCTCAGCAAAAAGCACTTTTTACGAAACGAAACCGTCAGGTTATTGAAAACAAAGGGGGATTTTCAGGCGTGAGATTCAAATGCCAATAGGCTATTGATTCTAATAGACTTGAATCGGTGAAGCCGTCAAGTTGATGATGTACAGGAGTTTAGTTCAAACTTTAGGGCGCGTGGCGCCGCCAAGACGACAGAGAAATGACACCGACCTTCTATCTCACAACTCCGCTCTATTACCCCAATGCGCGGCCGCACGTCGGGTCCGCGTACACCACCATCGTCTGTGACGTGCTGGCGCGTTACAAGCGGATGTGCGGTTATGACATGGCGTTCCTGACGGGCACCGATGAGCACGGCGAGAAGCTGCAGCGTGCTGCCGACGCGGCCGGCAAGTCGCCGGGCGAGTTTGTGGCCGAGAAGCGCCAGCTCTTCGTCGAATTGTGGAGGAAACTCGGGATCCAGTACGATTATTTCGTCTACACCGATCAGCCCGATCACGTCACCAGCGTTCAGCGCATGCTGCGCCTTGCGCGCGAGCACCGGCGCGACGGGCAGGACATTATTTATAAGAAGCGATACGAAGGCCGCTATTGCATCTGGGACGAGCGCTATGTTTCCGACAACACCGATCCGGTGGACTGCGACATGTGCGGGCGTCCGGCGGAACTGATCAGCGAGGAGAACTATTTCTTCAGGCTTTCGGCGTTTGAGAAGCCGTTGCTCGAGCTTTATGACAGGCACCTGAACGACCCGAATGTGCCCGCGTTCGTGCAGCCGGACTTCCGCCGCAACGAGGTGGTGAGCTTCGTCAAAAGCGGCCTGCGCGACATTTCCGTCAGCCGCAAGCGCATCAAGTGGGGCGTCCCGTGGCCGGATGATCCCGAGCAGGTGTTCTATGTGTGGTACGACGCGCTCACCGGCTACATGACCGGCATTGGGTATGCGGACGGGGAGAATGGGAACGCTACGTTTCAGAAGTATTGGCGAAATGTGCCGAGTCGGGAGTCGGGAGTCGGGAATCGGGAGTCGGAAAGTGGCAATCGGCAGTCGGCAATCGACAATCGGCAATCCGGCATGGGTTCCGGCGAAGTGGTCCACATGATCGGCAAGGACATCCTGCGCTTTCACGCGGTCTACTGGCCGGCGTTCATCATGGCGGCGTACCCCGACCGTCCTGACATGCTGCCGACCACGATCTTCGCCCACGGCTGGATCTACTACGAGCAGGACAAGATGTCGAAGTCGAAGGGCAACGTGGTATATCCGGAGCCAATCGTGGACGCGCTCGGTTCATTCGGCGCGCCGGGCAACGACGCGCTGCGCTATTACCTGCTGCGCGAGGCACCGTTCGGGCATGACACCAGCTTTTCGTACGACGCGCTGATCCAGCGCTACAACTCGGACTTGGCAAATGATTTGGGTAACTTAGCGAATCGCACGCTGACCATGTTGGATCGCTATCTGGGCGGGATTGTGCCGAACCCTCCACAACAAGGTCAGGAGGTTACGCAACTGCAATTCATCGAGGCCCGCGCGCGTGAGCTGACGGAGCATTTCGGACGCCATGACTTTTCGCGAGGCCTAGAAGCGTGGTGGAAGGCAGTTGGAACTGTGAACCAATGGCTCACAGAGTGCCAGCCCTGGGCGCTAGCTGACGATCCGGGACGTCGCCGCGAACTGGAAACCGTCCTCTACACCGCTGCCGACTTCTTACGAACAGCTGCCGTGCTTGCCTACCCCGTGCTTCCCGGAAGTGCGACAGTACTTTGGGCTCAGTTAGGCTGCGAGGGTGAGGTCCAACACCAGCGCATCGATCAACTCAAGTGGGGAGAGCTCAAGCCTGGGACTAAGATCGGCAAGCCGGAGCCGATCTTCCCGCGACTTGACAAGGCCAAGACGCTCGCCAAGCTGCATGAACTCGCCGAAATCGATCGCGAGCGCGATCAGCCGAAAGGAGTAAGTGTCACCGTGCCATCCGAAGAGCCGTCAGCAGTCAGCCCTCAGCCGTCAGCCGTCAGTGCTCAGACCCCGGCAGAGGTCCAGCCATCGTCAATCGACAATCGCCAATCGGCAATTCCAAAGATCACCATCGACGATTTCGCCAAAGTCGAACTGGT
>JASHPE010000018.1 GCA_030038235.1 Terriglobia bacterium
CGCCTGGCGCGCCGCGACGCCGGCAAGATCGGCCTGCCGGAGGTGGCGCTGGGCGTACTGCCCGGCACCGGCGGCACGCAACGCCTTTCGCGCCTGATCGGCAAGTCGCGCGCAATCGAGCTGATGGCCACCGGCCGTACGTTTTCATTCGAGGAAGCCGAGGAGATGGGACTCGTCAACCAGGTCTTCGACCGCGATGACTTCTTCGAGCAAGTCGTGGCTTACGCCCAGCAGTTTCTGCCGCCCGGCAAGGCGGCGCGCGCGGTCGGCCGCATCAAGCGCTCGGTGCAGTCGGGCCTCGAGATGCCGTTCTCGGAATCGCTGGCGCTCGAACGTGAGTTGCAGCAGCACCTGTTCCAGAGCGAGGACGCCCACGAGGGCCTGGTGGCCTATGTGGAGAAGCGGACGCCGAATTTCAAGGCGAGGTGAGCAAGTCAGAAGCCAGAAGTCAGCGCCTCGATGGTTTTTGGCGCGATTGTCGCAATCAGCGGTTCGCGGGTTCCATCTCTGAACTCTCACTTGGCTCCCGACTTCTAGCTTCTGACTTCTGGATTCTGATTTCTGGTTTGCCATGCGGATTGCCGTTTCACTCTCGGAAAGGGACCGCGCCAAAGGCGAGCAGTCGCCTTACTATCGCGCGCTGCTTGGGGCAGGGGCAGCTCCAGAAGAGATTGTGATGCTGAGTGCGCAGGACGCGGGGCGGCTCCGAGCGCAGGATTTTGACGGCGTCCTGTTTGCCGGAGGTGAGGACGTCGATCCGGCATTCTACGGTGAAGAGAAGAAGTACGACAGCGTGAAGGTGAACCGCACTCGCGATGAATTCGAGCAACGCTTGCTGCACGCCGCGCTCGATCGTCGCTTGCCCATCCTCGGGATCTGCCGCGGCGCCCAGCTCATTAATGTCGATTTTGGCGGCACTCTTTATCAGGATCTTGCTGAGGATTTTGTTCCGGAATTCGAGCACCAGCAGGCGGATGCGGGCCGCGAGCGCAGCGACCTGACCCATACTGTGACCGTGACCGAACCGGACTCTTTGCTGCATCAGGTTGTTCGGGGGAGTTGCCGGGTGAACAGCCTGCATCATCAGGCCATCAAGCACCTCGGGCGCGGCTTGAAAGTGAGCGCCCACTCCGAGGACGGTCTGGTTGAGGCGGTCGAAGCCGCGGGCGATTATCCATTCTTGCTGGCGGTGCAATGGCATCCGGAGGAGCTCACCGAACACGATGAGCAGTTGCGGATTTTCAAGGATTTTGTTTCAAAGTGCCGGGCGCGAAGCGAAAAGGCTGCGGCTGTGAGTGAGAAGCCGGGAACCGGAGCCACGGCGGGATGAGTCCACATGCCTGAAGATGCAGTTGTGCTGCGGCGACAGGACGGGGTTGCCACCATCACGCTCAACCGCCCCGACAAGTTGAACGCGATCGACGATGAGGTTCGCCATGGCTTGGCCACGGCGCTCGATGTGGTCGAACGCGAGCGTGAAATCCGAGTGGCGGTGATCACCGGCGCGGGGCGGGGCTTCTGCGCGGGTGGTGACATCGAGAAGATGATCGAACTGAATCAGGGTTACCACTCCGCCACCTTTCGCGGATACCTGGAGACAGGACACGCTGTGGTGCGCAGGATACGGGAAATTCCGAAGCCGATCGTGGCCAGCGTCAACGGTCCGGCGGCGGGCGCGGGCATGAATCTGGCACTGGCCTGCGATCTGCGCATCGCCTCGGAGAAGGCCACGTTCACCCAGGCGTTTTCGGGCATCGGACTGCATCCGGATTGGGGCGGGACGTTTTCGCTTCCCCGCCTGCTGGGCCTTGGCAAGGCCATGGAAATCTTCTGGCTGAACGATCCGATGCCGGCCGAAGACGCGAAGCGGCTGGGGCTGGTCAACTTTGTGGCGGAGCACGGATCGCTGGAGAAGACGACGCTTTGGCTGGCCCAGCGCCTCGCAGCGGCCCCGCCCTTGCCGATGGCGCTCCTCAAGCAGGCTTTCTACGAGCGCATCAAGACCGAACTCGATCGCGTGATGGAACAGGAACTGGAGGCGCAGATGAAGTGCTTCGCCTCTGAGGATTTTCGCGAAGGCTTGCGCGCTTTCGTGGAAAAGCGCGCGCCGAAGTTTCGCGGTCTGTAGCGCCGGTGTCCCCACAGGCGCACTACGACCGAAAATCGCCGGTGAGGACGCCAGCGGTACAGGCAGAGGTTATTGGAGGCATGGAATGCTCAGGATTTCAAATTTTGACGATTGGGTCGACTACTTCTACGGATGGCAAAAGGATATCGGACTCGACGCGCCCGAGTTCAGCCAGTACAAGTTCGAGGCCAAGTATGGCGAACTCCCCAACAACGAGATCGAGTTTGGCGACTACAAGGGCCAACTGCGCTGGAAGTCGGTGATGCACATCCCAGATCAGCGAATCCGCGACGCTGCGCTGAACCTGATCGTTTACCAGGGCGACACCGAGTTCGCCTCGGTCGAGCAGCAGCGCCACCTGTTCGAGACCGCACCCAGCCGTTACGACTACTTGAGCCTGGTGCGTGTGATGACCGAGGAGATGCGGCATGGCTGGCAGATGAGCCATCTGCTGGTGAGCCAGTTCGGGCGCTCGGGCCGCATCGAGGCGCAGAAACTGCTGGAGCGCCGCGCCTTCACCGACGACCGCTTGCTCGGCGCCTTCAACGAGATCGTCGACAATTGGCTGGACTTTTACAC
>JASHPE010000208.1 GCA_030038235.1 Terriglobia bacterium
ACGATGACACCCACAACCTATTCCAGGAAGCGGACTTGGACCATGCTCACCTCTAGCGCCTGTTGACGGCTCGATCGTATTTCGCCCACTCGCCGGGAGCGAGCACGAAACCTTCCTGACGTCCCGCCGACAGCGGTCTGGTTATTCGCGATATGGCATTGCGACTGCAATATCGACCGCGGTAAGCAGCCACGCAAGAGCCAATGAGGCGGCCAAGTCGCCGGAAGCCGTAATCCGGCGATTACGGAGAAGTGCGCCCGCACAGCCGGCAAGGGTTCCAGTCTTACGAGCGAGCTGCTCAAAAAAGGAGAACAACCATGCCGAGTCAGGCTTCGGCGTGTGCAGCTCAAACTTCGAGATCGGTTACACCGCCCAGGCAGAATCAGGGGGGCGCGAGACGTGTCAGTTACAAGACCCAGGCAGCGCGTGCTGCTCTCACTGCAGAGCGCAGGCGCGAGCGGGACGAACTCGCTCTCAAGCTGATGGGGCTGGTGCGCCGAGTGGCTCGCGAGATGTGCGACCATCTTCCGGCGCACGTCGACGTGGACGACCTGATGAGCGCCGGAACGGTCGGTCTTCTCGAAGCCATTCGGCGATTCGAGTCCGGCAAGCAGGTGAAGATCGAGACTTATGCGCGTTATCGCATCCGCGGCGCAATTCTTGACGCCCTTCGCGAGCTCGATCCGGCGTCGCGCGACATGCGCCGCAGGAACAAGCAGGCGGAGCGGGTTTTCCAGAATCTGAGCAATCGGCTGGGGCGCCCCGCAACTGACGGTGAGATGGCGGATGCCATGCACTTGAGCTTGAAGGAATGGTACCGCGTGGTGAACGAATTCCGCAGCTCGGGCGTGGAGTGGCTGCGGCCTACGGTGATGCCGAGCCTGCAATGCGTCGAACCGAATGATCTGCCCGCCACGGGTCAGCGAAACCCGTTTGACCTCTGCTACCGACGCGAGCAACGCGATTTCCTCAACCGGGCGCTGAGCACGATTTCTGAGCGCGACCGCAAGGTCCTCTCCCTGTACTACGAGCACAACCTAACCATGAAACAGATCGCTGACCAGCTCGGCATCGATGAGTCGCGCGTCTCGCAGATCCATTCCGCGGCGTTGAACCGGCTTCGCAGCCGAGTACGATCCATGGTGCGGCCGGCCCTCGATTCGACCCACGTCGCGGCTTAATCTGCACGCACGCCCGTTGCCGCCGCAGGGCATCCGATGGTACAAACAATTCATGACCCGACACGAAGGCAAGACTTTTGAGAACGAGAACGTGGTCCTCGACGAGGGCGTCTTCATCAACTGCGTCTTCAAGAATTGCAGCCTCGAATACAGCGGCGGCGACGTGTACGTCCAGGCCTGCCAGGGCGACGGATGCCAGCTCATCTGGCGCGGCGCAGCGCAGCGCACCGTCTTCCTGCTGCAAGGCCTCGGCCTGATGGCGCAACCTCCGACTCCGCCCGCCCCCACCACGCGGGTCCAGTAGGGCGCGACGCGTCTCAGCGCGACACAAACCGGCGCCCGTGAGGGCACTGGCGCTTCAGAGCTTCCCGACTTGGCGGCGGCTTTATACTGGAATGTTATGCCTTCGCGCCGCCGATTCCTCAGCAGACTTGCCGCTTTGGGCGCGCTCGCGCTACGTGATGCCGCGCCCTATGCGCGGATCGGGCGTGCCGCGGACGCCAGGCCCAGCCGACCTGCCGCGCCGGCGAGCGTGCCGGTCCGCTACATCGACGTTGCCTCCGCGGCAGGCATCGACTTTCTGCAGGACGCGACTGCCACCGCGCAGAAGTACTATCTGGAAACCATGGGCACCGGCGTCGGCTGGATCGACTACGACCAGAACGGCCTGATGGACCTCTACTTGGTACAGTCGGCGGCGACCGACATCTACAAGCCGCCGCGCCCGCTGCGCTCTGCGCTCTATCGCAACAACGGCGACGGCACTTTTACCGACGTGACCGAGAAGGCGGGCGTCGGCAGTTCTGGGCTCTACGGCCAGGGCGTCGCGGTCGGCGACTTCGACAACGACGGTTTCCCCGATCTCTATGTGACTGGCTACGGCCGCTCGATTCTCTATCGGAACAACGGCGACGGTACTTTTACCGACGTGACCGAGAAGGCGGGCGTGACCAACACTGGCGGCTGGGGTACGAGCGCCGGCTGGTTCGATTACGACCGCGACGGCTATCTCGATCTCCTGGTCTGCAACTACATCGAGTGGTCGCCCGAGAACAACATCTGGTGCGGCGATCACAAGGCGGGATTTCGCGCCTACTGCCATCCTAACAACTACAAGGGCCAGCGGCTCAAGCTCTACCGCAACAATCACGACGGCACTTTCAGCGACGTCAGCCGTAAGTCGGGCGTGGGCGTTCCCGAAGCCAAGGGAATGGGCGTGGTGCTGGCCGACCTCAACAACGACGGCTGGACCGACATCGCGGTGGCCAATGATACGTGGCCGAACTTTCTCTTCATCAATCAGAAGGACGGCACGTTCAAGGACGTCTCGTTCATCTCCGGTCTCGCCGCCAGCGAAGACGGCAAATACGAGGCCGGCATGGGCATCGACGCCGCCGACCTCGACGGCGACGGCTGGCCCGAGATTTACATCACTCACCTCGACCACGAACTCAACCGGCTTTACCACAACAACCGCGACGGCACGTTTGACGATGTCACCTACCCGAGCGGCATCGGCAATTCGGCCATCGATCTCAGCGGCGTGACCATGAAGTTCCTGGATTACGATAACGATGGCTGGACCGACATCTGCCAGTTGAACGGCGCCATGCTCGACAACATCAGCCTTTATCATTCCGAGGTCACCTACAAAGAGCCGATGCTGATGTATCGCAACATGGGCGGAGGCAAGTTGAAGAAAGTATCCGATCAACTCGGTCCGGACTTCGTGCGGCCCATCGCGGGACGCGGCTTGGCCGTGGCGGATTACGACAATGACGGCGATCTCGATCTTGCCATCAACGTACGCGGCGATCGCGCCGAATTGCTGCGCAACGACGGCGGCAATGCCAACAACTGGCTGCAGGTACTGCTGGTCGGAACGAAGTCGAATCGCGACGGCGTGGGCGCCTCGCTGCGGCTCGTCTCCGAGGGCTTCGCCCAGGTCAAGCAGCGCCAGGGCGGCATGGGCTACATGTCGGCGAGCGACCCGCGCATCCACTTCGGGCTGGGCGGGCGCAAGGAGATCGAGTCGCTCGAAGTCAGTTGGCCGAGCGGCGCTGTTGAGAAGCTCGACAAGGTTCCGGTCAACCAGATCATCACCGTAAAGGAAGGCGAAGGGATCGTGCCGCGCTCCTTCCCCCCGACAGCTGCCTCACGAGAAGCGGGCCGGACCGGCGGCGCCCATCTGATAAAATGAACCGGAAAAGGCGGAGCGTATGCCCTGGGGGAGCTTCTTTTGATTCTTGACATCCTCACCCATTGGCTTCTGGCGGGCCTTCGTTTTCTCGCTGAAGAATCGGACCTACAACTGTCGCGCTGGCGGCTGGCGAGCGAGACGGGTCATCGCGCGTTCAGTGAAGGCCGCTACGGCGACGCCGAGGCGGAATATCGGACCGCGCTTGCCGAAGCGCAGCAATTCGGGAAGAAGGACGTGCGCCTCAGCGAGGCTTTGAACGATCTGGGCGAGGCGTGCCGCGTTCGCGGCAAGCTCGACGAGGCCGAGCAGCTTTTCCGCGAAGCGCTGGAGATCCGCGAAGCCGAGCTCGGCTCCGACGATCCTAGCGTAGCGCAGACGCTGAACAATCTGGCGGCGGTCTTGAGCGCCAAGGGGCAATTTGACGAGGCCGCTCCCCTCTACCGCCAGGCGATCGATGTGGAGGAGTACTCGCTCGGGCGGGAGCATCCGGTCGTCGCCACCAGCCTGAATAATCTCGCTCTCGTTTACCGTCTGCAGGGCGAGCATGCGCAGGCATTGCCGCTGCTGATCCGGGCGCTCCGGATCGGGGTCAGCGCCACCGGCCAGGAACATCCAAACGTCGGCACTTGCTACAACAATATTGCCAGCGTGTGCTTTGCCGCCGGGCTGGTGCCTGCGTCCGAGACCTTTTTCAAGCAAGCACTGGCCATAAAGCAGAAGACCCTGGGCCACCTCCATCCCGAGGTGGCGGTCATCCTGGAAAACCTGGGCGAGTTGAGCCTGGTGCAGGGCAGAGACGCGGAGGCTGAGGGGCTTTTCCTGCGAGCGCAGGCCATCGAGGCTATTGCCAGCAGCGCGGGTCCGCCTCCCGGCGTGGGCGAAGAGGACCTCGCACGCGTCGCCGCCGAGGGCCCACTGGCGGACCTCGAGGTGGGCGACGTATCGGCCACTCTATCGGCGGTCAGCGATACTCTGCTGGAAGAGCGGCCGCCCGCCGCGGTTCCCCGCGAGCCTGATCTCGGGGCGGAGGAGAGTCCGGCGGCGATAGAATCAGCACCTGAGCCGTCGATCGCTGAGCGTGCAGTGCAGGTGACTCGCGCCGAGCCCTCCCTGGCTCCCGGCGCTGAAGCTGAAGCCGCTGAGGCTCGCCACGCGCGCGTTCGGCCGGAGATTCGTCCGGCGCCGGAGCCTGGGCCGAAGGTTGTGGAACCGGAGCACGACGCCGGGCCTGTCTCCGGCCCGTCCGCCGTCGACGACGGCGGCGCCGAAGCGCGCATCCGGTCGTGGATTGCCGCGCGCGAGGGCGAGCTCGGCGCGCACGATCCGGGATTGCTGCCGGGACTCAATCGGCTGGCGCTCCTCCAGCAGTTGCTCGGACGCTACGTTGAGGCTGAACCCGTTTATCGGCGAATCGTTGCGATCAAAGAGAAAGCCTTCGGCGCGAATCATCATGCGCTGGTCTCTACGCTTCAGCGCCTTGCCGAGATCTATTTGGAGCAAGGCCGCGCGGATGATGCCGAGGCGTACTGGAAACGTATCCTCGCGCTCGACGAGGCGCAGTTCGGCGAGGAGCACGCGGCGGTGGCGGCCGATCTCGCCCGCTTGGGCGAGTTCGCGCAGGCACGAGGGCGGCTTTCCGAGGCGCGCGGGCTGTATCGCAAGTCCTGGCGGGTATGGGAGGACACCGGCGGGCGCGAGCACGTGGAAGTGGCGCGCACTCTGGAGAAACTGGCGCAGGTGGAGAAACAGCTTGGCGAGGGCGCACAGGCGGCATCGCGCCTGCGGAGGGCGCTGGAGATCAGCGAAAGCGCGTATGGCGGACCGCATCCGGCGCTTGTGCCGGGTTTGAATCGCCTGGCTGCGCTCTATAAGGAAGCGGGCAAGCCCGCGGAGGCCGAGGTCGAACTCCGCAAAGCCCTCGAGATCCAGGAGCGCGTCTTCGGCCCGGACCACCTGAACGTGGCGTTGACCCTGAACAACCTGGCGGTGTTTTACACGCGACAGGGACGCCGCCAGGAAGCCGAGCAGCTCTTCCTGCGCGCGCTGGGGATCAAGAAGGCTGCCCTCGGCGAGCGCCATCCGGGGCTGGGCCCGACGCTTGACAATCTGGCGATGTTCTATGAAAACGAGCAGCGCGACGAGCTTGCTGAGAAGTACTTCCTTGAGGCTGTGGAAGCTTTCGGCCGCGGCGCCGGCACGGAGCGCTCCGGGCTGCCCCAGTGTCTTGAGCACTACGCGGGTCTGATGCGCAAACGAGGACGTGCCGACGATGCCGACGATCTCGAGGCCCGAGCGCGCAAGATCAGGGCGCGCACCGCGGGGAATGCGGGCGCCTCCTAGTGGTCACTCAGTTTGACGTGGCACGGGCGTCCCGCCGTGAATGGCCGCGGCCAAGATGGCCGTGCCACCTCAAACTGAGTCACGACCAGGAAGTCGGTGCTTCAGCGATGAGATCGATCGAGCAGATAGACCGCGCGCCGCGGCTCCTCTTCGGGCGGCGAGAGGAAGTCGGTGACGCGGTAGCCTCTCTCGAAATAATGCTGAAAGACGCGCCGCATCTCGAGGCGCCAGCGCCGCCCGAGATCCAAGTCAAGGGCACGCATGTGATCGGGATTGGAGGGAATTTCGACCAGCAGGCGACGATCGGAAAGTGTCAGGCGCAGACGGCGATTCAGCGGGAACGCGCGCGCGTCCCACTCGACCTCGTTGACTGCGGACAGCGCGCCGAGCGTGACGCCGGGTCGCCGGCCGCCGAGCGCGTTCTCAACGTGAGGGCTGGCGATATGCCATTCCGCCACGAAACGATCGCTCGGCAGTCCGCATTCGATCTTGCTATGAAAGCTTCCGTAGCAATCGGGCAGGTACTCGCGGACTTCAGCACCCAGGCGATGAATGTTCAACGAGGCATTGCGGCTTTGCAGCGGATCATACGTCCAGGCGATCGTCCTTACGCCTTGCTTCAGGGCGATCCGCCGATGCTCCAATTTCATCCGAAGACCCAGGCCGAGATCGCGGAATTCCGGCCTTACGGCCATGAGGTGCGACCAGTGGATCAGGCGGCCATTGCGTCGCGCCAGGAAGGCATAAAGAAAGCCGGCGAGGTGACCGCCCGAAAAAGCTCCAAGCACCGCTCCGCCATTCTTGGCGGTGATCAGCAAGAGTTCAGCCGACGCGCCGGCCGAGCCCCAGACTGTTTGCTGGATGCGCTCGCATTGCTGGAACTCCGCGAGCGCGCGAAGAGGACGCACAAGGATTCGCGAGCCGGCCATGCTAGTCGCCGCACATGCCGCGCCGCCGCGCGCCACACGGGCACGGTCCGCTCTCGGCCACGGCTTCACCCGAGGGGCCGGAGACCGCAAACACGGACAGCAGACGGTCCAACTTGCGGCCCTGGCAGCTCTCGCATACGACTCTGTCACGGTCGGAACGCACGATCTTTTCAAATTGCGCGCCGCAATCGCGGCATCGATACTCAAAAATCGGCATGTCAACACTCCCCCGATCGCATCCGAAATTTCCATTTTAATGTATGCTGTACGTCGAAGCGAGCACCGGGCGGCCCTGGCGCTCCCGCGCGTGTCGCGCGGCATTGACAAAAGCTGCTGAATTCGCGGAGTTTTTTCGATTTTTTTCATTGAAATCTCTTGACACGGTTGGGGACATTCATTACAGTGTGCCCTGACCTCATGCAAGGCTGACGCTGAATATTATTGGAGAGAGAGGAGAGCAAAACCCAAATGGCGAAAGCGATGACCAAATCGCAAGTCATATCGCACTTGGCGGAAAAGGCGGGTGTCCAAAAGAAGTCCGCCGCGGCGGTGTTGGAAGAGATCGCGACTCTGGCGACACGCGAAGCCAAGAGCTCGGGACAGTTCACAATTCCGGGGCTCGGCAAAGTGGTGAAGGCAAACCGGAAGGCGCGGATGGGACGTAATCCGCAAACGGGCGAGCCCATCAAGATCGCGGCCAAGACCGTGGTGAAGTTCCGCCTGGCTAAGGCGTTCAAAGACGCGGTCGTTCCCCCCAAGAAGAAGTAGTCCTGTGCCGGGCGGCGGACTTGAGAGTTCGCCGCTCGGAACCTCACACCTCCGTTAGATGAAGAGCCGTGTCTCACGAGGCCGACTCGGGGGTAGTGTGCGCGGATACCCGCGGCGTCCTGATTTCACACCTAGGGGCGGCCCTCGTGGCCGCCCAACGGATGGCGCGCGCAACAGGTACTATACAATCGGGCGGCCACGAGGGCCGCCCCTAGGTGTGAAATCGGGCGCTATTCTTCGCGGAGGACGACGTAGGCCGTGAACGCCATGAGCGCCAGCAGGGCTCCGGCGCTCGCGATCACCAGATACGCGGAGGATTGACCGCCCAGGCCCTGCGCGATGTCCTGAAACATCCGGCCGCTGCGCTCGACCCATTCGCCCGCAATCGACGCCGGCGTGTGCGCCGGGGCAAGGATCTTCGCGGCGCTCAACCAGCCTGCAATCCGCGGCCACTGCCAGAGGGTCAATCCGAGGGCGGTCAGCAAGGCCGCGGCTTGGGCGAAACGTTCCACCCATGCGATCGGCTGCGTTGCCTGCGCTTCCGCCGCCCGGCGCGCCGCCAGTTGCGCCTTCCACCACACCAGGCCCGCGCTCGGAAGGCGGACTTCCGACTGCGCCAGCGCCTCCTCATGAAGCATGGCCTCCGCAACCAGCGCCACTTCCGCACAGACCTCGCAGCCTGCGGCGTGCTTCCGCAGTTCCTCGCCCCACGCGCCCGACCAGCGGCCGCGCCGCACGGCGTCCAGGACCTCCTGCTCGCGATGGCACTGCGGAATCTTCATGACCCTGCCTTCATCTTCGACTCTTCGCCGGACGAACGCAACACTTCGGCGAGTTTTCGCCGGGCGCGAAACAGCAGCAGCCGGATGCTCTTCGATCTCAGGCCGCACACCTCGGCGATCTCATTATGGCTGGAGCCTTCCACGTACGCCAGCCACAGCAACTGGCGCTCGCGCGGCTTCAAGTGGGCGAGCGCACGCCCCATGTCGGAACTCTGCTGCACGCGCTCCGCGGTTCGGTCGTGCGCGCGCAGCGTTTCCGTGGTCTCCACGTCCACCCGCTCGGCGCGCGGCGTTCGCCGCCAATGGTCTCGCGCCAGATTGGTGCCGATGCGGAAAAGGAAATTCTTCTGATAAGCCTCGTCGTCGGATTTCAGACTGGCGCGCAGGAAGCGATAGTAACTCTCCTGCGTCAGGTCCTCGGCCAGCGCACGGTCGCCCGTCAGCCGCGCCAGATAAGACCAAAGCGGGCGAGCCGTTCTCTCGTAGAAGAGTCTGAACGCCTGCTCGTCCATTTGGAACGCTTCTTCAGCCGCACCGACCTTAGAACTTTCCAGCTCCGTCAAGGTGATTTCCCGCGTCGACATACTCACATTGTGCCATCCTGCTCGATTCGGCGCCAGCGTACGACTGTACCGCCGGTGTCCTCACCGGCGATGTGCACGGAATCCGCTGTAGCGCCGGTGTCCTCACCAGCGATGTGCATGAAATCCGCTGTAGCGCCGGTGTCCTCACCGGCGATGTGCATGGAATCCGTCTACAGCGCGGAATCCGCCGGTGAGGACACCGGCGCTACAGCGAGCACCGGCGCTACAGCCGTTCAGCGACCGGCCGGCGCCAACCGGGAATTGCCTTGCGCCGCCGGGCTGATCAGGCCCAGGTGCTTCGCGATGCCATAGGAGAGCAACGCGGAGCAGAAGAACCCGATGCCGACGGTCAGAAACAGAGTGCCGATGATCAGCAGGCCCTCGCCCGCGTCCGGGACGAGATTGCGGATCCACAGAAACCCGATGCCGGCCGGACCCAGGATCAAGCCCGCCGTCAATGACCACAGAATGCGGGTCACAGCCACCGGTGCGCGCGCCTCAATCGCGGGCGGCGTCCATTCCAGCAGCCGCCGTCCGGCGTCAGACTCCATATAGCCGCGGAGTTCCTCACCCGAGGCGAACTTCTCGATCAGCTTCGTGTGGACGTCCTCGTGTACCTTGAAACTCTTGTTCCAGCGGCGATTTTCCAGAACCGTCCGCATCACCACGAGCAAGGCCAGCAGGCAGCAGACGAACACAGCGAAAGGGATAAGCCAGCCTAAGAGCATGTCCGTACTGTTCTGCTGGTTCCCGAATCGCCACGACTGCGGGCTGACGAAGGATCGCGGGTCGGCCTTGACCAGCGGATGGCTCTCCAGGAACGCTTCGAGCTCCGGGTGTTGTTGGAGGTAATTCGGATCAACCATTCGATGCGGGTCCGAAAACACGTCTGCTTCGACGTCCGGGTGTGCGTCGAGGAAGCGATCCAGGGCGCCGCGCTCGGAATCGATGTCTGGCTGGCCGGCAGGAGCAGCTTGGTGCGTTCCGAGTGTCTCGGCATTCGATTTCTGAAGACCCCGAGCAGATGTTGCGCCGGCAGTGGCCATCCACGTCAGAATCGCGGCCGCGCCGGCCCAGGTCAAAATCGTTTTCACCCGTTTCAAACTTTGCGTCATGGTCTTAACCCCTCTCTTCATCAGGCCGTCTCGTTGATGTCGGCCTTGGGTGTGAGCCTTCGATCAGGTTCCCACCGATATAACGGTGTTAGCCCGGTTTGGTTAACAGGCTCTCTGACCGAAAGAAGTGGCGACTTGGACCACGCGGCCGGCCATCCTGCCTGCGCTGCGCCCACGCCACCGTAGCGCGGCATCCTCTGCTCACCCTAGCGCGGGCACCCTGCCCGCTGTGGCGCGGACGTCTCATCCGCGCCCGGACTCCCCGTCGGTCGGTGCCTTATTTTTTTCAGGAGATTAGGCTGTGGAAAACTCCGTTAGGGGAAGCGGGTCGAGGCCTCAGGACGGGACTTGGGCGGTCCTGGCGAACCACTCGCACGAGTATTTGGCGGTCCAAGTCACTGATTCGAAGACAAAAGGCTGGGGAGGAGTAGGGAGTTGGGAATTGTTGGGAGTTGGGAGCCTAGTGTGTTTCGGGAGTCGAAAAGTTCAAAGTCGAAAGTTGAGAAACCAAAAATACCGACGTTCGCTTGACATAAGTACGATCTTGAGCTATATCTTAAGTTGGTTCGTAAGATGGACAGAAAGGAGACACCAATCATGGATTACGAAAGTTGCAGGACTGAAGCCAGAACGCGGTTTAGTCGCTGGCGCAGAATGCATTCTGTGGAGGGCTTTATGCGACATGGCAGGCATGGCAGAGGATGGTTCGGCGGCGGGGAATGGCCGGGCATGGGTCCGTGGGGTCGCGGGTCGAGATTCTTCGACACCGGCGAAGTGCGGCTGGCGATGCTCTCCCTGCTCGAAAGCGGCCCGAAGCACGGTTATCAGCTCATCAAAGACCTGGAAGAGCGTTCCGGGGGGCTTTATCGGGCCAGCGCCGGCGCAGTCTATCCCAATCTGCAGCAACTCGAGGATGAGGGTCTCGTCACGTCGGAGACTCAAGACGGCAAGCGCGTCTACACGCTAACGGACGCGGGTCGGGCGGAACTGGAACGTGAAAAGGATCGCGTGAGCCAGATCTGGAACCGCACGAAGGAATGGGGAGTGTGGGCGCCTGGCCACGGACCCGAAGGCGCCATGGTGGCCACCACGGGAGCCATGGTGCTGAAGGCCGCCTTGCAAGCTGTGAAGCGAACCGGAGGCAACGCCGAGGAGGCCACCCGGATTCGGGATATTCTTGACCGGGCGCGACGGGAAATCGAGGGAATCGGGAAGTAGGGAGTCGGGTGTCGGGTCATCGGATGATCGGGTGATTGACGCGATGGCCTCGATGACGCGATGGTTCAATCATCCGATGGCCCGATCACCCGACCCTCGAATTACTGTTTTTCCGCCACAAACTGCGTAGTGGTTCCGCGCAACTTGTCGTTCACTGCGACGGCCATAGTCTTGCCGGTTCCACTGATGCCGAGGCGCACGACGCTGGTCACTTTGCCGTCGCGTTTATGGGTTTCCTCGATCGTGTTCTTGCCCAACCGTTTCACCGAAACAGTCGTCGTGCCCGGATCGCCTTTATACGGCGCGTCCGTTCCGTCCAGCTTCGCGGAGTAAGACTGCCCGGTCGGAGAGGTCATGTTCAGGGTATCGCCTTCCAACTTGTAGGTGATCGTCAGCCCGTTGTCGGAGAAGTTTGTGAACTTCGAGGTTCGCCACGAGCCCGAAATTGCGTGCGACCCCGCTGGGCCCGGGGCGACCCGAGTGATTTCTCCCTTACCAGTAACCGGGGGTCCGCCGTTGGTTTGGCTACTATCGCTGAACTCGAATGTCGCCGTTTTGCCGTCAGGAGCGATGATGGTCTTTGAGGTTCCAACCACGTTCCCGTCCTTCTTGTCGGTCTCTTCGATGGTGTGATCATCGACGACCGTGACGCTCATGGTGTCGATGTATTTGTTTCCGGTCACCTTCTGGTCCTGCCCGTCCGCCTTGATGTCAACGGGCGGGACGCAGGTCTTGCACTGATACATGCCATTCTGCAACAGGAAAACATCGGGCTTCTTCGGCATTTGCACTTTGCTGAGGTCAGCCTTCCAAGTGCCATCGAACGGGCTTTGCGCCAGCGCCATGACTGGTGTCAGCAGCAACCAGCATCCGAACGTGAGCGGTTTCTTCATCACTTATTCCCTCCCTGTTTTTGGGGCCGGTTCTCCGGTCCGGGCATCCTGAGCGCCGACAGTATACACCCGCCGTGGTTTGGGCGCGGAGCTTCGGTTGGCGTGAGAACGTCCTTGCCCGAAGGGGCCGCGCAGATTCAGGTCAACCCCTGCGGGGTTGGTTCGTCCTCCTCCGCACCTTGATCCGTAGGTTTCACCTGCGGCTATTCACGGTCAGGCACCTTCGGGGCCGCGTCGGTCGTGCCACACCATGATTGGGATTCCAAAGACTGAAGGCGTGCGGTATAGTTCTCGCTCGATCGATGCCGGGCCGAATTGGCCATCGAAGGTGATCCCCATGCAAAGACGCTTCGCACAAACGCCGGGACGACATCGGCTGCGTTTCAGATTGCCAAGCACGATTCTCCGCCGGCCGGCTCTGCTCGCCATTCTTCTGCCTGCGTCCCTGGCCGCGGCGCAGAGCCAGTGGGAGCCGCTCAATCCCGTCACCGGCGTGCAGCAGCAGAGCGACGGCGTGCTGCTGACCATGCAGGCGGGCGTGCTGCGTCTCCAAGTCTGCAGCGATTCGATCATCCGCGTGACTTACGCCACGGTTCCGCCCCTGCCGAGCCGGCCCGATTACGTGGTGATTAAATCTGACTGGGCGCCGGTGAAGTGGACCTTTGGGATCAACGCCGACGCGGGTACCGTGATCCTGGCTACGAACGCCCTGAAGGTGACGGTGGCGCGCTCGACCGGCGTGATCGCGTTCAGCGATGCGAGCGGCGCGCGACTGGTGGAGGAAGATTCTCGCAAGCTCACGCCCGAGCGGGTGAACGGAGACCGCACCTACCGTGCCGAGTCGTTTCTGAACATCTATGGGTCGCCGGAAGCGCTCTATGGCCTGGGACAGCACCAGGCGGGCGTGTGGAACTATCGCGGTGAATCGGTTGAGCTTGCGCAGGAGAATACCAACATCGCGGTGCCGCTGCTGGTATCGAGCAAAGGCTACGGCCTGTTCTGGAACAACACCTCTCGCAGCCGGTTCGACAATCGCTTCGAGCATTCGCTCTACATTACGTCCGAGGTGGCGGATACCATCGACTACTACTTCATCTATGGGCCCGAACTCGACAAAGTGATCGCCGGCTATCGCGAGCTGACCGGCGAGGCGCCGATGTTCGGTCGCTGGGCCTACGGCTTCTGGCAGTGCAAGAATCGCTACAAAAGCCAGGACGAGATTCTGGCCGCGGCGCATCAATATCGCGAGCTGCACATCCCGGTCGACAACATCGTCCAGGACTGGTTTTGGTGGAACCGCAAAGGCGAGCACGTCTTCAACTCGAATTATCCCGATCCCAAGGGCATGGTGGACGATCTCCACCGCAATCATTTTCACTTGATGATCTCGGTGTGGCCGTTCTTCGAGCCACCGTCCGCGGCTTACGATGAGATGGACCGGCGCGGCTGGTTCATCGCCAAGACGCTTTACTCGAAGCCCCCTTATCATGCGCAGGGAATGGCGCGACGCCACGAGCGCGGAAGCGCGCGCTTACTACTGGCAGTTGATGAACGATGCGCTGTTCAGGATCGGCATCGACGCCTGGTGGCTCGACACCGATGAGCCCGAAACCGAAGGGCGCGAGGAGAACATCCTGCTCGGGCGTCGGATCGCAATCGGCAGCGGCGACCGCTACGCCAACCTCTATCCGCTGATGCATACCGAAGGAGTCTACGACGGCCAGCGGCAGGCGAGCGAGCAGAAGCGCGTGTTCATCCTCTCGCGATCGGCCTTTGCGGGGACGCAGCGCAACTCCGTGGCGGCGTGGTCGGGCGATATCAACTCGGATTGGGTCAGTTTCCGGCGCCAGATTCCCGCCGGGCTGAATTACGCGCTGTCGGGCATGCCGTACTGGACCACCGACATCGGCGGATTCGTCTCCGGCAATCCGGACGACCCCGCCTATCGCCAGCTGTTCGTGCGCTGGTTCCAGTACGGCGCGTTCTGCCCCATCTTCCGCATTCACGGAACGCGCGCCGGCAATCGCAACGAGTTGTGGTCGTACGGGCCCGAAGCGCAGGAGATCCTGATCAAAGTCGACAAGCTGCGCTACCGGCTGATGCCCTACATCTACTCGCTCGCGGCCATGACCACCCGCAGCGCGTACACGCCCATGCGTCCGCTGGTGATGGATTTTCGCACCGACGTCCGCGCCGAGAACGTCGGCGACGAATTCATGTTCGGTCCGGCGATCCTGGTGAGTCCGGTGACGGAGCCCGATGCCACTTCACGCCGGCTCTACCTGCCGCAGGCCACGTGGTACGACTTCTGGAGCGGCGCCACGGCCAAGGGCGGTGTCGAGGTGGACGCTGCGGCGCCGCTCGATCGCATTCCGCTCTACATCCGCGCCGGGTCGATCGTCCCCCTGGGTCCGGAAATGGAGTACGCGAGCGAGAAGCCCGCCGATCCCATCGAGTTGCGCGTCTATCGAGGCGCGGACGGCGACTTCACGCTCTACGAGGACGAGAACGACAATTACCATTACGAGAAAGGCGCGTTCGCGACCATTCCCATCCATTGGGACGACGCGCACCAGCAATTGCAGATCGGGACGCGGCAGGGGAATTTTCCGGGAATGATCGAGCGCCGGACATTCAACGTGGTGTGGGTCAGGGACGGGTACGGCGGCGGTCCGGGCGCAGCCGCCGGCGACAAGTCGATTGACTATGACGGCAGCGCCGTCACCGTGAGCCCGTAAAAGCCCGGCGCTACCAGCCGGAGTTGCTGCTCCAAGCATCCACCAGATTCGCGATGTTCACGCTTCCGAGACCGGTTGCAAAATCCCAACCGCCCGCGGACGGGTAGGCCACTTCCAGCTTTGTGATCGACGTGGAAAGCACGCCATAAGTCTCGCCGGAGACCGTGTAGCAATCGTCATCGCCTTTGCACGGCACGTCGTTGTCGCCAGTCGTGATGTCATAAAACACGCAGGTCGCGCCGATCGTCTTACCATTGGAAGTGTTGCAGGCACTGAGATTGCCCAGGTTCGGGTCACTGGTGGTGCCGTATTCTGCCTCGGCCATGGAATAAAGAACGTAATTGGGATTGCCTTGTCGGGAGCCTGTTTTCTGATCCACCAGCGCCTGGATACCTGCGAAGGCGGGCGAGGAGAACGATGTGCCGCCGGCGCTGTTGTAGTAGGAATCTTTGGGATTCTGGTAGTCGCAGGGAAGTCCGCCCTCACTCGTATCGGACATGCAATAGACGTAGGCGTGCGTGTAGAATCCATCGCCCGCGAAGAGAGAGACATCGGGCAAGTCGCGCCGGCTGCTGGGGTTGATTCCGTAAACTCCGACTTGCCACGACGGCCTGTCGTAGACAGTGCTCGGCCCGCCGCTGCCCGCGGCCACGTAAAGGTCCGACTGCCCGGCCTGGCTGTTGCAAAAGGCGCCGCCGCTCGAATACCCCTCGAACGTGAAGAGAATGCTGCTGGCGCAGGAATCGTTATAGGTCATCTCGGGGACGTACGAGAGCGCCGACTCGTAACCATAGCCGTTGGTCTTGGTCCAGTACTCGCTCGTGGTGCCGTCGACGTAGTCAATAAAATCGGTGCCGCCCACGGCTACGTCGTACGGGGTAGACGCAGTGCCGTCGACGGCGATGCCATGGGTGGCAAAGTGCAGACCGGCGTCGCACTCCGCCGCGCCCTCGTCCCCGGCCGCTACAAACACCGACGTCCCTTCGGCTACGGCCTGCTGCCAGAGCTTTTCGTAGGCGGCGTTGCCGGTCGTTCCGTACGAGGCTTCGCATCCGCCGTAGCTGTCGCTCATAATGGGCGGCGGCGAGGAGTTGTTCAACAGATTGTGGCCGGCGATCAGATCGGCGAACGTGGTTTTGGTGTCGCGGCAGGAGGCGAGTTCGATGGAGGCGTCCGGCGCCACGGCTCCGGACCATTCAGCGTCGAGGGCCGCTTCGCTCTCGTCATCGTTGGTTCCGGGGTCGAAACAGTTCGCCGGCCCGGATTCGGGATTAGGATGAATCTCGGTGAAGGTGCCGGCGTAGGACGAGAGTCCGAAGGCGGATCGAAATGTGGTCCAATCGGCGGCGTTCATATCGGAGTCTTCCAGCACCACGATCGTCTGGCCGGCGCCGCGGATAGGATTCAACCCGTTCCAAAGCGGATTCAAGTTGTAGATGGTGGCGAAATCCTGCGGCCCCAGCTCATAGAATTCGAAACCCTCGTACGGAAAGGAGAAGTGCCGCCGCATGTGATTGCGCGGACGGAAGTCGTGCAGGGCGGCGAAGCCCGCCACCACGGGCTGAAGCGCCGCCGGAATCTGCGGATCGCTGGCATTGGCGATGTGCCGCTCGCCGCGCACGTCGTAGTAGTGGATTTCGGTGTGGAAGGCATCGCGAATCTGGCCGGCGGTGGCGGTCACGTCCATCGCCATGCCGCTCGGGTACACCAGATTTACGTGCAAGCCGTGCGACTCGAGCCAATTCGAAACCGTGCTGATGTCCTCCGCGGCAGGTCCGAATCGCTCGCCAAACTCCCGGGCCGTGAGCCACCGATGGAACTTCGCGGAACGAGGGTTGTGGAGATCGTCGATGAGATCAACGAGCGCCCTTTCGCGCTCCGGACTGCGCTTGAGTTGGAGCAGCAGATGGTCGAGGAGCAGTCCGTCCGGAACCGGTCCGCCATCGAACTCGGCGCGAGCCATGGGATGGGTGTTGCCGGCGAGCGTCACGAGTCGAGTATCGTCAACGGGCTGCACGATCTGGGGCGGAGCTGTGTGCGAGCCCACACTATTGCCAGACCGGAGGTCCGGAGCAGCCCAAGCGACCACGCTCGCGACGACGACGACTGTCGCGAGGATACACACGCACCGTTTCATCATCGTTTCCCCCTTACAACTCGATGCGCAAATCGCGCCCTGACAGCAGTTTCGCGACCTTCCGCGCGTAGATTCTCCGGCCGCCCGCAAAGACCGCCGGTCAGTCAACCCAATGTAGGAGGACTCAAAGTCAGCGTCAATGGCCTTATCAGAGTCTGTAACATCGAACCCGATGTAGCTGTTTAGTAAATGGGTTTCTCGGAAACGTAATGCCAGGTTTGTTAAAACGGGTTCAGCGGTTGAGGAAATTTGTTTGACGCGACCGCACAGTCCGGTGCATAACAAGGCTCGACTCGTGCCTGATCCATGAAGCGCAACCTCCTCCTCGTCGCCCTCGCTATAGCTGCAATCGCAGCGGTGGCAAGCCTGGCGCGCGATTGGCGCTGGCCCGGAATCCCGCCTGCCGGACTGCTCGTCTTGCGCTGGATCGCGCTGGTTGCGTTCGCCGCTTATGCCGTGGCGCGGCGGTCGCTGACCACCTGGATTCTGCTCGGACTGCTGGCCGGCGCAGAGATCGGTCACGACGCGCCCGCCGCTGCGCTGCACCTCGCGATCCTGGGTCAGATCTTCCTGCGCTTGATCAAGACCATCGTGGCGCCGCTGCTGTTCGGCACGCTGGTGAGCGGCATCGCCGGGCATGCGGACCTGAAAAAGGTCGGACGCATGGGAATCAAGGCGCTGATCTTCTTTGAGGCCGTCACCACGCTGGCGCTGTTCATTGGCCTCGCCGCCATTAACATCACGCGCGCGGGCCAAGGTGTGTCGATGCCGGCCGCGATTGAATCCGCGGCGCCGGCGGTGGCGCGTCCGACCGCCGCCGAGCTGATCCTGCGAATCTTCCCGGAAAACATCGCCAAATCGGTAGGCGAAGGCGAGTTGCTGCAGGTGGTGGTCTTCAGCCTGATCTTCGGAGTGGCGCTGGCGCTGGTCAAGATCGAGAAGCGCCGGCCGATGCTGGCCTTCGCCGAGAGCCTCGCCGAAGTGATGTTCAAGTTCACGAACATCGTGATGCTTTTTGCGCCGCTCGGCGTGGCCGGAGCCATGGCCTACACCGTGGCGCACAGCGGTCTCGGAATGCTGGGCCATCTGCTGACGCTGGTCGCCGCCCTCTACGCGGCGCTGGCGGTCTTTCTGCTCGGAGTGTTGCTGCCGGTCGCGCTCCTGGCACGCGTCCCGATCGGCCGATTCGTGCGCGCCATGGGGGAGCCGGCCACCATCGCGTTTGCCACGTCGAGTTCGGAAGCGGCCCTGCCCAGCGCCATGGAGGCGACCGAGGCGATGGGCGTGGCGCGCGAGGCCGTCGCCTTCATCATCCCGCTAGGCTACAGCTTCAATCTGACCGGCACTACGTTGTACCTCGCTCTCGCATCGATTTTTGTGGCGCAAGCCGGCGGATTACACCTCGGATTGGGTCAGCAGATGCTGATCATGCTGGCGCTGATGCTGGCCAGCAAAGGCGTGGCAGGAGTCTCGCGCGGGGCGATCGTGGTGCTGCTGGGCATGGCGCCCGCTCTCGGTCTGCCAGCGGCGCCTGTCTTCGTGCTGCTGGGAATCGATCCGCTGATGGACATGGGACGCACCGCGGTCAACGTGATCGGCAATTGCCTGGCCGCAGCGGCGATCGCGCGCTGGGAACATAGTCCGATCGAGGCTGCCTGCGAATGACCAATGACAAATGACCGATGACCGATGACTAAGAACCAGCCTGTTACCAATCGAGTCAACGAAACGCCCCAACCGGAAAAACTCCTTGACTTTGTATGGGGGGGCAGGATTCTAGGTGCGCTATCGTGGGGGAATCATCCAGCAACCAGTCAGGGAAGGCGGAGGCGAGAATCATGCACAAGATCAAGCGGACGTTCGTAGTTTCAGCGAGCTTTTTGTCCGTCCTGCTGGTGACGGCGATTGCAGCGCCGGCCCAGACGTTCGATACGCTCTACAGCTTCGACAGTACAGACGGCAAATACCCTTACGCCGGGCTGGTCCAGGCCACCGATGGGAATCTATACGGGACAACCTTATACGGCGGATCAGGTGGCTGGGGGACGGCCTTCAAAATCACGCTGGGTGGCACGCTGACAACGCTTCACAACTTTTGCCTTCAGAGCGAATGCACGGACGGGAACCTGCCTTACGCGGGGCTGGTGCAAGCCGGCGATGGAAACTTGTACGGGACGGCGTCCGGTGGTGGTGCCAACGGGTACGGGACCGTCTTCAGGATCACCTCAAGAGGCACACTTACCATTCTGCACAGCTTCGACAATACGGACGGGGCCAACCCTTACGCGGCGCTGATCCAGGCCACAGATGGAAGCTTGTACGGGACGACCTATGGTGGGGGGGCCAACTCTTGCTTATATGGTGGAATGAGTTATGGCTGTGGCACGGTCTTCAAAATCACTCTAAGTGGCACCTTCACGACTCTGTACAGCTTCGACGGAACGGACGGGCAGAACCCCTTCGGAGGGTTGGTCCAAGCCACCGATGGGAACTTCTATGGGACAACACAGTTAGGCGGGGACACCAACGTAGGCGCCGGGACGGTCTTCAGAATCACTCCGGGTGGCACACTGACCACCCTTCACAGTTTTTGCGCGCAATACCCGGATTGCTCGGACGGCGCCGGCCCCGAGGCGGGGTTGATCCAGGCCACCGACGGGAACTTCTACGGCACAACGCTCTCGGGCGGAGCCAACGGCCCGTATTATGGAACCGTCTTCAAAATCACCCCAACTGGCACCTTGACGACGCTTTACAGCTTCGGCGGAGAGGACTACAACCCATCCGCGGCCCTGATCCAAGCGACCGACGGCAACTTTTATGGGACGACCATCAACACGGTCTTCAAGATCACCCCAAGTGGCACTTTGACGACGGTCTACAATTTCGACGGCACCGACGGCAGCGGCGCCGACCCCTTCGCGCCGTTGATTCAGGACACCAACGGAAATTTTTACGGGACAACATCGAGTGGCGGGGCCTACGGTCCTTATGGCACGATCTTCGGGCTCACTGTGGGTCTGGCCCCGTTCGTGGAAACACGGCCCACCTCTGCCAAAGTGGGAAAGCCCATCGACATCCTCGGAACCAGTCTGAAGAGCGCTACCAGCGTCACATTTAACGGGACAGCGGCTACGTTCACGGTGGTTTCCAGGTCCTTAATCACCGCCACCGTACCCGAGGGCGCCACCAGCGGCACCGTCCAGGTGACCACGCCCGGCGGCGCGCTTTCGAGCAATGTGCCGTTCCACGTAGTTCACTAATTCTGCGCGTGATTCAGTAACTCTGAACGACAAGCCCGCGAAGCGGGCGCAAGAGGGTAGCCCACGGCGCGAGCTGTGGGATCCGGAACCGGTCCTGCGTATCCCCCAGCCCCGAAGGGGCGAAAGAGGTAGCCCACAGCGCCAGCCTGTGGGATCGGAACCGGTCCCGCGCATCCCCTGCCCGAAGGGGCGAGCTTTTTTAGCCTACTGCGAGAGCCTATTTCATCTGAAACAGTTCCGCGCATCTCCCAGCCCCGAAGGGACGAAAAGAGGGTAGTCCACAGCGCAAGCTGTGGGATCGGAACCGGTCTTGCGCATCCCCTAGCCCCGGAGGGGCGAAAGAGGGTAGCCCACAGCGCGAGCTGTGGGATATCCGAAACACCCCAATCCCCACAGCCCCGGTAGGGGCGAAAGAGCTATGACCATATGTACCGGTCATCATACGTAACGCCATGTGCCTTCAGGAAGGCAACGAATTCCTCCTGAAATGTTACCCTCCGATGGTGCTGCTCCTGATTCGCAATATACCGGACCACGGCGGGCTCCTGGGAGTGGCTGACGCTGAAGGCGGCGTAGCCCGTCTGCCAATCAAAGGCCGTAATCCGGCGGAGGCGATGCACCCAGCGCGACGAATTGGTTTTCACCACGCGCAGAACATCGGCGGTGGCAAGCGTCGCCGGCATGGACCAGAGAAAATGAACGTGATCGGGCCGGGCGCCAGCCGCGTGCAGCGATCCACCCAGCTCGCGCACGATGCCGCCCACATAAGCAAGAAGGTCGTCCCTCAGCGGGGCCAAAATCAGCGGTTCGCGATTTTTGGTGCTGAAAATGACGTGCGTCAGAAGGTTTGCATAAGTATGGGCCATGTTCTTTCGCCCCTCCGGGGCTTTCCGGGGGATCGTTGTACCTATTGTCCCGCAGCCTACGCTGTGGGCTACCCTCTTTCGCCCCTTCGGGGCTGGCGGAGGATGATCGCTCGTTCCGCGATCCCACAGCTTACGCTGTGGGCTACCCCCTTTCGCCCCTTCGGGGCTGGCGGAGGATGAGCGCCCGTTCCGCGATCCCACAGCTTACGCTGTGGGCTACCCTCTTTCGCCCCTTCGGGACTGCCGGAGGATGGGCGGCGACGGGCCCGTTCCGCGATCTTGTGTGTCTCCGCCACGCGCGAGGATGTTCCGTCATTCCGGTCTAAGCTTCGCGGACTGGTGTCATTTCAAGGCCACTGAATGAGCCGGCCGGCCGCCGGTCGGATCGGCGATATCGACGACGCTTCGAGTAAGGCCTGCCGATACTGCGGCCAAGGTCTTTGATCGAGCCGCAAGACTACCACGGCGAACCCCGGATAGGAACGCAGCGCTCGTCCGGCGGACTCTGCAGAACCCCGATCGCGAGTAACGATGCAGTCGAAGCCGGATCCGATCGCGGCGGTGACCAACCTCCATTTTGAGGGCTTTCCAGCCGCGATTTGCGGCGGTGTCGCGGGAGACGCCAAATTCACCGAGCACAGCGGCAAGGTGTACGTCAACGTTGGCGTCAAGCAGCCAAATGAAACGAGTCCGTCAGCTCGGAGGCAACTTTCAACACTTCAGGGAGGGCTTCATGCGGGAAGGCGCAGTCGAAAGCCTCATCGATATCCTGCAGAGACATGCCGTTCGCCATGCACTCCAGAATGAGCGCAACCGACAGCCTTGTACCGCGAATCGCCAGCTTTCCCCCGAGAAGTTGAGGGGCAGCAACGATCCACTGATAATCCTTGAACTGCACGGACTGATTATTGGACACGAGCACCGTCCTTCTTGCTCATCCTAGCATAGAGGCCGATTGGCACAGAAGAGGTTAACCCGCAGCGTTGCGGACCGGACGAAAAAACCCTTGACTTTTCCGCTCGATTGTGATATGGGTAATATTTACATGCGAAAAGGATTGAGCCTCGCTCATTCCAATGGCTCCTCGCCACCTGCCGGACACCGTCGTACCTTCCAAAGCCAACCAAACCCATTGAGCTTAAACCGCTTAGATTCAGATACTTATCTCCAAAATCCGAACTGCCAAACCCATTGTGATTATCCCTCGTATTTTCAGATACTTAACCCCAAAAAATGGCCCTTTTTTCGCAAAAGAGTAGTTGTCCACCGCGCTCCAAAGCCACCAAACCCATTGCAACTAACCTCAATGTATTCAGCGGCTTATCCCCGATGTGACCGGCGCCAAACCCATCGTGGTTATCTTCTTTGGTTTCAGCATGTTAAGCCTCGAAAATGGGCTGTTTTTGAGCAGAAGATAGCCGT
>JASHPE010000209.1 GCA_030038235.1 Terriglobia bacterium
GTGATCCTGCCGGCGCAGGGCCTCTGCTTCGCCATCGCTTCCAATACGGCGCGATTTGTCGCCGGACGTCTGATCCGCGACGGCCGCATCGATCGCGGGTATCTCGGGCTCGGCGGGCAGAACGTTCCGCTGCCGCGACGCGTGGTGCGATTCCACAACCTGGCCGCCGAGAGCGGAATCCTGGTGATCAGCGTCGAGCGCGGCAGCCCGGCTGAAAAAGCGGGCGTGCGTGAGGGCGACATTGTGGTGGAGTTCGGCGGCCTTGCCACGCCGGATATCGACAAGCTGCACCGGCTGCTCAGCGAAAGCCAGGTCGGCGCGCGCTCCAGCCTCACGGTCCTGCGTCAGACCGCCCGCGAAGTGCTCGAAGTGGTCCCGCAGCTTCGAATCTGACCCTTTCACGCGAGTGCGATTCTCATGCGGCTTATTGGGGCTTGCAAAATACAGAGATGAGTTCCGGGCTCGATGGGTGCATTGCCCCGAAGGCGACAATTGAGATCGACAGTTTCCGCGATGACCGGGATAATGGCTGCTGTGAGGAAGTACTCCTTTACCGCGAGGATCGAGCCTGGCCCCGGAGGGGGCGCCTTTGTTCGGTTTCCATATGATGTCGAAAGTGAGTTCGGGATGAAAGGCAGGGTCCCAGTTAAGGTTATCTTCGATGGCTTCTCGTATACAGGCTCCCTGATGCGGTGTGGGGGCCAGCGACACATGGTGGGCATTCTGAAGGCCATTCGGGAACAAGCTGGCAAACAGCTTGGCGACACCGTTAGCGTTCAGCTTTGGCGAGATGAGAGCGACCGTACCGTGGAAGTTCCCTCCGACCTCGCCCGTCTGATGAAGAAGCACGGCGTCCGAGACTTTTTCGACGCGCTCAGCTTCACTAATCGTAGAGAATACTGCCGCTGGATCACCGAAGCCAAAAAAGAAGAAACCCGCGCCGCTCGGCTCACCAAATCCATCGATATGATGCGCCGCGGCATCCGCACTCCCGGCTAACCAATTCGACTCAGCGGCCGGGGCGGCGGAGTTACCCTAGCCAACCATTCTGTTCGCGCATGCACACCCCTGCCCGGCAGCGGACGTTTCCCGCAAGGCCCCTTACACGCAACCCTCTGAAAATAAAGTGCCTTGAATTTGGAGGATCCCGTGCTGCCGAACGCAACAGTTCTCCAGGAGTACTGCCATGTTTTTTGCGATCCAGGAAATCCGCTACGCAGCCCGCCGCTTGAGCAAATCGCCGGGGTTCGCTCTGACCGCTGTGCTCATGCTGGCCCTCGGCATCGGGGCCACGACGTCGGTCTTTTCGGTGTTGGACGCGGTGCTGCTGCGTCCGCTGCCGTTCCGCGATCCTGGCCGCCTGGTGCTCATCAAGGAGAACGTCAACAAGCTGACGGATCGCCTCAACCTTCCCGCGCCTGACGTGCTCACCTTCGCGCAGCAGTCCAAGGCGTTCGAGCAAGTGGGTGGATTCGAACGCGACGACGTGGAACTGTCCGGCTCGGGCGAGCCGGTGCGCCTGGCGTCGGCGCGAATCACCGCCGCGGTGTTGCCCGCGCTCGGCGTAACTCCGTTGCTCGGCCGCGCTTTCACCGCGGATGAGGACGATCACAGCCGTCAGGTCGCCCTGCTCAGCTACTCGCTTTGGAAGGGCCACTTCCACGGCGATCCCGGCGTGCTCGGACGCCAACTCGACATCAACCGCAAGCCTTACGTGGTGATCGGCGTGATGCCCGCCGATTTTGAGTTCCCGGTCGTACCCGGCCGTTTGCGCCAGACCGGGATTTGGGTTCCGATGAGCTTCACGCCGCAGGAGCGCGCCGACAATGGCGACAATTTTCAATACGGCGCGGTGGCGCGGATCAAGCCGGGTGTCACGCTCGCGCAGGCTGGGCAGGACGCAAACCGGGTGGCGGCCGCGATCCAGGCGGAGTATCCGGCAAGAATGGGGATCACGGTGACCGCGTCGCTTATTCCGCTTCAGGATGATGCCGTCGCGCAGTCGCGCCCGCTGCTGCGCGTGCTGTTCGGCGCCGTGGCCGTGGTGCTGCTGATTGCGTGCGCGAATCTCGCCGGACTCTTGCTGGTGCGCGGCGTGCGACGGCGCCGCGAGATTGCGGTGCGTCAGGCGCTCGGTGCGTCGGGCGGCGCGCTGTTGCGCTACTCGATGATGGAAAGCCTGCTCGTGAGCCTGATCGGCGGAACCGCGGGGGTGTTCTTGGCCTGGGCGGGACTGCGCTGGTGGATCAGTCTGCTGCCCGAAAGCCTGCCGCGGGTTGACGAGGTCCGGTTGAGCTGGGAAGTGTCCCTCTTCGCTCTTGCTGTGACAATCGGCACCGGCATTCTGTGCGGCCTTGCCCCTGGCCTGTCTGCGCTGCGCTCGAGCCCCAGTGAATCTCTGAAAGAGGGCGCACGGACCGTTGCCGGACACGCGCGCTTGCGATCCGTGCTCGTTGTCGGTGAGATCGCGACCGCCTTGATGCTTGTCACGGGCGCCGGTTTGCTGCTGCGCAGCTTCGAGCGCATGAGCGCCGTCGATCCGGGATTCGAGCCGGCACACGTCGTGGCAGCGGCGTTCGATCTGCCGGCCGAGCGCTACCAGACTCAGCAGCAAGTGAACAGCTTCCACGAGGAACTGCGGCGGCGCCTGAACGCGCTGCCCGGCGTGGAAAAGGCCGCGCTCGCCACCAATCTGGCCATGGCCGAGCCGACGTCCACGCGCTTCTTCATCCCCGAAGGCTATCATCCCGCGGCGGGGAGTTCGTACGCCGTTGAATCGCACGCTTACGTGGTCGGCGATTATCTTCAGGCGATGCACATCCCGCTGCTGCGTGGGCGCTATCTAAACGTCTCCGACAATGCCGATGCGCCGCTCGTGGTGGTCGTCAGCAAGGCGCTGGCGGAGCGCTACTGGCCGGGGCAGGATCCCATCGGCAAGCGAATCCACTGGGGCGTGGATGAGCATAGTTCGCTGCCCTGGCTGACGGTTGTCGGTGAGGTTGCGAACACGAAGCAGGGTCCGCTCGACAGCCACGCCTGGCCGCAAGTCTACGAGCCGCTCGAGCAATACGATCGCGGCTTCGGGCCCGAGGCGAAGGTCCTGGGCCTGCACGGTGGCAGCATGCGGATCGCGGTACGCGCCGCGGGCGATCCGCGTACGCTGGAGACCACCGTGCAACGCGCCGTGTGGTCGCTCGATCCGCAGCTCGCGGTGAGCGACATGCAGACCATGGAACAAGCCATCCAGGAGTCAGAAGCGCCGCGGCGGTTCAACACCGCCGTGCTTTCGGCTTTTGCCTTGGGCGCGCTGCTGCTGGCGGCGCTCGGCATCTACGGCGTGATCGCGTTCTCGGTGGCGCAGCGCACGCAGGAGATCGCGGTGCGCATGGCGCTTGGTGCCCAGCCCGCCGGAGTGCTGCGCCTCGTACTGGGCTCGGGCGCACGACTCGCCCTGACCGGTTGCCTGCTCGGACTTGCCGGTGCGGCGTCGGTCACGCGCCTGATGCAGTCGCTTCTCTTCCACGTCAGTCCGTTCGATCCCGCCGTGTTCGCCGCCGGCGCTGCCGTGGTTCTGGCGCTCGCGCTCGCGGCCTCGTTCCTGCCCGCCAGGCGCGCGGCGGGAATTGAGCCTATGGAGGCGCTGCGCTCTGAGTAGCGTCATTCGGTAGTGGGCGCTGTCTCGATTTCAGACGTGGGGCCGCCGCTACGTCTGAATTCGGACTTTCACTGCCTCTCTTCCGCCAGAATCGTGTGGTATTCGTCCAGCGTGACTTTGTCGGGCCGAAACCCAAGCGGGATGTCGGCGGTTGCGGTGCTCGATCCTTTGACGGACAGCAGTCCGAGGCGGTGCGGGGCGCCTTGCACCCACAAGTACACCGGCACTTTCATGAAGAATGAATTGGAAACGCCGGACTGCGCGAGCGACAGGTGCAGCATGGTCTTGCCGCCGCCCGAATCGTTCATCGTGTAACTGAATTGATAGCTGGGGATCTCGGTCCCGTATACCCATTCGTTGAAAAACCAGTCCATGGGATCGTTCATGTGTTTGGCGACGATCTGACGGAAATCTTCAGTGGAAGCGTTCTTGCCAGCGTAGGTCGATACGAAATCGTGCATGGTGTCGATGAACCGGCCATCCGGGTCCTGCGCTCGCGAGTCTTCCATGAGGTCGCGCAGCATCTGGAGCACGTAGGAGCCCTTGTCGTAGATCAGGTAAGTACGGATCTGCGGTTCGAGGCGAGCATCGCCCTGAAAGTTCAGCCAGAGAGGCGCAACGTCTGCCGGGCGATGCCCGGCCGAGTCCTTTTGCAGCAGGTGCCAGCGCCGCAGATCCCATAAGTCGCGGAACCTTTTGGGATTGGGATCACTGGCCTGGATAAACAACGCCGCCGAAAAATCAGCGAAGCCTTCAGAAAGCCACTGGTCGTGGTAAGTTTTCCATCCAACCATGTGGCCCCACCATTGGTGCGAAAGCTCGTGAACCGCCACCTCGTCGTAAAACTCGCGGGCCTCCGCTGAGCCTTCCAGCCTGAGGCTGTTCCGCGTGGTGCCGTCCAGCAGGGAATCCCAGGGGAGGAAGATCAGCGTCGGCCAGCTTTGGCCAAACCCGAAGACCGGCTGCTCGGTGACAGATATGTTCTTGAACGGCAAGTCGCCGAAGAAGTGCCGGTAAAGACCGAAAGCCGCGAAACTGATGTTGGCCGCCGTTTGGGCGTAGGTCCCCGTATTCAAGCCTCCCGTCAGGACCCCCGCCTGAGCCTCCGTGTTGTGGCTCGCCATCGGCCCCCCCGCCAGGTCGCTCATATCAACGGCGGCCTTGAGGCCAGCCAGAGCGTCGGGCAATTCACGGCCCATGTAAGCCGAAACCGCCAGGTTAGCGTCCGATCGATTCTTGGTGACGAAATCGCCGTAGTTGAAACCCACCACGTTGTAGGGAATCTCTGACTCCCATTGCGTCTCGAGGACCTTGCCGTCTTTTTCCGAGCTGACCGGCCGGCCGGTGCCCACGAAAACGAGTTTCTTCGGTGATTTGAAGTTCAGAACAAAGTGGGTGCGATCGTCGAAGGCGCCGAAGCTCGGATACCAGGACTCGCGCGAGCCCACGAAATAGAGTCCTGCGCCTTGCTGGCGAATCACGCGGCTGTCGCGCGTGGAATCTTCGTCGTAGCTGATCTTGATCGTGTAGAAGCGTCCGGGCGCAGAGGGCTCCGGCAGGATGATCCAGGGATCGCTCGTGGATTCGCGCGGCTCCTGGATGAACCGCAATTTGTTGCCGGCGTCGTCGCTGACTGCGGAGATCCGCAGCACGCCATCGAGAGTCATGGGCAAAACGCGCAACGGCGCTTCCGGAACCTCGAACTTGATTTCGGCTGTGGCGGAGACGTGGTTGTCCGTGACGTCGGCGTCGATCTTTTCATCGCTCGCGTGAGCCAGGAGCTTCCGGTGCTCGGGATGAGGATTCTGCGCGTATTCACCGGCAAGATGAAACCCGGACCACCATTCCGAGTACTCGCCGGGCTTCCAGTGCACGAGCGCCACTTCCTCATCGCTTGCAAAGCCCGGCATCAGAACTCCGTCACGATTCCAGCTCACCTGATAGAAAAGCTCATCGTGATGCTCGCTCTTGATGTCGGCGAGGAACAAACCCTTGCTTGTGGGATCCGAAAGATCGGCGAGCATACGCGCCGCCAGGTTCCGGGTGGGGAAAGCTCCCTTGACTTCGTTTGCCCACCAGCCATTCAGTTGATCCCTCAGCCGCTTCTGCGCGTCAGCCAGGGATTTCCCCGCCGCGCTCGAATCGCCGCCGCCATTGATCTTCACCTGCTTGCCGAGATCCTGCCAGGAATCATCCGTGAAGAAGAACACTGCCTCGCGAAAGCCGTCGCGGAGTATCGGCTCCTTTGTGAAGCGGCTGATCTGCCGGCGGTCCATTTCGGTGGGAGGGTCGAGTTCGAACACACCTTCGCCGGTGAACACGGCTGCGACCACGCGGCCTGCCACCGGCGCGGCGAAGGCGAGCCGGCCTTCTTTGAACGTGAAGCGACCGGCGTCGCGCGTGATGTTCGCGTTCTCCGTCACCGCATATTGATCGCTTCCTTGCAGGCTCGCGAGCTGATCGTAGACCTTGAACAGGTCGTCGGACGTCGCTTGCGACAGATCGGCCGGCTGTGCCGGCGCTTGAGGCTGCCCTGTCAACATCGGCGGACACGCACTTGCGCGGCCACCGAGCACGGACCACAGCGCGAAAACACCGATGACGAGACGACTCATCGTACACCCCCTGCTGACATTCTTAGCTCTTGCGACTACCCGAAGGAACGATACTGCCATCGACACCGAGTGTCAAGCATCGTATGGCCAACTCGAAACCGCGGGATGTTGGGGTAAAGGTCTGGCGATCGCTTGGTGCGTAGTATAGTGGAGCATTGCGTGACGGTCTATCAAACGTCGCTTCAGGAATTCGCACTCACAGTCTGCAACTCGACGAGAGCTGACGCTGGAGGAGGTGTCATGGAGTTTGATCCCAAGCATTGGAGCCGCACGATTACTGATGGCCGCGAACGCGCCGGGGCCCGCGCTATGCTCAAGGCCATCGGATTCAACGATGCGGACCTCGCGCGACCCATCGTCGGCGTGGCGCACAGTTGGACCGAGACCATGCCTTGCAATTTCGGTCATCGCAAGCTGGCGGAGCGCGTGAAGGCCGGAGTTCGCGCGGCGGGCGGCACGCCCATGGAGTTCAACACGATCTCGGTGTCGGACGGCATCGTCATGGGGACCGAAGGCATGAAAGCGCCGCTGGTAAGCCGCGAAGTGATCGCAGATTCCATCGAGCTCATGGGCCGCGGGCACATGTTCGACGCCATGGTGGCGCTGGTGGGCTGCGACAAGACGATTCCCGCCGGAGCCATGGCGTTGGCGCGTCTGAACGTGCCCGGTCTCGTGCTCTACGGCGGATCGATTGCACCGGGCAATTTCGAGGGTCACGAAGTGAGCGTCGGCGACGTGTACGAGGCTATCGGCGCCAACGCCGCCGGTCTGATGACCGATCAGGAGCTGAAGCAGCTCGAGGACGTGGCCTGCCCCGGCGCCGGCGCCTGCGGCGGGCAGTTCACAGCCAATACGATGTCGATGGTCATGGAACTGATCGGGCTATCGCCCCTCGGCTCGAACAGCGTGCCTGCCACCGACCCCCAGAAGGATAAGGTCGCGGAAGCCGCCGGACGGCTCGTGATGGAGGTTTTGCAGAACAATCTGCGTCCGCGCGATATCCTCACCCGCGACGCTTTCGAGAATGCCATCGCGGCGGTAGCCGCCACTGCCGGATCCACCAACTCTGTGCTGCACCTGCTGGCGCTGGCGCGCGAGGTGGGAGTGCCGCTGACGCTCGACGATTTCGACCGCATCAGCGCTCGCACACCGATCCTGGCTGATCTCAAGCCAGCCGGACGCTACATGTCCGTGGACCTGCATGAGGCCGGCGGCATTCCGCTCGTCGCCTGGCGCATGCTCGAAGGCGGACTGCTGCACGGTGAGGCCAAAACTGTGACGGGAAGCACGCTGGCCGAGGAGGCCCGAAAGGCAGTCGAGACGCCGGGTCAGGACGTGGTGCGCCGCGCCTCAAATCCGCTGAAGGCGAGCGGCGGTCTGGTGATCCTCAAAGGCAATCTTGCGCCTGACGGCGCCGTGGTCAAAGTGTCGGGTCACGAACGGCTGAAGCATCGCGGTCCGGCACGCGTCTTCGAGCGCGAAGAGGACGCCATGAAGGCCGTGACCGGCAAGCAGATCAAGCCGGGTGACGTGGTCGTGATCCGCTACGAAGGCCCGCGCGGCGGACCGGGGATGCGCGAGATGCTGGGCGTGACCGGAGCCATCGTGGGCGAGGGCCTGGGCGAGACCGTGGCGCTCGTCACCGACGGGCGATTCAGCGGGGCGACGCGTGGCCTGATGATCGGCCACGTGGCGCCGGAAGCCGCTCGCGGCGGACCTATCGCTGCGGTGGCCGAAGGTGACACCATCGTGATCGACATTGACGCGCGCCGCCTCGCGGTGGAATTGGAAGATCAGGAGCTCTTGAAGCGCTTGTCCGCCTGGAGCGCGCCGGAGCCGCGCTACAAATCCGGCGTGTACGCCAAGTACGCCGCGCTTGTGGCCTCGGCGTCCGAGGGCGCGATCACACGTCCGGTTTGATTGCGCACGAGTCGTGATTCGAAGCATCTGTGCTGTCCTAATTTCAGACGGACGGGCGGCCGTCGTGGCCGCCCAATTACAGCGCATTCCTTGCGAGTGCCATCCATTGGGCGGCCACAAGGGCCGCCCGTACGTCTGAAATTAGGGCAGCAGCGTCGTGGGGGAGCCGTTCCCTACTCCCTGCGGAGGGCTTGCATAGGTTCCACCGACGCGGCGCGACGGGCCGGTATGTAACAGGCCGCGAGCGCCGCGAGCAGAAGAATCAGCCCTACAATCAAGAAAGCGGACACGTCCATCGTGCCGATTCCGTATAGCGCGCTCTGCATGACGCGACCCACAAAGTAGGCGCCAATCAGTCCGAAGCCGAATCCGGCGCACGCGAGCGCCCCGCCTTCTCGCAGCACGAGAGCGAGCACGCGATTCCGCGTAGCGCCCACCGCCATCCGCAAAGCAATCTCGTGGGAGCGTTGCGCTACCGAGAAGGCCATGACGCCGTAAATGCCCAGCGCGGCGAGGAACAGCGCGATGGCCGCAAAGGTGGCAAAAAGGATCAAGGTAAACCGGTCGTTGGCCAGCGTGTCGTCCCGCACTTGTCCCATGGTGCGCGGGTACGCAACCGCAACCTGCGGGTCGACGGCGTGCACGGCGGCCGCGATGCTCCTCAACATCGATGCCGGGTCCTCGGACGTGCGCACGCCGATACCTGCGCTCGGCCAGGGAGATTGCCAGAACGGGACGTCGATCTCGGGATTGTCCTCGCGGAACCCACGGCTGCGCACATTGTGAACGACGCCCACGATCTGCCATTCGATCGCCGGACCCGGCCGGTTAACCCCGGGTATCAACTGCTGCACCACCACGCGCTGTTCCAGCGGACCGAGGCCCTTCAGGTAATGGTCGGCAAAGTCCTGGCTAATCACGGCCACCTTCGCACTTGAACCATTGTCTTCGTCGGTCAGGAGGCGCCCCCGCACAAGTTGGATACCAAACGTCCGGAAATAGTCCGGTGTAACCATCTGGAAGCCCGCTACAGGCCGCTGTGAGGAGTCCGTATAAGCGGGCTGGCCGGCAATGGAAAATGCCATGCGGAAGCCCGATCCCTCGAGCGGCATTCCGGTCTCAGCCGACGCATGGGAAACGCCGGGAACCGAGGCAATGCGGGCGAGAATCTGGCGATAGTACGTGACGATCTGCTCCGGGTTGTTGGGGCGAGAGTCGGGAACCGGGAGGAAGAACGTCAGCGTGTGATCGGTGCGAACTCCGAGGTCGACGCGGGTGAGATTCCAGAAGCTGTGAATCGCCAGCCCCGCTCCAGCGAGCAAGGTCAGGGTGAGCGCGAACTCCACAATCACCAGGGTGCGACGCAGGCGGTGACGCCCGGCGCCGGTCCCCGAGCGCCCGCCCTCCTTCAGCGCTTCATTGGGATCGACGCGCGAGGCATACCATGCCGGAGCGCAGCCAAACAACACCCCGGCCAGCGTTGTGGCCGCGAGGGTGAAAAGCAGGATAGGGAAATTCAAGCTCAGGTCCGCTTCGCTCGGCAAGGTATTGGGCGGCATTACGGAGACCAGCGCTTGGAGGATGGCGTAACCGACGCCGATGCCCAGCGCGCCGCCGCCAACGGCAACGAGCAGGCTCTCGGTGAGAAGCTGGGTAAAGATTGTTGCGGATTCCGCTCCGAGCGCGCGGCGAATCGCCATTTCGCTCTGGCGGCTCACGCTTTTGGCCAGCAACAGATTGGCTACATTGGCGCACGCGATCAGCAGCACAAAAGCCACGCCGCCGAGCAGCAACCAGAGTGTCATGATGCGATCGCTCGGAATGAAGTCGTTCTTGAGCGGCTCCACCGACGCGCCCCAACCCCTGTTGGTGGCAGGGTAAGTCGCGCTAAGCCGCGCCGTGACCGCGTCCATGTCCGATTGCGCCTGCCTGATGGTGACGCCGGGCTTGAGCCTGCCCATGACAGTGAGCCAATGGGTGTCATGATTGAGCTGCTCGGATGTGAAGGCCAGCGGCACCGCGAATTCTCCCTGGCCGCGATCTGTCAGGCCCGGTGCGAAGACCCCCACCACGGTGTAGGGCTCGCCGTTGATCCGCATTGATGTCCCGAGGATGTGAGGATTGGCGCCGAGCCTTTCCCAAAATTTATGGGTGAGAATAACCTCGTGGTCCTTCCCCGGCACCCCTTCTTCAGGCAGAAAATCGCGGCCAAGGTAAAAGGGAGGATTCCCCAGCATGCGGAAAGCGCCAGGCGTGGTAACCCGGGCGTCTACGTATTCCGGCTGCTGGGGAGTCGCAATGTTGAAGGAGTTTCCCGTCCAGGCATTCAGGTCCTGAAATGCGCTGCTTTGCCGCTTCCACTCGATGTAATCCGCCGCCGAGGTTTCGTTGCGGTGTCCCCGAACTTTGGACCAGACCATCACCAGTTGGTTGGCCTCGGGATACGGCAGTGGTGCGAGCAGGGTGGCGTAATCCACCGTGAAGATAGCCGTGTTGGCCCCTATTCCCAGCGCCAATGTCAGCAGCACCGTCAGGGTTAGGCCGGGGCTTTTGCGCATCATGCGCAGGCTATAACCGATGTTCCTGATAAGCGTACGCATAACCGCTCCTTAGCCGACACCCCCGTGTTTGCTTCATGTGCGCAACTTCAGGACCACAATGCCTGTCGCGCCAAGATCAACAACACAATGCGTCGAGGGTCGTTGCGCAATAAGCTGCAAATGCACCTCCCGTCCGCAATCGGACATCGCCGTGCGCCCTTGGACGGGCAGACGGTGCGGATGCCAGTCTAGCAGGTGCTCAAAAAACACTCTCGAGCCCTGTCATTCCGAGCGAAGCGAGGAATCTCGCTCTGCAAGGAAAGGAAATACGAGACTCCTCGCTTCGCTCGGAATGACCGGCCAGGTTTTTTTCAGCACGCTCCTGGGAAAACGCGCTATCGCCGGCGGCCGGCGGCCGAATGCTGCTGCTGGCGGACATACTCTCCCACTTGCGCCACCGTGCCGACCCAGATGCCGTTGGCAGGATCGTTCAAGTAGTCGCAGAGAGCGCCCAAAGCACCGGCATCCGTCACCTGGAATCCGCCTTGACCGATGTCATGGCCCACGAAAATGATCCAGCGGCCCTCTTTCGTGGCCTTCTCCACCAGGTCTTTCATCTGATCGAACGTAAGATCGTCGAACGGCGTGCCCATCGCCTGCGGCAGATCGCAGAACGCGGGATCGTTCGCTGACTCGTCGAGGTAGCCGCGGCCCACCAGGAACCGCTCGGCGACGAGCGGGACGTAACTCCTCACGTCCAATCCGCGGCCCACAAATTTCAGACCGCAAGGATAAGCGAAAGTTCTCGGTTTCACGCCCAGCAGCCGCTCGATCTCGGCGTTGGCGTCGTCAAGTTGCGCCGCCATCGTCCCCAGGCTGTAATCTTCCAGAGCGTTGTGCCGCGAAAATGCGTAATTGCCCGTGCAGGGATGGGTGATGGTGTGGTTGCCGATCTCATGGCCGTCGGCTACGGCCTTCTTCCAACCATCCAGGCGCTTGCCGATGTTCTCGGACTGCAGGAAGAACGTCACCTTCACATGATGCTGGTCGAGCAGCGTGAGTCCGACATCCACCTGGCTCGTGCGGGCGTCATCGAAGCTCAAGCTGACGGCGGCCCGCTTGCCGTTCGGCCAGTGGAATGGTTCTGCGGTGCCGTCCTTTGGCGAAACAGGCTGTTGGTGTGCCATGGCAGCACTCGAGGCGAACGCGAGCGAGAGGATTGTAGCGAGAATCCGAACGCCTGACCCGCCGGCCACCGTTCGGAGCCAAAAACAAAGACTGAACACAGAGGTCACGGAGGACTCACAGAGATCACGGAGAAGAGAGGCTGAATCCTGATCCGGGTCTGCATTTTCCGCGCTCTTCGTCTCCTCTGCGGCCTCCGTGAGACCTCTGTGAACCCCGTGTTGAAGTTCTTTTCTTCGCCTCCCGAGAAGAATCTCGCCGTCAGCGCTACAGAGATCATCGAGTTCAGCGGAAGGCGAAAGTCCTCGCATGCCCGATCCTCACACCTGATGCTCCGGATGCGTGCATCCTGCGAATTCGCTCAGCACCGCCAGACCCTTGTAGCCAAGCGCATCGATCAATCCAACCCGCGAGCTATAGAACCCGTCGACGGTCATATCCTTGACGAGGCCATAGAATGCAAATGCGGGATGCTCGGCGTCCGGGTTGCGTTCCGGCAGACTGATTTCCATCAGCAACGCCTCCTGATCCTGCGGCGACGCTTCGGCAAATGGCCGCGCGTATTTGTCGCGACTGAGCCGATCGAGCTGCTGCAGTCCGTCGATCCACTCGCGTTGCATCTCCGGCCTGAACTCGGCGGCCGAGAAAACAATGAAGTCGACGAACCGCGCCACCTGCGCTTCCTTCGCGCCGGGCGTAGTGTCGCTCGGAATGATCAGCTCGGTCAGGATTTCGACCGTCCTGAATTCCTCCGGCTTGAAGAACTGCGGCGAATAAGGAGTATGGGGCGCCTCGCTGGCGGCCTGAACTCTCGAACCCGCGGCGGACGGCAGCCACGCTGCCAGGAAGTCCCGGCCGGACGCTGTGCCGGCGAGCATTCCGAGATATTTAAGTGTCTCCCGCCTGCCAATCATTTGTTCAGACACCGCGCGCTCCAGTCGCCCTCTAAATACATATTTCCTTTCTTACAAGTCAACGACCACGTCACCGTTAGGTTGGGAACAACAGATCAGTACATTGCCTTGGGCGGGCGGTTCAAGCGGTTCGGGCTGGTAGTTGACATTGCCCGAGATCAACCCGCTTTCGCACGTGTGGCAGACCCCCGTACGGCACGACCAGCGCACTGGCACGTCACAGGCCTCCGCGAAATCGAGTAGGTTCGAAAACCTTGGATCCCAACAGCCATTGAGGCCGCTGCGCGCGAACGAGACGCGGGGGCCCGGCCCGGCAGGCCCCTCTGGCGGGTGGGGACGAGCATGCGACGCATCCACGACGCCGGGGGTGATCGGTCTGCCTGGGCCGAAAATTTCGGTGTGCACGCTGCCGTCTGAAACGCCCCAAGCCACCAGTCCGGCGCTCAAGTCCCGCATAAACGGAGCAGGCCCGCACAGGTAGAAATCAGCGTCGCGAGACAGACCGAGTTTTTCGAACACGTCAACTCCGATACGTCCTGAAGCATCGAAGTCCACGCCTGGACGATCGCGGGGACCCGGGCGGCTGTATACAATGAAGCTCTTGCTGTGCGGTAGCGCTTTCAGGAGGTTCCGTGACTCCTCCGCAAATGGGTGATCCTCGCCGTTACGCGCTCCGAACAGCCACCAGACTTCGCGTGGCGAAGCTTCAGCCGCCAGCGAATGCAACATCGCCAGTACGGGAGTTGCGCCTACACCCGCGCTGAGCAGGACGACTTGTTGGTCGCCCGGTTGCAGGGTGAAGGTCCCTCTTGGTGCCGCCACGTCGAGCAAATCACCCACTCTGGCTTGATGGTGCAAGTAGCTGCTGGCTGCGCCCGTCACCTCCAACTTGATGCTCACCCGGTAGTGGTCCGAAGCGGGCGCATCGGAAAGCGAGTAGTTGCGCAACAGAGCTGGACCTTGGGGCTGCGGTCGCATGCGCAAGACGACGAACTGGCCAGGCAGAGCCGGAGCCAGTGGGAGTCTATCCGCGGGCACCAGCGTCAAAGAGATCACGCTGATACACTCTCGCTCGATACGTGACACTCTCAGCTGACGGAATCCCGGCCATGCCGGTGGCGGACCGCTGGGCGGTACGAGTCCTGGGTTGCCTGGCGCCGGGCCACTCGTCTCTTGTTGTTGGATCGCGCGAAAGGAATCCCGCCACCCTGAGCTCAACGCCGGGATGCGCAGAGCGCGCTCTAATTGTTCGCGGGTATGACCGGGCAGATACAGCAGCGCGTCGATCTCGGCGACGCTCATGTGCTCCGGGCCCTCTGCGACCCTTAGAATGTCGTCGCCAGTTCCCACCTCGCCCTCTTCTAGAACACGAAAGTAAAAGCCTGGTCGGTGATGCGCCACCATCAGTGCCGCCATTTGCGGTTCGTCCAAGCGGATGCCCACGCGGTAGCACGTTACCCGCGGCTGTGAAACTTCGAACAAGGCAGTGCCGATCCGGTAGCGGTCACCGATGCATACTTCGTCGTCAGGGAGGCCATCGACGGTGAAGTTTTCCCCGAACTGTCCGTATGAGAAATTGTGGCGGCCGAGTTCACGCTCCCAGTAACGATGGGAATCCATCTGGTAAACCATGACAGCCCGGTTGACTCCTCCGTGGCCGTGCAAGTCTCCTTGGCCGTCACCATCGATGTTAAGCTTTCGTATCTTGTGGCGGCCCGGCGCTGGATTCTTCCAGATACCTGTGTGGACGGTCTTGCCACGCCACGTGATGTCACGTGGCAAACCGATGTTGACCGAAATAAGCCGCGCTGCCAATGCTCCTCCCAACTCTTGCCGAGGCCGGAATGAACTAAACATTCCCGCGCCGGAATTCCTCCGCCAGATGATCCGCCGCGCGATACGACAGTGCCATGATCGTGAGCGTGGTCTGTTTTTCTGGATGCGTCACGAAGCACGACGCGTCGGTCACCAGCACGTTCTTCATATCGTGGCAGCGATTCCACTCATCGAGCACCGAGGTTCGTGGATCGCTTCCCATGCGGCATCCGCCCGCTTCGTGCGTCACGCTTCCGAGCGGATAAGGCGCGACTTTCTTGTACGGAAAAATCTCTGCGCCCGAAGCTTTTAGAATCTCCTCGATCCCGCCATACATGTCGTCGAGGATCGCGAGCGCTTCGGGGTATTCTGCATCCGTGTGGAAGCGCACCTGGGGAATGCCGTATCGGTCGCGAAGACCGTCGGGATCGATTTCCACGTAATTCGAGTAGAACGGCAGTCCTTCGCCGTAGCCGCTCATCGAAACGGCCGCCGGATACAGCTCTTTGATCTTCTGCTTGTACGACGACCCGAAACCGGGGAACGCGGCGCCGGGACCCGGCCCCATGCCGCAGCCCGTGTAGAAGTCGAAGCGCCATCCGCGCAGATATTTCTTGTTCTTGGCGCCGTAGTTGTAGCGCGGGATGTAGAGGCACGACTCGCCCGGCCCGTCGTCGTTCGTCACCGGACGTCCGGCAAGCTGGGGGAAGAAGCCCTCCAAACTATTGAACGCCACGTGCTCCATCAGGTAGTGGCCAAGCGTGCCGCTCGAGTTTCCGAGGCCGCTCGGATACTCGCGATCGCGCGAATTCAGCAGAATCCGAATCGACTCGACCATCGACGCCGCCAGCACCACGGTCTTCCCGTAAGCCTCATATTCGAGCTTGGTCGCCGCGTCGATGTAGGTCACTCCGCGCGCCTTGCCGGTCCCCGGGTCTCTCAGGATCGTATGCACGGGCGAGTTGGTGCGTAGTTCGAAATTGCTCAGGTGCTGAAGCTTCGGAACCAGCACATCCAGGCTGCTGAATCGCGCGGACACGTCGCATCCCCAATTGCAGGCGCCGCAAAAGTGGCACGGCGGACGTCCGCCGTAGGGCTGGCTGAGAACCGCCAGCGGCTTTGGCGCCACCTTGATGCCGAGTTTCGCGGCGCCTTTCTTGATGAGCATTTCGCCACAGCGGGCGTTAAACGGCGGCAGCAGATGCTCGCCCGACGGCGTGTTATACACGGCCGCGTCGTGACTGCCGGAAACGCCGATGAGCTGCTCGACGCGTTCATAGTACGGCGCAACGTCTTCGTAGCGGATGGGCCAGTCGTCGCCCCAGCCATCCTGCAGCGTCTTCGGCTGGAAATCGAGCGGACCGAATCGGTCGGAACCGCGTCCCCAGACGTTCGTTCGGCCGCCCACGGCGCGGAGGCGCGTCCAGGTGAATTTAGCGCCGGGCGCGAGCGCGTAAGGGTCCTGGTCCGGAATGGTGTATAGATGATCTGTCCACTCTTTGATCTTCCACTCCATGCCTTGCGGAAGATGCCCATATTGGCCGGGCTTGCCACCGCCGCGATAGGGCCACTCGTAAGGGAATTTGTGAGTGTAGAAGTCCTTGGCGGGATCGATCATTCTGCCGGCTTCCAGGCAAAGCACCTTGAGGCCCTGGGTCGCGAGCACGTAGCCGGCGATGCCTCCGGCTGCTCCCGAACCCACCACGATCACATCGTAAAGCGGTTCAGACGCCATCGGTCTGCCTTCCGAGTTCCAGGACGCCCGCTGTAACGGGTCGCTGAATCAGCTCGCTGCGCCGCAATCCAGAGAGAGTATATCAGCAGGCGGACGTGACTCCAGGGCGCCGCGCCAATCGTCGCGCAATAACAGCGCCTTGGACGTCTTTTTGGTAAACTCCACAGTCTTGAAATGGAGGTAACCCATGCCCCGCGTCCGAAAGCTTGTCTGCGCCCTATCGTTGAGCGCATTGATCTGCGCTCTGGCCGGCGTTGTCCCGATTGCGTTCGCTGACGGACCTTACCCCGTGGTCGTGGAGCACGGGGTGGAGGCTCGCATGCGAGACGGCGTCGTCCTGCGCGCGGACGTCTACCGGCCCGACAAGGCGGGCAAGTTCCCCGTGCTTCTCGAGCGCACGCCGTACAACAAGGCCGGCGAAGGCGCCTTCGGGCGAGTGGCGGCGGCGCGCGGCTACGTGGTGATCATTCAAGATGTGCGCGGACGCTATACGTCCGAGGGCGAGTGGTACACCTTCAAGCACGAATCGGACGACGGGTACGACACGGTGGAGTGGGCGGCGGCGCTGCCTTATTCGAACGGCAAGGTGGGCATGTTCGGCGGATCATACGTGGGCGCCACCCAGATGCTGACCGCCATCGCGCATCCGCCGCATCTGGCGGGAATCTTCCCGGTGGTGACCGCCTCGAACTATCACGACGGATGGACCTATCAGGGCGGCGCCTTCGAGCAGTGGTTCAACGAGTCGTGGACGTCCGGCCTGGCGCAGGACACGTTGAATCGCAAGGTGCGGGACGCGACCAACGCTCTTCAGGGTATCGAGAAGCTGCCGCTCACCGAATATCCGCTGTTCAACTTCGATGCCACCCAGGCGGCTAGCCTCGCGAATCTCGCGCCCTACTTCATCGATTGGCTTCGCCATCCGAGCTATGACGATTACTGGAAGCAGTGGTCGATCGAGGAGCACTACCCGGACATCCAGGTGCCGGCCTATGTGGTCGCCGCCTGGTACGACATCTTCCAGGGCGGATCGCTGCGGAACTATCTGGGCATAACGCAGCACGGCGGAAGCGACGCCGCGCGGACCAAGTCGCGTCTGCTGGTCGTGATCGGTGGACATGCCGGTGCCGGTCCCAAGATCGGCGACGTCGATTTCGGGAAGCAGTCGCTGGTGGACGAAAACGAAGTGATGTTGAACTGGTACGACGTGCTCTTCAAGGGCGAGGACAACGCGCTCGCGCACGAGAAACCCGTCAAGCTTTTCATGATGGGACCGAACGAGTGGCGCGAGGAATCCTCCTGGCCGCCGACGGACGCGCGTCCGACGGCCTATTACCTGCACTCCGCCGGGCATGCCAATTCGCTCGATGGCGACGGCACGCTGAGCACGTCGGAATCGGGGCCGGAGACGGCAGATCATTTCACCTATGACCCCGCGAATCCGGCGCCGACGGTGGGCGGTCCGCTGTGCTGCGACAGCGAGCATGAAGCTCCGGGAGCGTTCGACCAGCGCAAAGTGGAATCGCGGCCGGATGTTCTGGTCTATACCACGCCCGCCTTCGATCGCGACTACCAGGTGACGGGCCCGGTCACGCTCGATCTCCACGCCAGTTCCAGCGCCGTCGATACAGACTTTACCGCCAAGCTGGTGGATGTAGGCCCGGACGGCTTCGCTCGCAACCTTACTGAGGGCATCGTGCGCGCGCGCTATCGCGATTCGCAGGAGACGCCGCAGTTGATGCAGCCGGGAAAGATCTACGCGTTTCATATCGATCTCTGGTCCACTGGCAATGTCTTCCTGGCAGGACACAAGCTGCGCCTGGAGATTTCGAGCAGCAACTTTCCGCGATTCGATCGCAATCTGAATACCGGCCAGCCCACAGCTGAGTCCGCCAGCTTCGCCAAAGCGGACAACACCGTCTATCATGACCGCGCGCATCCTTCGGCGCTCACGGTCGATGTTGTGCAGCGGTAGCCGACGTCCGTCTCCCAGGACTGCGCTGCGAACCACCACTCTCAATCGACAATTGCAAATCGGCAATGAAAATATTGCACCCATCCGGCAGCCACACCCGTATTGATGAATGAAGGGCCTGGCAGCACCGGTTGAGGCGACAGCGTGAAGGACCAGACAACCGAATCCCAGGAAGCGGTGCTCGGCCGGGCGGCGGCTGGCGACAGTGCGGCCTTCGAGGAGATCGTCCGCGCGCACCAGTCGATGGTGTTCGGCGTAGCGTGCCACTTCCTGCGCGATACCGGGCGTGCCGAAGAGATCGCCCAGGAGGCGTTTCTGCGGCTCTACCAGAACCTGGACCGGATCGAGTCGCAGACGCATCTGGTCCAGTGGCTGCGCAAGGTGACCTGGCGCTGTGCGATCGACGAACTGCGCCGGGCAGGACGCGGCAAGGAAACGCCGCTCGACGATGCGCCGGAGCCCGTGGCGCCCGATCCGCCAGGTGATCTGCTGCTGAAAGAGAGGCTCCTGAAGCTGGTGGCGTCACTCCCGCCGCGCGCCCGGATGATGGTCATCCTTCGCTACCAGGAGGACCTGGATCTGGCCGAGATCGCCAGAACCATGGATGTGCCATTAAACACGGTGAAGAGCGGGTTGTCGCGGGCGCTCGCTGTTCTCCGCC
>JASHPE010000210.1 GCA_030038235.1 Terriglobia bacterium
CTCTAACATCCACGACCGCAAACGCCCCCGGTTTAGAATCAACCACATTCCGGGTTTGGGTCGTCAGGCGGAGAACGGGAATGTCCTTTGGATTCAACAAAACGGGTCCAAAAGGGCTCAAAAAATCAAGAAGAATGCCAAACCCGGAATGTCGTTTGGAATCAGCGACATCATCGAAACGAGGGCGCGAAAATGCCCAATAACGCCCAGCATTGGAACGGGAATGTGGCGTGGAATCAGCAACTTGTGAAACCGCAGTCAAGGACCAAAATGGCCATTTTACTTACCAGTAACCTCCATGGCGGCAGGGCGCGGAAGCGTTCCACGACGCCGGTTTCGGAGAAGAGATTGATTCGACGGTTGACGGTTGACGGTCGGCAGTCCACAGTCGACGGTCAAAAAAATTCCACATTGTCGGCTCTGGGCGAAGCGCTCGGAATTCACGGTCGACTGTCGACTGTGGACTGTCAACTGTGGACTGCTTGCCACTTCACTCGCCACTGCTCCTTGAACCGCCTTGACGCTTACCCTAGAATGATCTCAGGGGCTTCTGGACGCGTGCCACGCCGGCTTCAGGGCCTATCGGGCAAAACAGGCGGTAGCTCGTGGGCATGGCGTATGCTCAACTTTGAGGAAATCGCCGGCAAGGTACAAGCTTATCGACCCGGGGACGACCTCGCCCTGCTGCGCAAAGCCTACGAGTTCAGCGCCGCCGAGCACCGCACCCAGAAGCGCCTCTCCGGCGAGCCTTACCTCTCGCATCCCCTCGAAGTCGCCAACGTCCTTGCCGACATGAAGCTGGACGTGGTGTGCCTGGCCGGCGGCATGCTCCACGACGTAGTGGAAGATACGCCCACTACGATCGACCGCGTCCGGCAGGAGTTCGGCTCCGACGTGGCCCACATCGTCGAGGGCGTCACCAAGATCGGCCGCCTTCAATTCGAGACCAAGGAGGAACAACAGGCCGAGAACCTGCGCAAGATGTTCCTGGCCATGGTCGACGACATCCGCGTGGTCCTGGTGAAGCTCGCCGACCGGCTGCACAACATGCGGACGTTGGGCGCGCTGCCGCCCGAGAAGCAGAAGCGCGTGGCGCAGGAGACTCTGGAGATTTACGCGCCCATCGCGCACCGGTTGGGCATGGGCAAGGTCCGCGGCGAGCTCGAGGACCTGGCGTTTCGCTATCTGGAGCCCGAAGCCTACGAGGAAGTGCGCAGCGCCGTGGAGAGCCGGCGCAAGCCCAGCGAGGAATTTCTCGCCGACGTGCGCGCGCAGGTTGAGGCCGTGATGAAGAAGAACGGCATTCCGGCGCACGTCGAAGGACGTATCAAGCGGCTCTACAGCATCTGGCGCAAGATGCAGCGGCAGGAGATCCCCATCGAGAAGGTCTACGATCTGCTGGCGGTGCGCATCGTCACGGACTCCGTCAAGAACTGTTACGCCGCCCTCGGCATGATCCATCAGACCTGGCCGCCGGTGCCCGATCGCATCAAGGACTTCATCGCCATGGCCCGGCCGAATCTCTACCAGTCGCTGCACACTTCAGTGATCGGTCCCAACGGACAGCCGTTCGAAGTGCAGATCCGCACCGAAGAGATGCACCGCGTGGCGGAAGAGGGCATCGCCGCGCACTGGAAATACAAAGACGGCAAGGGCGCCGCCAAGGAAGACGAGCAACGCATGGCGTGGCTGCGGCGCCTGGTCGATCTGCAGCAGGAGATGCGCGACCCGAGCGACTTCCTCTCGACGCTCAAGATCGACCTGTACCCGCAGGAGGTTTACACTTTCACGCCCAAAGGCAAAGTCGTGGTGCTCCCGCGCGACGCCACGCCGATCGACTTCGCCTTTGCCGTGCACAGCGAGGTGGGGCACCACTGCTCGAGCGCCCGCGTCAATGGCCGCATGGTGCCGCTCAAGTCGAAGCTCGCCAACGGCGACGTGGTGGAGATCACCACCTCGCCCGGGCAGCGTCCCAGCCGCGACTGGCTTTCGGCCGTCAAGACCTCGAAGGCGCGCAACAAGATCAAGCACTGGATCAATCAGGCGGAGCGCACGCAGGCCATCGAAATCGGACGGAAGCTCCTGGAGAAAGAGGCGCGTCGCTTCAGCGTTTCGCTCAAGGAGGTCAAGGAAGAGGATTATTCGCGCGTGGCCGGGGATTATGGCTGCATGCTCATGGACGATCTGCTGGCGGGCATCGGCTACGGCAAGTTCGGCGCCCGCCAGGTGCTGGGCAAACTCGCGCCGTCGATTCCCGAGGAACCGCAGCCGGAACAGCCCAGCCTCGCCGCCACCGTCAAGCGCGCTTTGGGCCTGGAACGCGATCTCGCCATCCAGGTGAGCGGCCATAACGACCTGATGGTCTATCGCGCCAAGTGCTGCAATCCGGTGCGCGGCGAGGAGATTGTAGGCTATGTAACTAGGGGCAAAGGCATCGCGGTCCATTCCAAGTCCTGCCACAACGTTCAGAACCTGCTTTACGACGCCGACCGGCGCATCAGCGTGGAGTGGAGCGGACCGAAGTACACGCTTTACACGGTCAAGCTTGCGCTCACCACGGCCGACCGGCGGGGCCTGCTGGCCGAAGTCACGTCAGTCATCAGCGACGTCCACTCCAACATCCAGAACATCCAGGCTCATACCGGCGACGAGCGCGCGACCATCGACGTCACGCTCGATACCGTCGATATCCAGCACCTGCGCAAGATCGTGTCGTCGTTGCGGAAGATCGATGGGGTCTATGAAGTGAAGCGCATCATGAGCTGAGGCCGGGCTAATGCAGCAGCCCGAACGAATCTTCGATCAGGGCGTCGAATCCATCATTCGATCGGCGGAATGCGGCCTGCGCCGCGGGTGTGTCCCCATCGTCATGCGCGGTATTGAAAGCGGCAATCACGGCACGCCCGTTCTTCGGATTGAACGCCATGAACGCGCGGAAGGCGGCTTGATGTCCGGTGTGTCCGGCGAATGTCACCGCGTCCGCTCCGCTGCCACGACGGTAGAGAAAGAACGAGAGGCCCATAAAGGTCTTGCCCACGGCGGGTTCCCGCTCGATCGGCGCCACGGGCCGCCACATCTCCGCGAGCGATCGCCGATCGAGGATTACCGCGCCGGACGGCGACGAGTCGGGTGCGGCCAGAAATGCGACCCAGCGCGCCATGTCGGCGAGCGGCGCGTTCAAGCCTCCGTTCGGCGTGGTGATTCCTGTATCGAACTCCCGGCCGTTTGGCGTGGCGTGTTGCCCCGCGGCGTCGGTGTAAACCGTGTAGTTGTTCGATCGATCGATCGCCAGGCGGTAGGGCGAGATGTTGAAGTAGCTGCGGTCCATGCCGAGCGGCGTCAGGATATTCTTCTGCACGTAGTCCTCGTAAGGATCGCCGGTGAGCGCCTCGATCACCCGCGCAAGATAGATGAACCCGGGATTCGAGTACTGGAAGCGCGTTCCCGGAGCAAAGGAGAGTTCCTGGTACGGCATCATGGCGACCAACTGAGACCATTCGGTGGGCTCGAAGGGCTGCCACGGCTTGCTGTCATCGCGATAAGGCCAGGTCGGCGTCTGAAAGCCCGATGTGTGCGACAGCAGGTGGCGCAAGGTGACCCGTTCAATCGCGCCGTTTTCGCTGTGGACACGTCTGAGCTCAGGGACATACTTCACAATGGGATCGTCGAGCGAAAGCCGTCCGCGGTCGCGCAACTGCATGACGGCGACGGCAGTCAGGGTCTTGGTGATCGAAGCCCAGTGGAAAATCGTGTTGCCATCCACGGCCTGGTTGCGCTCGCGGTCCGCCAGCCCGAGGCTGTGCTGGCCGATCACATGTCCCCGGTCCAACGCAATGTAGCTGGCCCCGACGACCCCGTCGGATTTGACGTACGCGTCAAAAGCCTTTTGGAAGGCCTCTTCCTGCGCCGAGAGCGGCCAAACAGGCAGGCAGACCATGGTCACTGCAGCAATCAGCAGGGTCCGCGGGAGGCTCAAACGGCGGTACCGAAATGGGATTTTCATGTTCGACTCCATCCGGCGGCACGCAGCGTGCCCTGCCTATGCCCTGCACTTCGCCACGATCAACGTAATATCGTCGTGCTGATGTGGACTGAAGCGCTGGACCTCGCGGACGATCGACTCCACCACGCCGCCGGGAGACTTGGCGCAATGCCGCCGCAAGGCATCGATCAGGCGCCGCTCGCCGAACTCCTCGCCGGCGTCGCTGAACGCTTCGGTGATGCCGTCGGTATAGAACGCGAGCGTGTCGCCGGAACTAAGCCGTCGCTCTCCCACCGAGCAGTCCCAGTCTTTGAAAAGACCGAGCACCGTGGTGGTGGATTCCAGCTTTTCCAGTTTGCCATCGCTCCGCAGCAACAGCGCGGACAGGTGGCCGCAATTCACGTAACGCAGACGCTGCGCGCGGTCGTCGTACTCGGCAAAGAAGAGCGTGGCATAAGCGCTCTCGCTCGTGTTCTCGTAAAAGAGCTGGTTCACCGAGCACAACAGGCGTTCCGGTTGATCGAGCGCGATGGCGCATTGGCTGCGCAGATTCGCTTGCAGGTTGGCCATCAGGATCGCGGCCGCGATTCCCTTCCCCGAAATGTCGCCGATCAGCAGCCCCAGCCGCTCCTGCCCGAGGTCGAGGAAGTCATAGTAGTCGCCGCCGACCTGTCGGGCCTGAATGCAGGTGCCGGCGTACTCGAGCGTCCGCATCGGCGGCAGCTTTTGAGGAAAGAGTCCCGCTTGCACGCGTTTCGCGATTTCCAGTTCCTGCACGGCGAAGCGCTCGGCTTCGAGCTTCTCGGCTGCGGCCCGGCGCTGCGCTTCCACCTCGCGCGTCAGCTCGTCGAATCCGGCGAGCGCGAACGAATTCCCGTCCAGGTCCTGAAAGCGCGTGAATACGCCGCCCCAAACCGGCGCCGGGTCGCCGGGCGACGCGGGCGAAGTCGCGTCGCCTTTCGCCGGCGGCGGCCGCTCGTACTTGATGCGTCTCAATCGTGGTGTCGAGCTGAATCGAACTCCGCGTTTGCGCCATTCCTGAAACTTCGCCAGCACGTCTTCGGTCACAAACACCACTTGAGTCGGACGCCCGATCAGCTTGTACTCCCTGGAATCGGGCGCGGGCGCGACCAAGGTCAGGATCGCGGTGCCGTCGGGCGGCGAGACCGCCACCCAGCGCCGGCCGGTTTGAAAGCTGACGTCAGCCACCAGCGTGAACCCGAGCTGGTCAAGGTAAAACCGCAGGCTTCGGTCCTGGTCGCGAACGTAAACCGTGACCGAATGCAGGCGCAGATAGGGATTCTTGCGTACCGCGCCCGGCGAAGACGTGTCCCAAATCTCTTGTGGAGGAGAACTGCCCATCCCGCCGATTATAAGTCAAAATTGCGAGCGATCTTTCTGACACAAGTGAGCGTAGCGCGGACAAAACTAATCCGAACCGTAGTCGATTTCCATGTGACGCAGTTGGCGGCTGCTGAACGCAACGGCGACAATCGACAGCGCCAGCAGCCCAACGATCGCGGTCACGGCGGAGGCGGGCGCCGGATTCATGGCGATGAAGCCCAGCGGATTTCCTTTGTCAAGGGAAATATCACCGGGAATCGTGACCGGGCAGAGGGATTTGAGATAGAAGATCACGCTGATGTGCTGCAAGGCCGCGGGCAGGATGGCGTTGATCGCTTCCCAGACGAGCACTGCCGCGGTGGGCAGCAGCGGATTCCGAAACATCACTCCCGCCGCCAGGAAGACGGCGCCGTAGCCCAGGCAAGCGAGCAGCGTCACGCCAAGATACGCCGCCAGGTGCGCGAGACCGTGCCCGTGGAAAAGGTATTCCTGGCGCGTGCTCGAATCGAAATACCAGTAGAGGGCCACGAACTGAAGCACCATGCTGGTTCCGAAGATGACGCTCGCGGCCAGCAATCCCGAAAGAAACTTGCCCGCGAGCAGCACCGTCCGCCGCACCGGCGCCAGGAAATAATAATGCAGGCTTTTGTCCAGCACCTCGCCGCGAAACAAGTTCATGAAGATGCCGACGCAGCCGAAGAAGATCGCGAGGCGCAGATAGAACAACTGGAAAATCTCGGCGAACGTGTGGGTGTCTTCGCCGATGTCGCCCGCCCTTCCGAGCTTCATCATGTAGATGGAGTGGGCCGCGAAGATGATCACGGGAACGAACGCAAGGAAATAGACCCAAATTCCGCGCCGCGAGAAGAGAGTCTTCTTCAACTCGAGCCGCATGACGGCCCGAACCTGCGTCCACCACAATCCCCACGGACGCTCGTTCATTTCGTCGACTCCTCGGTGCCGATCAGGTACTCGTAGACCGAGAGCACGTCGTCGTCCGCCGGCGCCACCGACTCGATCTCGATCCCGTTCTGCGCGATCTTATTCAGCAGCAGATAGAAGCGATCGGCGTCGCGCGTCTTCACCAGCACGCCCTGACGGTCTTTGTGGATCCGCGCTTCGACCACGTAATCGTTGTGAAAAATCTGCGACGCCAGCTCGCCGGGCTTATCGCAGCGGATCAGCACCTGCATCGGATGGTCTTCGATCTCGTCGCGGACGCCCTTGATCTCTCCTTCCGCCACCACATAGCCGTTGCTGAGCAGAATCACCTGGTCGGAAATCACGTCCACCTCGTGCAGAACGTGGCTGGAGATGATCAGGTGCAGACCTTCGGCGGCGAGCGCGCGGAACAGCGCGATGGTCTCCGCGCGGATCAGCGGGTCGAGGCCGTTCAAAGGTTCGTCAAGGACCAGAACCGAAGGATTGTGGCAGATCGCCTGCGCCAGCTTGATGCGCTGCCGCATGCCCTTGCTGTAGCCCGCGATTTTGCGTCCGGCAGCGTCGGTGAGGCTGACGCGTTCGATGGCGCGCATGGCGAGTTCGCTCGACTGCGCGTGCGCGTAGCCGAACAGTCGCAGATACGAGTAGATGAACTGGTAGCCTGTCATCCCTCGCGGGAAGGAATCGAACTGGGTGCAGTAGCCGACCACGCGGAACAAGCGCTCGGGGTCATCCGGCGCGATGCCGAGAATGCTGATGCGTCCGCGCGTGGGCTGCACCAGGCCCGTCATGAGATTCATCAAGGTGGTCTTGCCGGAGCCATTCGGACCGACGAGGCTGGTGATGCCGGGCGGAACCGACAAATTCACGCGATTCACCCCGAGCACGTCGCCATAGAACTTGGAGACATCCTCAAAGACGATCCGATTTTGCGCTTCGTTCATCGGTCAACTCTACCGTAGCGCGGGCATCCTGCCCGCTGTGGCGGCCGGGACGGCCGCGCTACACCGCCACCCCGCACTATATTCTGCGAGCCTCAATCATCCCACCACAATCTCATATGCGCGGACCTTGCGCTCGAGCAGTGCGACACAGAAGACGCAGGCTGCGATCAATGCGATCCAGGCGCTGCCCGCCGATATCCTAGCGTTGACTACGTCGGTGTGGCCAAAGAGACTGGCGTCGACCGTGGTCAGCAGATTTCCAAGATCGATCAGATAACCATTCTTCGTTTCCAGCACCGCGTTAATGACCTGCGCGAGGCCGGAGCCGAAAAAGAAAACGCCGAGCAGCGCCGCACCCGCAGCCAGTTTCCGCTTGATCCAGGCCGAGATGGCGAGCGACAGCAGCGAAAACACCAGAGTCTCGATAGCGCTGCCGATGAAGATGCCCCAGGCGAGCCCCAGATTGGCCCAAGCCCAGGCCGCTCCGGACAAACTCGCCTCAATCAGGAAAAGGATCAAACCCGGAATCCAGGTTATCAGTGACAACAGCCAGACGAGAATCGCCATCTTGCCGACCACGTATTCGGCGCGCGAGAATGGCCGGCAGAGATAGAGCGGCAGCGCGTTGTTGGCGAGGTCCGGCGAGACGAGTCCCGGCCCGACGATGGCCATCAAGATGAATGCAAAAAAGCTCTGCACGCCGAGAAAGTGCAGGAAGAAGTCGGCGTCAACGGCGAAAATCTCATGGACCTTGAATATCGACAGAAAAGACAGGTTGTGGTTCAAGTAGAGCGCCGCCGCGCAGCCGACGGGATAGAAGAAACAGCAGACGAAATACGCGGTCAGCATTTTGGACCGGAACAGATTCTTGAAAGCGTAGCGCGTGATGATGGTGAACCGCGACCACGCCGGCGTCAGCGCCCCGGCATAGCTCCGATAGCTCCGCTTATGGACGGCCATTGGCGCTCTCCATGGCTTTCAGGAAGATGTCTTCCAGGCTGTCGCGGCGATAGCTCAAGCGCCGGATCTGGATGTTGCGTTCGCCGGCCAGACGGTAGAGTTCGCGAATCGCGAAGCTCTCCGGCAGCACCATCTTCATGCGATGCGCGGAGGTCAGAGCGCACTCGCAGCCAAGTTCGGTCACCGCGTCGGCAAAGCCGTTGTCGCCGCCCACGGTTTCGAGTTCCAGGAAGCGGCGATTGGCTCTGCGTTCCTCTTCGAGATTCGCATAATGGACCTGACGGCCTTCTTTGAGAATCAGCACTTCCTCGCACGTCTCCTCGACGTCGCGCAGCAAATGGGACGAGATTAGGATGCTCACCTCGTTGGTGTCGCGCATTTCGCGAATCAGGCGGATCATGCGCTGTCGCGCCGGCGGATCGAGCCCATTGGTGGGCTCGTCGAGCACCACGAGCTTAGGGCCATGGGCGATCGCCTGGGCGAGCTTGGCAAGCTGCTTCATGCCGAGGGAGTAGGTCCCAAGGCGGCGGTAGCGTGCCTCGCCAAGGCCGACGTAGAACAAGGCCTCATGCGCTCGCTCCAGCGCGGCCTCCGACGGCAGTCCGGAAAGCTCGGCCATCATGCGGACGAAGTTGACGGCCGTCATGGATGCGATGAAGCAGTCGGACTCCGGCATGTAGCCCGTCAGCGCGCGGATCTGCCGCGTCTCGGTACGGATATCGTGTCCGAAGACGCGCGCCGTTCCCGCGAAAGGCCGGTAGAAACCAAGCAGAGTGTTGATGAGGGTGGATTTGCCGGCGCCGTTCGGCCCAAGCAAGCCGATCGTCCGCCCGGACATGGAACACCTCAGTTCTTTGAGGATGTCCCGCCGCCCGAAGCGGACATTCAGGCCGTCGAGTTCGATTACGGCAGGCATAAGGTTGCGGGTCGGTTGCCGTTCAGTTCTTCAGCACGTCAGTTGCGGCGTTCATTACGTCAGTTTCTCGGTGCGTCAGCACGTCAGCTACCCAGTTTCGGGTGTCGAGTTCCCAGTTTCGGACTGTGGACCGTTAACTGTCGACGGTCAACTCTTAACTTCGCCCCGTCCCCGAGCTCGACTTATTCGCCTTACCAATCATCTGCATCAAGTCCCACGGTCCGGCGCCGTGCATCCCGAAAAGCGATTCTAATCCGACGCCGAAGAAGCTTCCCGTGCCGGCGATGACGATCTGGTCGGGTTCGCCGTAGGCGCAGATCACGCTCGGCGCGTTGTTCGCACTCAACTCCTGGATCGATTGCCGCTGCGCAGCGGTCAGGGCCGGGCTCGATTCGAGTTCGCTCGCGATGGGATCGATCACCGCACCCAGATTCTGATAAACGATGGCCGAGAAGTTCGTGTTCCCGTCCTGCGGCAGGCGGCTGGTGAAAGTCGCGGAATTCGCCAGCGTGTAGCCGGTCTCGCGATTCTCGATTGAGCTTAGCAGCAGGCCCCGATTCGGCGCCGCCACCAGATACCCGTCCTCGAAAACATAGTTGACCTCGTTGACTGTGCCGGCGTGTGGCTCCGCAGGCGGTGTGACCTGGAGATCATAGAAGATTCGCCCGCCAGACGTCTGCTGGCTCAGGCTGAAGCGCGGCCGCCCCTCAGTTTGCGGCTGCTCGTTCGACGCCGACACCAGTTTCTCGATTGCGCTCTGAAGCCGCGGAGGATCGTTGACCTCGACGATCACCTTCCAGCTCGGCGTGGGCAGCACGGGCCCGTCCAGGGCGAACGTGACTTCGCCGCCGAGCGTCCCCACGATATCGTCCTGCACGTTCACACCGGCCTTGGATTCGAAGTCGGCAAGATCCTGGCTCAGATGGCTGTTGTCGTCCTGGCCGAAGCTCATGAGCTGACTCAGAATGTCGCGCGGCGACTGCGCAACAAATGAAACTGCCAGGCTCGCCTTAGGCGAGACAAAGTCAAGCGTTCCCATCGGACTCGGCTGCGCCAGCCAGGCCGCGATCCCCTGCCGGTCCTGCACGAAAGTGAGCGTGGCGCGATTCTGCGTGGTGCCGCTCACGTCTTTGCTTTCGACGATCAGATACCGCATATCCGTAAGGCCCAGCCTCGGGTCCTTGAACGGGTCGTGGTGGCTTCCGTTCTCCTCACGAACAGATACTACGGATGTGGAGAGAATTTGTTCCATATTAGCTGCGAGCAGCCATCCCGCCCCGGACTGGTATGCCTTCTGAATTGCGGCATAGAAGGGAGTGGAAGCGAATCCGCTCGAAGCGGAACCATTGATCTCGGCGGCAATCGCCCGCATCTGCTGCGCATCCGTCGTCACGGCCAGGATGTGGTTCTGCAGCAGGACCAGCGGCTGATCCTTCGCACCGGCAACCATGGCGCCGGGGTTCTCAAGCAACAGCGGGGCCGGCCCGGTGCCCTTGCTCCCGAATTCGCGCAATTGCTGCTCGAGGAAGGGCCTGAAATCCGACCGCTTCACCTCGGCCAGCAGCACCGGCGACTGATGCGCCTCCGGCATGGCGATCACAACCTCGTCTCCCAGGTATTGGCTGAAGTTCTGAATGCGGGTAATCATCTCTTCCGTCTTTTGCGCTTGCCCGGAAGCCTGCTGCTGTTTCCACCACTGCTGCAGGACTTCACTCTGCTGGATGCGGTCCTGGAAAAGCTGATTGGCCCGCGTCAGAGTAGACCCGAGATTGGGAATTGCCGCGTAAAACACTGTGTCTGCCGGAACCATCTTCAGCAGAGTGGAATCATAGCGAAGGCTCGGCGCAGGGATGGCTTCGAATTGCTTGTGCAGCGCGCTGAATTCCCCGAGCAGCGCCAGATACTCGCCCGAATTGCGGCTCCACGCCACGTCCTCGGCGATCGGAACCGGCGACAGGCTCGATTCCGTTTCCATCTGCTGGCCGGGCTCCAGAAGCTCGTCCTTGCCCGCATGCTCCACCTGCACCGCGCCCTTCAGAACCGATACGCGCGAACCCTTCATGCCGCGATCCACGGCAAAGACCGTTCCCTTTACCGAAGCCAGGCAGTCGCGCGTGGAGACGTACAGGCTGCCGTGACGCTGCACCGCGGCCTGAACAATGATGTTGCCGCGTTCGAGATGAACCGTGCTGCCGAACCAGCCGCGCGATACCCAAAGATCCGATCGCTGGTTCATCTCCACCGACGAGCCGTCGGCGAGCCGGATGAGGGCTGTGGACCCCACGCCGGTTCGCAGTTCCGCCCTCGATGCCACGGGCTGCCCGGAAGTGAGCGCCACGCTGCCCTGATCGGACACGCGATAGAGCCCGCCGTCCACGCTCGCGACCGTCACCTGGGGTCCGCTGCCGATGAACAACCGGTCAGGACCGAGCAATCCGATGGCGATTCCCGCCATCAGCACCGCCGCGAGGCCCCAGGCCAGCGTCCAGTTGATTCGCTTTGCTGTAGCGCCGGTGTCCCCACCGGCGCCAGGGCGCTGAAAAATCGCCGGTGGGGACACCGGCGCTACAGCAAATTGACGCGCCCGGGATCGCGCATTCTCCAGCGCATGACGGCAGGCGACGCAGCCGAGCACATGGTCCTCAAGCAGCAGGCGCCGTGCTTCGGGCAGGCTGCGCGTAAGGTATGCCGGGATCAAACTCTGGAAGTCAGGGCACCCGCGAATTTGTCCCGCATGGACAGCCTGCACGGCGGGTTCGGCGGCAGCGGCGTTCGCCAGCCCCTGAGCGCCGCTGATCCGCGTCCAGACGCGCTGGGCCGCCTGCTCCACGGTCCGCTCATCGGGCGTGGCCGCGCGCATCTCGGCAATTACCCGCTCCAGTTCGAATTCCTTACTCTTCTTGGTGCTGTCCATGTCCTGCCTCCCAATACGAGCGAATCTCTTTCTGCAGCCGGCGGCGAGTCCGGTGGATGGTCACCCCGACGCGCACCCGCGAGACGCCCAGAATCCGCGCGATCTCGTTATAGCTGTAGCCTTCGAGGAACCGGAGCGTGAACATCTCCCCGGCTTCCGGCGAAAGGCTTGCGAGGGACTGCCGGAGACAATCCTGAAGCACATTCCGGTCAGGCTGCGGGGGCTCCGGCAGCGCCGGATCGAGCGGCTCGGGGTTGCGCCCGCGCCGCGACCGCAAAATGTCCAAGGCGGCGTTGACCGCAGCGCGTCGCATGTAACTGACGGAGTTCCCAAGCGGCGGTGGTGACGCGTGCTGGCCGGCCAGCCGCAGGAAGACCGTCTGCAGCACGTCCTCGGCGTCGCTGGCGTTACCCGTGATGCGGTAAGCCGTGCGGAACACCATGCTGTGATGGGTTTGAAAGAGCTGTTCGAGCTGATCGGCGGGGTTGGAAATCGCAACCTCCGGTAACGGAAACGTCGCCAGCAAAGCTGCCTCCATAAAATCTCCTCGCACCTAAGAACGAGGGATCGGGAGGAATATTACAGGGCGATCAGCTTTCAGCCATCAGCGGCCAACTTTCAGGCAGCCAGGGGAATGCTGCGGGCTGAAGGCTGAGAGCTGATAGCTGGCTGAGAGCCAGTTTAGCTGATGGCTGCAAGCGGTCCCAGGCTACTCGGGCTCGAGGAGGACTGCGCGTGTCAAAGTCTGGAAGTGATACCCCATGATGGCCAGCGTGATGGCGGTGTCGAACGACTTGCGGTAGCGCGTGGCGGCTTCGAGGAAGAATTTCCAGTAGCTGCGGCGCGAATCGCCGAAGACGCCCTGTTTCAGGATGGAGCGGAAGAACGCCTGATAATCGGACAGGCGGCGCTTGGTGTGCGCCACCGGCTCGAAGTGCTCGAGGAATTGCCGGACGCGGTCGTAGTAGGCGTCGGGATGATAGATCCGTTCCAGAATCGAGCGGTAGCCCTCGACGAGCCGCTGCGCGTTCATCTTGGGAATGAAATTCAGCGACAGATCCATGTTGTTGCCGCCGCCTTCATCCACCAGGCGGCCTTCTTTCTGGAGACGCCGGTAAAGCTGGGTGCCGGGTAGGGCCAGCAGCAGCCCGACCATGGCCATGGGAATGCCGCTTTCCTGAATGAACTCCACCTGCTTGTCGAAAATGTCTTCGGGATCGCTGTCGAAGCCCACAATGAAGCCGGCCATCACTTCCATGCCGTAGGTTTGAATACGGCGCACGCTCTCCATCAGGCTCCGGCGGGTGTTCTGCAGCTTCTGAGCCTCCTTCAGGCTCTCTTCCACCGGCGTTTCGATGCCCAGGAAGACGCGATTGAAGCGCGCGTCCTTCATCATCTGCAACAGGTTCTGGTCGTCGGACAAATTCAGCGAGGCTTCGGTGAAGAACGTGAACGGCGACCCGTGGCGCAGGTTCCACTCCGCGATGTGCGGCAGCAGTTCCTTGACCTTGGGCTTGTTGCCGATGAAATTGTCGTCCACGATGAAGATCGATCCGCGCCACCGCATGTCGTGGAGCTGATCGAGTTCGGCCAGCACCTGCTCGGGCGATTTGGTGCGCGGCCGGCGGCCGTAAATCTCAATGATGTCGCAGAACTCGCAATTGAACGGGCATCCCCGCGAATACTGAATGGCCATGCAACTGTAATACCTGGGATTGATCAGGCTGAGGTCCGGCACCGGCGTGGCGGCCAGCAGCGGCATGTTTTCGGCCTTGTAGACGGGCTCACCGGCGCCCTTTTCAATGTCCGCCGCCAGCACGGATATGAGCGCTTCGGCCTCGCCGATCACCACGTGGTCGGCGTGCATCGGCAGCTCCTGCACGCTCGAGGCGATGGGTCCGCCCACCACCGTCTTCAGGCCCCGCGCCCGGCAGCGATCGAGAATCTTCAGCACCTCGGCCTTGTGCACCAGCATGCCGCTGATGAGGGCCACGTCGGCCCATTTCAGATCGGTGTCGGTCAGCGGACGAATGTTGGTGTCCACCAGCCGCTTGTTCCAGTGCGCGGGCAGCAGCGGCGCGATCGTCAGCAGGCCGAGCGGCGGATAAGCGGAGCGCTTGCCCTCGAAGGGCAGCGCATGCTTGAAGCTCCAGTAGGTGTCTGGCCATTCAGGGTAAATCAGCAGGGCATTCATGGCGGTATGGGACCCTCAAAATCCTGCAAAGTACGAGCACTCTATCTGACCAGCGCGCAGCCTCTTGCACAATGGCAAAGCGCCCAAGCGAGAAAAAGCTGGGTCAGGCGGCGCGCCGGGGGGACGAATGGCACTCGCCAGCAAGCGTCTTCAGGCTATCTGGTTCGATCAACTATAGCATGAATGGCACCGAACGGTCGGTCTGTTCCAAAGGGGGGGGTCCTAATTTCGACGTATGGGCGCGTGCGAGGAATGCACCGCATTGGGCGGCCACAAGGGCCGCCCGTACGTCTGCCGCGTTCCGCTCTTACGATTCCGTCGTGCGAATTAACACTCGGGCGGCCACAGTTTGATCTAGCGACGGGTTTAGCCGGCCATTGTGATGGCTTCGTTCTGGCCAGGGCGCAAGTCCGGAGTTGCCGAAAGGTGCATCAAACATGGTGGGCTGAGAGGTGTTCACATGTTCCTGGCAAGGATAAGTCTCGCGGCGATCGCCGTGTTCCTGATTACCGCTGGTCCCCGGTTAAGGGCGCAAGACACAACCCAGAATCCGCCTGCGAATACCCCGAACCAGCAGCCTCCCGCTGCTTCGGCTAAGCCGGGAATGGGAGGAACGGAGATATCGGTTACCGGTTGCCTTAAAGCCGGCGATCGGGCCGGCGAGTGGAGTGTTGTCGGCGAAGACGGAAAGAAGTACGGGCTTTGGAGCCACAGCGTCAAGCTCGACGAGCATGTGGGACAAGAAGTCAGGGCGACAGGCCGAAGAAGGAGTCCCACGAGAGGTGCTCCGGATGAATTCGCTTCCATAACCGTGACGAAGTTGAAAAGGATCAGTGATACTTGCCCGTAGTTTTTCCGACCGTGAGGTGAGAGGAGAGCACACAGTCAGCATCAGCTCGCGCGCCCAAGCGCCCACCACCCTTGACCGCCGTCCGATAACCCAAGTGAAAGAATTTGCGCCACGGTCCGCCTGTGCCATTTTTATCGCCTGAGAATTTACTTGGCAATTACCCCGACCTGTGCTAACCTTGGCTTTGGGGACAGGGAGGGCAATTACCGGCAGGCGTCTGCGCGCCTGACAGCCCGGAGGATTGTCCCATGTCTCTTCGCCGCTCGCCTCAACCTACTCCGGCTTCACTCGCCGCTCCAATGCTCAAAAGTCCACTGGACCCCGCACTGTGCCCGGCAAACAGCGCTCCGCCGCCAACCTCCTCCGCACCCGACCCGGCCTCATCGCCGATTTCTGGGAGCGCAGCCTGTCGCGTGCAGCAATCGACGAGTATCTCGCGCGCCGCGGCCCCGCGGCACCCGGCCTTGCCCGATCGCGCGGATCAGACGCTGTGGGCTGCCGCCTCCCACTTGGTCCGGGCGATGAGGACGGCAGCGGAGCGTGGCCTGCGCCCGCTGCGGCCGAAGTCGCGCCGGCATCCGGAGGCGAACCCATGAGCCGGCGGATTTGGCAGATTACCCCGACGATCCTTGCTCCGCCGCCGGTTTGGTGTCTAGCCTATCATACACAGCCTACTCAGCCGAAAACGCCGGAAAAACGCCCCGTAGGGCGAAGAAGTGCGCCCTGCCAAACCTGGAATGCGCTTCAGGATCAGGGCCATAGCGCGATTTCCTCGAAAGGGGCGGAAATAGCGCCCCCCGCGCTCGCAAAATCCCACTTTTTCGAGTTTTGTATCGCACTGACTCGTCATGACTTAGTAGGAGAAGTAGGCTACTTTGATAAACCGACAATCGAAAAAACACGTAAAAGCGCCCCCGCTCTAACATCCACGACCGAAAATGCCCTTTGTTTAGAATCAACAACATTCCCGGAGTGCGGGCGCATAACCAAAGCTGGAATGTCCTTTGAAATCAATAAAGCGGTCCAAAATGCTCCAAAAAATTACGAAAAATGCCAAAGCCGGAATGTTGTTTGGAATCAGCGACATGGTCGAAAACGAGGGCGCGAGAGGTGCAAGATAGAGTTCCAAATTGAAACGGGAATGTCGTTTAGAATCAACAAATCGACCGCCGACAAGGCGCGCATTCGAGCCTCGGTTACTCAATTAGTAACGAGTGCGCACGAATCACAATTTGCAGTCGGCGTACGGCGGGGACCGAGCCCCGACGATCTTCCACTCTTCCCCCAACGTCCCGGCAGATGTGGCACACTGAGTGGCCGGATAATCCACATGGACGCTCTGAGCATAATCCGCAAGAAGCGCGACGGGCATCGCCTGGAGCCGGCGGAGATCGCAGCTTTCATCAGCGGCTACACCCGCGGCCAGATCCCCGACTACCAGGCGGCGGCGCTG
>JASHPE010000211.1 GCA_030038235.1 Terriglobia bacterium
GTTATACGCCACCGAACGCTCGGTGTATTGGGAAAAATGCCTGGGCGGATCCCAGACCGAGATCACGCCGTCGCCTTCGTTCTCCGGGTCCCACGAGATGGCATATTCTCCGCCGACGCGCGGGTCGACGCGGGCGTAGGGCGCGAACCATTTGACGATTTGCTCGGGATCGGTAACGGCGCGAAAAACTTCTTCGGGAGTCGCTTTGATATCGATGGTGGTTTCGTGCGATTTTGGCATTTTCACTCCAGGTTGGCGGATTCGTTGCTCGATTTTTCCATCTTCGGGTCTTCCATCTTCAGCGCCGGATAGGACGCCGCGATCAGACGGAACCGGCGTCCTCCTTCGGCGCGTTCGTTGTGATACTTGGCCGCAAGCTGTGCGATCGACGCGGTCAACTCTTCGGCGAATGCGGCGCGCGCTTCCGCCGACGCGAAGCGAATTTCCGTCTCCAGCGTCAACGTGGCGATGCGTTTTCCGGCCCGGCCCGCGCGCAGGCAGAGCGCGGCCAGATCGCGAATCGCCCGCGCCGCGGTCGACACCAGATACGCCGCAGAAAATCGATCCGCCACGGTCGCCTTGCCCGCATGCGGCGCCACCAGGAACTCTCGCGCCGTCGCCCGAACCACCCGTTCGATGCAGTTCCCCTTGCGCCGCTCCTCGAACAATTCCACAAAGCCTTCGCGCTCCAGTTCGCGCAGATGATAGTTCACCTTCTGGCGCGGAATTCCCAATCGGCGCGCGAGTCCGGCGGCGGAATCGGGCTCGGCTAAACGCTCCAGTAGATCCAGCCGCCCGGACTGAAGCAGAACCGCGGCTTTATCGGGACTCTGAACGATCTGGAGCGCGGCCGGCATGGTCCCATTTGGGCACCGAATAATAATCTTGTCAAGAAAACAGTTTGATTCGGATTTCCGGGCGTTCAACTTTCCGTACGGGCGGGGGATCGTCGCGGACTAGGTGACGTCAAAACGGCATATTGACTTCACTTGTCTAGTTAGCCGTTTCTCCCACGTAGCCCAGGTTTCGGGTGTACACTGCGCAGGTGCAGTCTTCAGAATATTGTGGAACGAGAGTATGCGAGCCTAAGCGAGGTGTAAGGCCATGAGCGAGCCTCGGAAGACAGTTTCGTCCATCAGCGAGTTCACGGAATGGGTGCTCGAAATCGGCGACTATTTCGCGCAGGGAGCCCAGGCAGAGACACCCTGGTTTCGGGGAGCGGGAAACACCGAGTACCGGCTGGTTCCCGGTCTTTACCGGACACGGGCAGGCCGGGAAAACTTTGCCGACGACGAGCTGCGCAGCGAGTTCGCTCGAAAGGCCTTGCCGCTCGTCGCCGAGCGCCCGCCCCGAAACGAGTGGGAATGGTACTATCTGATGCAGCACTATCGAGCGCCCACCCGCCTTCTGGATTGGACAGACTCAGCTTTGGTGGCTCTTTACTTCGCACTGGCGGCCTGGGCGGCGTCGCCCAAAAGCAGCGGAAACACGCCGTGCCCGACGGTGTGGGCGCTGAATCCTTTTGCGCTGAGTCGCGGGCTGGGCGCTGCATCGCCCGTAAATATGGACGATCGCTATCTGCCTCCCCCTTACTCCGGCGAGAAGATTCCCAAAGATCCCATTGCCATCGATCCCACGTTCACAGCTCAACGCCTGCTGGTGCAGCGCAGCCACTTTACGTTGCACGGCAGCGACACGCGGGGGATCGACGAGATGAAGGAAGACTTAAATCTCGGGCAGGGGCTTCTTCAGGTAGTCATCGATCTCAACCCCAGGGATCCCGGGGAAACCACCATGGACAAGGCCGAATACCTTCAGTGGCATCTCGGACTGCTTGGCATTGCCGAGACTTCAATCTTTCCCGACCTGGAGGGCTTGGCGCGGGAGCTGAGATGGGAGTACGATCTCGACAAACGTGATGGCGGCTGATTTTGGCTGCAGCCAGCGCTTTGGAATCAAGCGCAAAACGCGTGCGGGTGGCAAACGAGGCACGCCGTCCCGGCCAAGGAGGTGTACGCCCCCCCAAATTCGCCCACTCCGGCGTGGCCGTGGACAGTCGCGGGTGATCGACTCCGGACTTCAGGGCTCCGTTTCCACCAGCGCCAGCGCTTGACCCGGCAGATTCAGCGTGACGCTTGCGCCGCCCGGCTTCAGATTCTGCTCAGCCGGCGTCGGCATCTGGGCCGATTCCCGCAGCTCGCGTTGCTGCTCCCGCGAGGGGAAGTCCGGACGTCCCATGGCCTCCCACGCATGCAGCGACGATCCGTGATCGCGATCGAGAATCTGGATGCGCACGCGACGCTGACTTCGCCCGAGGCCACGAAGGTCGAGCGTGATCTCCTTCGGTGTGCCTTCGTCGCCCGGCGGCGCGTAATTCCACACGGCCAGCGCAAGGCGGCCGTCGGAGGTCCGCGTGGCCAGCGCCTCATCGGAATCGAGCGCCAATCGCTGGTTGCCCAGCTCGTGGAGCATTCGGAAGGCGTTGAACGACGCCTTGGGAATGTTGCCGGCCGCAATCAGGCCGAAGCCGCCATAAAACGGACGCTTCACAACCCCGCCCTCCTCGAAGACATCGGAGAAGCTCCAGTAGGACATCATGTCGGTGAGACCGTCGCACTGCGCGATGTTGTGAGCGAGCCAGGGCCCCATGAAAGGGGCGTCGGTCACGTTCACTTCATTGAAGTAGCTGGCGTTGTACTCGGAGAATATCAGCGGCAGGTCAGGTCGCGCGGACGCCTTGACCTGATCGTGCACTTTCCTGACAGCACGATACACCATTTGATCTCTCGGGATTTTCTCGGCGGTGCCGAAGACATCTTGAGAGGTGTCATTGGCGTAGACGTGCGTCGAGACGAAATCGACGGGCACGTTCTCGTGAACGCAGTGCTGGATGAAGTGGTCGAGCCAGGCTGCCTGGGCCGTGGAAGGCCCGCCGACACGAAGACGCGGATCCACGCGCTTGATGGCGCGCGCGGATGCGTCGTAAAGCTGGTCATACGTCGATTCTTTGGGGTCTCCGGCCCAGAAGCCGATGTTGGGCTCGTTCCAGACCTCGAAGTACCACTGCGCCACCTCGTCCGCGCCGTAGCGCGCGATGAGGT
>JASHPE010000212.1 GCA_030038235.1 Terriglobia bacterium
GTCTCGATAATCTTGGGATGTGAAATCGTAACCTGCACCTTCTCGGCGAGCTTCCTCTCGAACCATGCTTCGCGCTTTTCGGGAGGCACGTCAGAGGTAAGCACGGCCACACGGATGCCGTCCCGCGCCAGGATGCTTTCTAGGCGGTGAGTCACGTCCCTCCGCCGTGTAAAAACGGCATACACGTGGCAGCGACGCCCTGCTCTGAGCTCGGCCCGGACGATCCCAAGTAAGCGGCGCTCCTTGGCCTGAGGACAGTCGCGGTTCAGATCTTCGGCTCGACCAATCAGAAACTTTTCTCTTCGGCCCGTTTCCTCGTTGAACTCCCAACCGAACAACTCGCCGATGTCATAGGGTCGGTCCGGATACATCAAGAGTGCATTGAGGCCCACACTCATCACGGAGTGGTTGCCACGGTGCTCCTTTAGGGCGCGCTTAACGTCTTCTTCTAACTGCTGGTAGGCCGCACGCAGCGGCGGATCCATCTCGACACCGATCACTTCCTCGGTGTACGTCGGCAAGTCGCATGAAATGTCCTCAAGCGAAATGAACGCTCCCAATTCCATCAGAAAGTGCCCGAACAGCAGCGGGGAGGCTCCTGGCCGGCGTTTGACTTGCTTCGTTACGCGCGCTTTCGAGCAGGCATTGTCGGCTGGCTGAACGGTCGTGATTTTCTCGAGCACTCCATACGTTTCGGCAAAGGACCGTACACCGGCCTCGCCCCACTCATAGCCACGCTCCACCATCTTCCTTGCCTCCAGGCGAAACAAGAGATGATAGAGGTCGTCCGCATAGCCGCTGAGCAATGTGCCGGTGAGAACCACCAGGCGGTCGGTGCAAGCGGCAAGGGTTCCGAGAGCGTTGCCTTGTGCCGTATCACCTGCTGTCAGTTGGTGCACTTCGTCGCCGATGCCGTAATCAAACCAGCCAGACAGATAACGACCGATGAATTCAATGGGCGCCACGCGGCGGATTCTTTTCCCGTCGGCCTGCCAGAGCGGGCTGTAAAGCTGACGCCGCGATTTGACACTCGCATCCTCCTCTCCGTCGCCGGCACTCCCGATGCTCTCACTGAGACGCACTTTTTTGAAGTCCGAGGCGAGCAGGCGATCATCCCCAACGTAAACGGGGCAGCCGGTGTCAGGGTTCACGACACTGCCCTGGTAGCGGCCGCACTGCGCCACTTCGTACGCGTGTCGCCAGAACCACCCCAACTTGGAGCGGTCCCTCCCGACTATAAATAAGGCTGGTCCGGGACAGATCTCCTGGCACCAACGCTGCCGAGCCGTCTTGTAGCTCTTCCGGAGACGAAGATCGGTCAGCGTTGTGTGGAAGCCCTCCCGCACGATCTTGCCATGGCGCAACTTCACCTCATTGATGCCGCACGGGGAGCCATTCGAGGCTCCGTCGCGCAATGCGTCGACGAAAAAGACCCGCACCCTGGGCAAGGTTTGAAAGGTTTCTCGTGCCATCTTGGCGGTTAAATGTCCGGGCACCATCGCAAGCGCGGTATACGGCTTTCCGTCCGCGTGGCAATGGATAGCGGCGAGCGCGACAAGCGTCTTGCCGGTGCCACACTCTCCGACGACCGCGGCAGCACGTGCCCGCTCCCAGCGCCGAACCACACCCATGGCTGCCAGTTCCTGGGCGCGGTAAGGCCTGCGGAGCAAGGTACTCATCCTCGGTGAAACCGGGTCATCTGGTTGATGAAGAGCCGGATGCGTCTCGATAATTCCTTTACCTAATTCGCTACCGAACTCTCTTAAATAATCGCAAACGGTAGCTGGAATCGCCACTTCGACCCCTTTCCTCATAACACAAGATCGTGTGATTTGTTTGGTGACCTTCGGAGAGCATGTCCGTCCAACGGCAAAAGGGGCTGCGAATGAAAACTGAGGTGCGCTGGGAACGATACCCCCGAGTGAATGCTTGCCACACGGCACGTGCTTGGCTCGGTATTCAAGCCAATCTGGGCTTGGCCCCCAACACGATCGATGCTTATGGTCGCGCGCTACAGGATTACCTGCTCTTCAGCGCGCGATCCCACACCGAGATTGACTTGGCCACGCGGGAGCACATCGCCGCGTACGTCCGCGATCTGACCTCACGGCCGAATCCGAAGAGCTGGAAGGTGGTTGTAATCGACTCTGGTGGTGGGCTGGCCAACGCTACTCTACAGCAGCGGCTTACCGCGATTCGGTTGTTTTACGATTACCTGGTTGAGGAAGGTCTCCGTGCGAACAATCCCGTGGGCCGCGGTCGCTATACGCCTGGCAGATGTTTCGGCGGCGTACGGGAGCGGGGCCTGATTCCACGGTATACCAAATTGCCTTGGATTCCGAACGATGAGCAGTGGCGAGCCATCATCGAAGCAGCAAGGTGCGAGCCCCTACGGAATCGCATGATGCTGGCGCTGGGATATGACGCGGCCCTTCGGAGAGAGGAACTGTGCTCCCTCGACACGAGCGACATTGATCCCTCCCGTCGAACGATCGGTATCCGAGCGGAGAAGACGAAAAACCGGCGGGCTCGAGTGGTCGTCTATTCCGAGTTGACAGCGACACTCTATGCCGCATACCTTCGAAAACGCCGCGAGTTGAGCTGCGAGCGAGGCCCCCTGTTCCTGTCCGAGTCCCGCCGCAATCGCGGTCGTCCGATCTCAATTTGGACTTGGTCCAAGGTGGTCGCCGGGATCTCCGAACGCTCCACTGTCCCGGAGTTCACAACTCACACTTCACGGCACCTTTGTCTGACCGACCTCGCGCGCGCCAACTGGGACATTCACGAAATCGCTTTATTTGCGGGGCATCGGAGTATTCAGTCCACCCTCCTGTACATTCATCTCAGCGGGCGAGACTTGGCGGCCAAGCTCGCCCGGGGGATGGCCGGGATTCATGAATGGCGTCTCCGGACGCTCACCGAGCCGCCCCATGAGTAATCGATCTCTGCCATTAAGAACGTCGCAAGTGATGGGAGAGCGGTGGTGTTGGCCGATCGATGCCACTGTCTACGATCGATTTCCGGGGCTTTACACTGACGAAATCACCGAGCTCGAAGCCATGACTTGGCGAAAGCGCTTCGGATGCTGGGCGCAACGCATAAAGGAAGCGCTGGCTCGGCTGCGGCATCCCCTTCAGGATGCCCTGAAGGTGGCTGAAGTCCCCGTGTCAAAACAGTGCACTTGCGCGACGGTTCTGTTGCTCGAGATGCACCGGCGCCAAACAAGTTTCTGGGCCTGGAATCCTGCGGAATGGGTGGAGACTCTATGCACGTCACCACGGGAGTTTTGTCAACGCTATGACTTGGCCCGCGACGAAGTTCGGCGGTTCGTGGCGGCAGCGGCCTACCTCTTGGGTTGTTTCCGGGATGCGACTGCTCTGGGAATCATCGATCGGGTGGTACTTGCTCGTCACGTCTTCGGTCGCTCCACGGTTAATCGGGCAATCGGCCAAGTGGTGGATCTCATCACCGCCTGGGGCTACGGAGCGAACCAAGCGCGCATTCTGAGAACCACCCTCGGGGTGCTCTTCCTGGCGAATCAGAGTCCAGAGCTCCGGGACCTGACCGTTCCGTTTTTGGAAGAACAACGGAGGCTTAGCCCGACGAAGCATCACAGCGCCGGCGTACTGACCCTCTCAAAGGTCCTGTTGACTCTTGGTTTCACCGGGCGCGCCTTGCCCTATTTTCCTGAAACTGGCTGCCCGAAGCCGGTGGGCGACGTGCGCAACGGCGTTCCACCCGAATGGATGGAATGGGTTGAACGATGGTTCTCCACCACGACTCTACAGCGGAAAACGCGCCGTAATTGGCGACGGCATTTGTTCAAAGCTGGCCGCTGGCTCGCGGCTGAACATCCGGATTGTACTTCCCCAGCGCACTGGACCCGCGAAATCGCCGCTGATTGGGTGGCCGCAGTTTGCCGCATGACCGTGGGTGAGTGGATGCAGGCGGACGCCAAGTATCAAAAGCGAATCGGCAAACCGCTCGCCCCCTCGTCAAAGGCTAATCATCTGAACGCTCTGGCGGCCTTCTTCCGGGATTGTCAGGAATGGGAATGGATCGCCCGGCGTTTCGATCCACGCCGGTGTTTTTCCATTCCCTCCAGTGTGCGGAAATTGATTGCGCCCAATCCGCGCACCATCGCCGACGACGTATGGGCCAAGCTCTTGTGGGCAGGTCTCAATCTCGAGGCACGGGACCTCCCCGTCAAGCCCGGTCAAAAACGCCATTTCTATCCCATCGAAATGGTGCGAGCGGTAAGCATCGTCTGGCTTTTCTGTGGCCTACGGATGGACGAAATTCGACGTCTTCGAATTGGCTGCGTCCTGGAGTGGAAAGATCCCGCTGCCCCCGCCGTGGTGTGTAACTTCAGTGTTCCCGCCAGTAAAACGAGTCCGTCCTTCTCGAAGCCGGTGGACCGGCTTGTCGGTGAAGCCGTTCGAACCTGGGAAGCCGTCCGCCCTCCTCAGCCCTTCACAGTTGATGAGAAGACGGGCGAACTCGTCGAGTTCCTATTTATGTACCGAGCCCAGCGCATCGCGGACCGTTACATTAACCAGACCCTGATCGGGATTCTCTGCAACAAGGCCGGGATTCAGCGGGCGGATGCTCGGGGCAATATCACCAGCCACCGTGCTCGTTCCACGATTGCCTCCCAATTATTCAATGCGAAGGAACCCATGTCGCTCTTCGAGCTGCAAAGGTGGCTGGGGCACAAGTGGGCCTACTCGACGGAGTACTACCTGCGGATCAGTGCCACCAAGCTGGCCAACTCTTACCGCAACGCCGAGTATTTTGCCCGAAACGTGCGTGCGATCGACGTGCTGATCGATAGGGAGGTAATTACGACCGGCAAGGCGGTTGACCAGCCCTGGAAATTCTATGATTTGGGCCACGGCTACTGTTCTTACGCCTTCTTCGATCAATGCCCGCACCGAATGGCATGCGCGAAATGCAGCTTCTATTTGCCAAAGGGATCTACTCAGGCGCAATTGCTGGAAGGAAAGGCTAACCTCCTGCGAATGCGACAAGAAATCCCGCTCCAGGAAGCTGAACTCGCGGCGATCGATGACGGAGTAGCGGCCTTCGAGAAGCTGTTGGTACAGCTTGCTGACGTGCCGACGCCAGCGGGGCCCACTCCCCGCCAGTTGAGGTCCTCTGCCTTGGTTCCGCTCGGAGTCGGTCCCGTACGAACACTGGATCAGGAGTCTCAGCAAAATGAAGCGTAACTGGGTTGATTTTCAGGCCGTCAAGGCCGCTGTTTCGATGGAAATGGCGCTCGCGCAATACGGCGTCATGCTGCACCGGGCTAATCGGTGCCATATACGAGGACGCTGCCCTTTGCCCACCCATGCCTCAAAGAACGGGGCGCCGAGCTTCATCGTGAACACCGAGAAGAACGCGTGGGCATGTCACTCGAGCTCGTGCGTGGCGGCGCGAGGAGGTCGGCTGGGCGGCAACGTGCTCGATTTCGTTGCCTCAATGGAAAACTGCTCGATCCGCGCCGCGGCTCTGCGGCTTCAAAACTGGGTGGGGATGAACGTCAGCCTTGGCTCGTCGGGTGCCGCGGTTCACGCTGCGACA
>JASHPE010000019.1 GCA_030038235.1 Terriglobia bacterium
AGACCCGTCCGGACGCTCCAGCATCGGCACCCGCCTGACTCGCTCCGTGATCGTCGAAACGAGCTGCAGCGGCGCCGTATCGAGCGTCACGCCGAGGCCGGGCCGTCGATTAGGCCACATTTTGCCATCGTGAAAGTCGTAGCATTCCGGCAGATGCGGAATGGCGCGCTTGCCTTCTCCCAACATCTCCATGAGAACGGGCCCGGGAAACGCGGCGCAGGCGTGGACGAGCGCCGCCTCGGACAGAGGTCCGGTGAAGTGCGGGATCAGCCCGACGTAATGGGTCTCGCAAAGCGCCCCGATCTTCCGGTACTCGGTGATGCCGCCCACGTTGGGCAGGGTCACCCGCGCGTAGTCGATGAGCTGCTGCTCGACCAGATCCTTGATGTCCCACTTCGACCCGAACTGCTCTCCGACCGCGATCGGCACCTTGACGTGCGCGCGCAGCTCGCGATAAACGCTCGGATCCTCGGAGCGGATCAAGTCTTCGGCGAAGTAAGGCTCGAGCGGCTCGATCAGCGTGCTCAGACGTACGGCGTCGGGAAAATCAAACCGCGTGTGATAGTCGAGCGACCAGTCGCCGTCCTTGCCCACGCCGTCGCGAATCTGGACGCAATCCTCGTACGTCTGCCGCACCGCTTCGTGTGAATTGAACGGCTGGCCCGCGGGCGGGTCGGCCGTCGCGTAGCGGAAAGCGCGAAACCCCGCCTCGATGCAGGCGAGAGCCGTCTCTTCGAGACTGCCGCGGCTGGGAAATCCGGTGGAATAGCACTCCACGTGATTCCGCGACAAGCCGCCGAGCAGATCGTACACCGGCGCGTCCAGGGCTTTTCCCTTGATGTCCCATAGCGCCAGATCGAGCGCACCCAAGGCGTCCAGCTTCTCGCGTCCGGCAGGATAGAAGTATCCGCGAAACATCATCTGCCACAGGCGATCGGTGTTGAAGGCGTCTTCACCGATGATCATGGCCGCGCACTGCTCGATTGTGTCCTTCGATCCGCCCTCGCCGATCCCGATGATTCCCTGGTCGGTCTCGACGGTCACGATGTGGAAGCTCTGATTGAAGTGCGGCGGCGAGGCGGGATTGTGGTAGAAGCGAATCCGCGTGATCTTGATTGGCCCCGGCGCAGCCGTCGTCGCAGGGGAGCGGCCGCGTGCAGCAGCCATGGGGATGCGGCGTCCCGTGGCCGTCTCGGTGGCCGCACCCGCGCTCGCCAGCAGCAACGATTTCAGAATCGACCGGCGATTCATCGAGGCTTTTCTCCATCGAGCATTGCGCCGCCTTTCTCCTCGTACATAAGCCCGATCGTCAGATGGGGAATCTATCCTTGTGCGCAGCAATTTGCAAGCGAAGCCGCCCTACCGCCGTTGTGTCCAACAAGGAAACGGCGGTAATGTATGGTCGATGAAGGAGGACGGGCGTCGTGAATGGCGACAAGCTGGCCGCCTTTGCGGGCGGGAAGTATTTGAACCTCGAGACCTATCGCCGGACCGGCGCGCCTGTTCGCACGCCAGTCTGGTTCGCCCAGGATGATCGCGACCCGGCGACGCTCTACGTCTACACGGAGATCAACGCTGGAAAGGTGAAGAGGATCCGCAACAACAAGAATGTGAGGATCGCTCCGTGCTCGATACGGGGAGCGGTTAAGGGTGAGTGGACCGATGCCACGGCGCGACTCGTCGAGGGCGATGAGGCCGCGCTCGGCCACACGCTCCTCAATCGAAAGTACTGGCCGAAGCGCTTGGTGGATTTCTTCAGTCCGGGCCGGCGGTCCAAGCTGCAGATCATCGCTGTGAACGGTCGACTGTGACCTGTCGACTTCGCTCACGTCTGCAGCACGCCCGTCCGGAACTCCCTGACCTCCGGATTGAGCGCGGACGCTTCCAGCGCCCAGATGAGCGCGTCGCGAGTCTCAGCGGGATCGATAAGCGCGTCTACCCAGAGCCGGGCCGCCGCGTAGCGCGGATCGGTCTGATGCTCGTAGGTGGCGCGAATGGATTCGTACAGCTCGTGCTTTTCTTCCTCGCTCAACTTCTTGTCTTTGCGCTCAAGCTGCTTGACCTTTATTTCAAGCAGCGTCCCAGCGGCCGAGTCGCCGCTCATGACGGCGTAGCGCGCGGTCGGCCAGGCGAAGATGAATCGCGGATCGTAGGCCTTGCCACACATGGCGTAATGCCCGGCGCCGAAGCTGCCGCCGCAGATCACCGCAATCTTCGGCACCACGCTGTTGGCGACCGCGTTCACCATCTTGGCGCCGGCGCGAATGATGCCGCTCCATTCCGCTTCCTTGCCCACCATGAAGCCGTTCACGTCGTGCAAGAAGACCAGCGGCACGCGATTCTGATTGCAATCCATGATGAAGCGCGCCGACTTCTCGGCCGATTCGGTGTAGATAACGCCGCCAAAGTGGATGCGCTTCTCGCCCGTGCCGTGCGCGATCACCGGCACGTGCTTCTTCTGATTGGCCACGATCCCGATGGCCCAGCCGCCGACGCGCGCGTAGCCGCACAGTACCGTCTGGCCGTACTCGGGGCGATACTCCTCGAATTCGGAGCGATCCACGATGCGGGCGATGATCTCGCGCATATCGTACTGGCGCGCGGGATCGTCGGAGTAGATCCCGTAGATTTCCTCGGCGGCATAGAGCGGCGGCTCCGCGGGTTTGTGGCTGAACGGCGACGGCGACGGCGGACCCATCTTATCGACTAGCGCCGCGATGCGCGCGAGGCAGGCATCGTCATCCGGCTCGCGAAAATCCACGGTGCCACTGACCTCAGCGTGCATCTTTGCGCCACCCAGTTCCTCGGCGGAGACTTTCTGGCCGATGGCCGCCTGCACCAGCGCGGGTCCGGCGAGAAAAAGCCCGCTGCCTTCGGTCATCAGCACCTTGTCGCACATAACCGGCAGATAGGCGCCGCCCGCGACGCACATGCCCATGATGGCGGTGATTTGCGGAATGCCAAGTGCGCTCATCACCGCGTTGTTGCGGAAAACGCGGCCGAAATCGTCGGTGTCAGGGAAGACGTCCTCCTGAAGCGGCAGGAAGACGCCGGCCGAATCGACCAGATAAATCGTCGGGATGCGGTTCTCGATGGCGATGTTCTGCGCCCGGATCACTTTCTTCGCCGTCATGGGAAAAAAGGCGCCGGCCTTGACGGTCGCGTCGTTGGCGATGATCATCACCAGGCGGTCCGCGACGCGCGCGAGCCCGGTGATCGTGCCGGCAGAAGGCGCGCCGCCCCACTCGCCGTACATCTCCCAGGCCGCGTAAAGCCCAAGCTCGAAGAAAGAGTCGCCCGCAAGCTTCGCGATCCTCTCGCGCGCCGTCAGACGTCCTTTTTTGTGCTGCGATTCGATAGCCTTGGCGCCGCCGCCCTGGCGAATCTGCTCCTCCTGGTTTTTGATCTCGGTCATGAGATCGATCACGCGGCGGGCGCTCTTCTCGAACTGCGGCGAACTCAAGTCAACGCGGGTCTCGATCGCGGAGCCAGGCAATATGCACCTCGGGGCGGAGCAAGTTGCTAATGTAGCACGGCGGGGGATGGTGGACGGTAGCCGGTTGACAGGGAGCGGTATCAGGCGTGCGGAATGTGGAACACCGGCTCTGTGCGCTCTGTGCAGACCCAAGGGCGGAACACAGAGTTCACGGAGGTGTTCAATGTCAAATGGTACCTCTCGTCGCGTGGAACCAAGCAGGTCCGGAGGGGCGAACTCGTTTCGAGTCCGCCCCATCCGGCCGTTCCGGGCCAGGGGGCCAGGGGTTTCTGGCCCAGAAGTCCGGCGCATCCGGAAAGGTACCGGAGGACCGCGCAGTCGATGTTCCTTCCTGGGCTGCCCGCAGTCGCGGCCTGTTCGCTGCTCGCCGGGTTAGTGAGGCCCCGTGCCGAAGCGTTTCACGTCCGAAAAAATCTTACGTCCGCTGAAACGCCCTCGGACCCGGCGTCACTACTGACGTTGAGCGGATGTGTTTCGATCGGGAACGGTGTGGAGGCGTCATGCGGGGCATGATTGGCTTTTTGGGCCTGCACGACCATGAGCGGCGTGCCTGAGATCCTCCTGGTGGCGGCGCTGGAACGCCTCACGCGTGCCTTGCAGAGGACGGCGCTTAGGGGCCCGATACAGACTTCCACTTTGCGATCGGCACAAATCGGTTGAGACAAATGATCATGGAGAGCGCAAACGCGTTGGTGGGTCCGAGCGGCGCCTTCCCGCCGCCCGCGGCGCCATCTCCCGTTGCGGCGCCTCACGCGCGGCCCGTATACTGTGGCGTCGCCGGTCGCCGCCCCGTGGAACGATACGAATTCGACGCGCAATACGTGCAGCGCTTGACGGAAGGCGAGCCTTCCGTGGAACAGCATTTCACCTCGTATTTTGCGCCCCTGATTCACATCAAGCTGCGCGGTCGCGGTTGGGCGACGCACGAAATCGAGGACATCGTGCAGGATACTTTTCTGCGCGTTTTGCAGACTCTACGCCAGAAGGGCGGCCTGGAGCATCCGGAACGCTTGGGCGCTTTCGTCTGTTCGGTGTGCAACAACGTGGCGCTGGAGTTCCGCCGCAATCGCCGCCGGCATCCGAACGTCGATCCTGACGATCCCGAACCTGCAGACGAGAGCATTGACATCCACGGCGCCATGGTCGCCGAAGAACGAAAGAAGCTGGTGCGGCTGGTTCTGGACGCGCTTCCCGCTTCAGATCGCACCTTGTTGCGGATGATTTTCATGGAGGAAGCCAGCCGGGAGGAGGTCTGCGCGAGGATGAACGTGGATCGCGACTACTTGCGCGTGCTCCTGCACCGGTCTCTAATGCGCTTCAAGGCGCTCGCCAAAAGCACTGCGCTGGCCGCGAGCTGACCGAATTCGTTGTTTTGCTGTTGCAGAAACATAAGGTGCCCGCGAGACTGCAAACGCAGGCGCCGATCCGACGACCACAGGGGAGGGCCAGGGAGTTGGGGGAGAGATGACTATGGAACATACCGATATCGATCGGACACTGGCCGTTGAACGATATCTTCTGGGCGAAATCTCAGGCACCGAACTTGACGAGTTCGAAGAACACATCTTCAGCTGTCCGCAGTGCGCCGAAGACGTGAGAACCGGGGCGGCGTTCTACGACAATGCGCGGGCGGTGTTCAGGGATGAAGCGGAGAGGCAAGCCACGCCTGCGCCCGCGCGCGTCCGGCGCTGGTGGGATCGATTCACCCTGCCTGTGCTGGCTCCAGCCTTTGCCGCCCTGCTACTGCTGTGCATCGGCGGCTACCAGCGCCTGGTGGAGATTCCGGGCTTGCGGCAGCAGCTCGCCAATCCAATCAGCCCCAGGCGGTTTCGGCTTTCGCCATTCCCAGCCTTTCTCGCGGCGCGGAGCCGGTAATCCAAGCGCCGGCAACGGTACGTTTCGCCGTCTATTTCGATGTAGCCACGCCGAGTGCTTCGGGATATAGTTGCGAGTTCCGGGACGCTTCAGGCGCCGTCCGGCTGACGGTGACTGCCCAGCCAGCGGCCAGCGGGACCGTTTACGTGGTGGTTGGACGTTCGCAGCTTCCGGCAGGCGAATACAAGCTGGTGGTGAGAACCCGGGGCCCCGACGCGAAGGAAGTTGGCCAATATCCGTTCAAGATCGACTACCCATAGGAGCCGCCCATGGAGAGGACTTTCCTTTATCACGCGAATGCGACCGGGGTATCGGGCAGGATCACGCTGCCCTATGACGAAGTCATCCCCGTCCAGGCGCCCGCCGCCATCCCCGTGACCGGAGGCCAAAGCTCCGCGCGCGTGGAGAACTTCCGCTATCGGGATATCCTTTCGTTCCGCTCCGCGACGAGCATCGTCAGCGGAGACTTCAGCGTCAAGGATCAGGCGTATGAGACCCTCATGTCAGCCGTCATCGAGGGCCTGAACATACTCGAGGTGGTGACCGCAGACCTCATCGTGGCCCGGATCACGTCCAAGCATCCCAAAGACGGCGCCGAGCCCTCGATCATTCCTCTGGGCAGCTACTTCGAGAACCTGCGGATCGCCGGCTGCAAGGTGGACGCGCCCCTGAACACAGAGCAATTCGTGCAATGCTCGCGATATAGTGTGCTGCGCCACACGATCAACGAAGATTCCACAATGCGTGCCCGCCTGTCTTATGGTTTTGCTGACGTTTCCGCGCAGCCCCCCAACGGCGCGCTGCTCTGCTCGCTGGCGAGCGAGGTCAATGTGCATTGCCGCGACGTGAAAGCCGATGGACACGCAATTCACGTTCCGCACTTCGGCACGATCTACCTGGCGGAGTTTCTGATCACGCCCTATTCGCGCAGCATCACCATGCTCCGCGCCCAGCTCGGCTCTTCCGTTGAAGGCCAGATATCGTCCGGAGGCGGCTCCGGCAACGGACAGCCTTATCCGCCGACATAGAACTTGCCCACCCACGGCCGCTTCCTTTAAGCTGACCCTTCGCCGCCCAACGTGGCCGGACTCGGCCCCGTTTGAACATCCTGATCCCCAGCGGAAGCGAAGGTGTACGGTGGGCAAGGCCAGGGCTGGCATCTCCGTAATTGCCGCGCTCACAATTATGTTGTCGCTGGTGGCCTGTGCCCGGCACGCGGCTTCCGATCCCGATGCCGACTATGGTCGCGGCCTGCGTCTCCGGCAGCAGGGCGATTTGGACCCGGCCCTCGAGGTCGCGAACCGTGGCCTCGCTCGCTTCGGGAAGCAGCCGGACTCTCAATGGTACTGGAGCTTCCGGCTGCTCAAGGCCGAGGTCCTTCTCGGTAAAGACGACACCGCTCAAGCCGCGACCCTGCTGCCTGACCCTTCGATGGCGTTGCCTCAGGCCCCCTACCTTCAAGTGCGCCTGCTGACCGATCACGGCTGGCTCAGGTTACTGCTGGCCGACTACAACGGCTCCCTGGAATTCCTGAACCGGGCTTTGGACCTTGCGAGATCCCGCAATCTGCCACAGTTGATTGCCGAAATTGAGATCAGGCGCGCGTCCGACCTGGTGCGGCTGGGAAGGTACCGGGACGCCGAACCCGATGCTGAGGACGCGCTCCGGCTTGCGAAGCAAGTGGGCGATCTCAACCTGCAATCGTCTGCGGTAGGTACGATGGGCTTCATTCGCATGAACACCAACCGGTTTGATGAGGCCGTGCCCTGGTTCCAACAGGCTCTTAACTTGTTCGACCAGGTTCACTCCAAGAGCGGTACGGCGCGTACAGAGACCAACATAGGTTGGTGTTACATGATGCTGGGCCAGCCCGACAAAGCATTTGAGATTTTCCGCCGGGCGGAGGCCCTCGCGGCGAAGATCAGCGACACCTCGGATCAGCAGGTCAGCCTGGGACGTCTAGGCGACCTCTATCAGGGCACCGGCGATTATCGGCAGGCTTTCTCGTATTACAACCAGGCGCTGGCCATCGCGACCCGGAGTAACGATCCCCATTGGATGGCGAGCTGGCTGCACAATCTCACCGAGGTTTCGATCCAGCTTGGCGACCCCACGCGCGCAGTGGACTACAACCGCCAGGCGCTTGCACTTCAGACGAAAATGGACGAGCCTGCCGAGCGGCTGTGGCCCGAGATCGATCGCGCGCGTATCGCCGTGGCGCTCAAGCGGCCGCGGGAAGCCGAGGGTATCTACCGTTCGGTTATGCAATCCGCTCAAAGCTTGGATCCGCAGCACGAGCCGAGCCTGGTGCTGGCGGCGCACGCCGAGCTGGCCAACCTGCTGGTTTCCGCTCATCGCAATAGCGAGGCCGAGGTCGAGTTTCAGCAGGCGCTGGTTCTGATCGACACCGAACGTGCTTCCCTCGAGCGGGACGATTACCGCATCACCTATTTTTCGAGTTTGGTTGGCTTCTACCAGGGCTATGTGGACCTCCTCGCTTCCGAGCATCGCCAAGCGGACGCGCTGCGGGTCGCGGAGTCCAGCCGTGCGCGGGTTCTCAGTGAGAAGCTCGGCGTCGTCGATTCTGCCAATGCTACGGGCGGCTCGAAAGCACATAGCAATGACTATAGGAAGCTGGCGCGAGCCTCGCGGACCGTCCTGCTGTCTTATTGGCTGGCGCCGCGACGTTCCTACCTCTGGGTGATCACGCCTGCCAAGGTGACGCAATTCGAGCTTCCGCGGCAGCAGCAGATCGAAAGCCTGGCGCGCGACTACAATCGGACCATCGGGCAACTCCGCGACCCTCTGGGCGAAGGCAGTGACACCGGCCGCAAGCTTTACGAGGTCCTGCTTGCGCCCGCGCAGGGGTTGATTCCGGCCGGATCGAGCGTCGCCATCGCTCCGGACGGCGAACTGCACAACCTTAATTTCGGCGCCTTGCCGGTTGGCGACGCCTCGCGCTACTGGATTGAAGATGTGCGCGTTTCGGTCATTCCCTCGCTCGATCTGGCCTTGCGCCGCAGCCGCGCTCCGCAGAAGCGTGGCGCCAAGCTACTGTTGATCGGCGATCCGTTGCCTCCGGATACTGCAGGCTTTCCCAAGTTAGCCCAAGCAGGCCCCGAGATGGAGGGCATTCGAAGGGAGTTCAGCGGCTCCACTCTTCTGACCGGCGCCGTCGCTACCCCCGGAGCGTATGCCGCCTCGAGGCCCGGCCAGTTCTCGATGATCCACTTCACCGCGCACGCCGAGGCGAATCCCGACGATCCGCTCGACTCCGCGATCATCCTGTCGCCGGAGGGAGAACGCTACAAGCTTTATGCGCGGGACGTGATGAGCCTGCCGATTCATGCCGATCTGGTGACTGTCTCGGCTTGCCGCGGCGCTGCCAGCCAGACTTACGCCGGCGAGGGGCTGGTAGGATTCGCCTGGTCGTTCCTGCGCGCGGGGGCGCGCAATGTGATCGCCGGATTGTGGGAAGTTGACGACAATTCGACCGCCGAGCTGATGGAGACGCTATACGGCGGGCTGCGCGATGGGATGACTCCGCAGCAGGCCCTGCGTCAGGCTCAACTGACGCTTCTGCACTCGGAAGGTCCGCACCACAAGCCTTATTACTGGGCGCCCTTTCAGGTGTTCAGTGACGCGCTCGCGAATTAAGCTTCGGGCGGCGCGACCTAACGGCGACTTGCCCTCAGGCCATGCCGTCACATTAGAGTGACTGAAACGGTCGAGTTACCCGCGCTCAGCTCCAAGCCGAAGACAGAACCCTTTCATTTTCAACAACACAGAGAAGAACTATCGAGGTGTCTGCGACTTATGGCTGTTTGGATAACAGCTTGCTCAACGCTCTCCGTGAGGGCATTGACCTTCGCATGGCCGAGTCAGACTGACTGACCCGCCACGAGGAGAATTATGGCTATTGGTAACAGAATCCGCCGCTTGCGGGAGCAGAAGGGCTTCTCCCAGGGCGACATCGAAAGGGCGAGCGGCCTGCCGCGATCGTACGTGTCGCGAGTCGAGAACGAGCAGATCGTTCCCTCGCTGGAGACGTTGTACCGTTTCGCCGCAGCTTTGGATCTTCCGCTCTACCGGCTCTTCTGTCCCGAGGACGGCGCAGCCGCGACCCCGCACCTGAGCCCTCGGCTCTCGATCGAGGCGCTGGAAGCGGATACCACCCTTAGTGGACCGCAAAAACGGCTTCTGCTGAAGCTCAAGGAGCTCGCAGGCAAAATGGTGGAGGGGGACCGCGCGTTCCTGCTTGACTTCCTGCAAAGAATGGCTACCCGGTAAGGCCGCAGCGGCTATTGAAGATCCGTCCGCTCGTGGATGGTCTGCATTTCCTTCACTTCGAACTCACGGGTGCCGCCGGCGGGCGTGCTGATCTTCACCGTATCGCCCACCTTCTTTCCCATCAGTCCGCGCCCGATCGGCGACGTGGTGGAGATAAGACCTCGGGCGAAATCCGCTTCCTCGGTGGTCACCAGCCGATACTCCACTTGCGAGTCGCGGTCGATGTCATAGAGCACCACGCGCGAGCCGAAAGCGATGCGGTCCTTGGGAATATTCGACATATTCACAAGCGACAGGTCGGCCAAGCGCTTCTTGAGCTGGCCCAGGCGCGCGTTGACGATCTCCTGGCGCTGCTTCGCCATGATGTACTCGGCGTTTTCGCTCAGGTCTCCGAGCGCCCGCGCCCGCTTCAACTCCGCGGGCAGCTCGTGATTCAGCTCGTGCTCCAAAGCCTGAATTTCATCCTGCAGTTTCTTGACGATGGTTGTGGACATGGCAACGCGGTCCTGGCTTGCTTCGCTGCGGCTGCAATTAATCTGGACTAGCCTCCCTGTAATTATAGGAAAGTGAGGTAACGGGCTGCAACCGCTGAAAGAGGCCGGAAAGGGCGGGGTTTTCAGCCCCGCCGGAAGACGCACCCCAATAATTCAATAAACTCCTTAAGCGTTCCCCTGTGGCGGGGCTGAAGCCCCGCGCTTTCCCGGCCCCCTTTCAGCAGCCTGCTAGGGCTTCGGGCTTGACGCGGGAGCTGCGGCGTCCGCCGAAGCAGGACGCACCGCCGCTCGCATCTGGGCCATCAGGCCTTTCACCTTCTCGGCGAATTGACCGTTGGGATCGGCCGCGAGGTACGCCTTCATTTCGGCGTAGGCGCGATCCCCCCGCCTCTGCTTAAAATAGACGTCTGCCAGCTTCAGATGGACCTCCGGTGGCGCCGGCGGCGTGAGCGATTCCGACCGGAGGTATTCCTCTTCGGCCTTGTCGTAGGAACCCGTGCCGTAGTAGGCCACTCCCAGGCCATAGTGGAATTTCCAGAGAGCCGGATCGAGCCGCACCCCGCTCTCAAGCACCTTCTGGCTCTCATTGAAGCGCAACTCGGCATTGTACAGTTCGCCGAGCTTCAAGTAAGCGCTGGCAAATCCCGCATCGCACTGGATAGCCTTCTGAAGCGCCGCCTCAGCGCCGTGCAGATCGTGATCCGAAATCAGACTGAGCGCTTCGGCGGTCTGAGCGCGTGCGTAGCATGGATACGCCTCGACCGCTTTCGCGAAGTGAGTCTTGGCTTCCGCAATTCGATTGGCGGCCAGCGCCTTTACTCCCTTCTCGTATTCCTGGCGGGCCTTCCGCGGAGCCTGCGCGTCGGTCAGCGACTCAGGCGGGCCGCCGCTCTTGGACAAGGGCGCCATGGTGATGTCGAAGATCATGTGGCCGGGCGTCCGGCTGAGATCGATCGTCTCCCGAAAGGTCTCGAAACCCTCGGCCGTCGCAATCAACTGATAAACTCCTCGAGTTAACCCGGCAAAGCCATATCGTCCCTGCTCGTCAAGGCCGCTCTCCCAAATCTGAGAACCTTCCTCCGATTCGAGCCGTATCCGCGCGGTGGGAACAGGACCGCCACCTTGCGCATAAACTGAGCCCTCAATGCGAACAGTGTCGGGGGAGAGCTGGAATTCGCCCGCTGCGGATGGCGTGACAAGCAGATATGCCGCCAGGCAAAGAGCGAACATCGCAGGCGCCGCCGGATGCGCTCGCCTCGGACCGCAATGAGACGCGGAGAGCATGGCACATCGCTCGAAAGTCCGCAGATCGTCACCTCCGACGTTCCGGTCTGCGGAGAACCTCAAGCGACGGTAACACGAAGCGCGATCGGTAGCAACGGGCTGGATAGCGATAGCGGATGAACCCGGATTTGGGAGACTCGACTTTGGTCCCACGGCCCCAAGGCAGTTCCCGATGGGCTGCAGGACGGCGCCTCTACGGGGCTGCGGCGACTGATAATTGACCGCAGCCTTCAGCAATTGTCCGGAGAGTTTCCCTGCCGCCGGCTTATCGCGACGAGCAGGCCGGCGAGCGCGACCAAACCTAGCAGCCCGACTGTTGAGGGCTCGGCCACGGCGGGCGCACCGAGAATGTCAAAGGCTCCAAGCGGGTTGCCGGTGCCGTTTGAGTTCCATGTCGTGCCACCGTTTGTGGAGTACAAGTCCAGACCGTTAATGCCCTGGGTATTCCAGTTCCAGGCATTCCAGCTATTGTCGTTGACGCTGGTCGGCGCCAGGATCAAGAAATAGGATTGCCCCGCGCTCAGGCTGACGCCGGAAACGTTGATTGTGACCAAGCTGTTCGAGGAGCTCCCAAAATGAGCGCTAGCGAGTAGGCCGGTCCAGGAGGCTCCGGGAACCTCGGTGCCGGGAAGGCCGCTGGCGTCCGTCCAGATGCTCGCTGTAAACGGATCCGGGCCGACAGCCCAAGTTACCCCCAGATCGATCTGGCCAACGCTGCCCGTGAACGCGGATGTGAACAGGTTCGCCGCGGTATAGCTTGTGCCACCGGTGCCGCCGGTGCCAGACACAGTCCAACCGAAGTCAGCGTTGTAGTTTACCGGACTCCCCAGGTCGCTAAAGAAGACGCTGGTAGCCCTTGCCGCAGGGGAAAGAGCCAACATCGTGAGCGCAAGGCTGACCGCCAAGCCAGCCGCCTTATAACGGGTCCTGAGCATTGTCATTGGTTTGGTCACCTGATCTTGAGTTTGAGTTTCTAGCTTAACTGGCTGCGACGAACACCTTCCCGCAGTTCAGATACCAGGTCAGAGTGAACGTCAACTTCTTTGTTTTCTGCAAGTCGGGCGGCGAGCTGCAAGAGCATGTACAAAAGTCTTGCATGTCTGATGCAAAAGTTTGCACATCCGGAGCTTTACGCCGCTTGAGAGGGCCACGCCAGCCATCCAACTGTCCAGATTTGCATGAGTATGATTTGCCTTTCGGTGGCGTCGCGATTTGGGCGAGGTGCGTGGCTTCCGCCGCGGACCGCCGAGCCGTCAATTCTGACGTAGCGGCGGCTTTACGCGGCCATTTCGCGAGGTAAACCTCGGCACTACGGTCACAAATTGGCCCACGATCACAATTCGCATTCGCCTTTATTCGGATTCTTGGACGCGGTATAATAACTTTGTAATAGAACAATGCACGACTCGAACGCGGGCTTGGGCGACGGAACCGCCAGCCGAATTCCCGCATACCGTGTACGCACCCGTCCCGCCATTTCCAAGGCCGGGATGCTTGCAGACTGCTGAGGCCAACTTTTTTTGAGCCTGGAACTTTTCCGGGTTACCGAACGTATTACCAAACGGCCCCCGATTCACGTCTAAGTGTGCTGAAGCCGGGTCGACGCCTCGGGGCAGGCGCGCTGGTGGCCAGCCGTCCAGGAGTATAAAAAATGGGCAACTCTACGGTGTTGGAAGAGAATCAGACGGTAGGACGCGTTGAGCTTTCGGAACGCTCCCTGATGGGAGCGGCCCCGCCTTCTAGGGGGAAAAAGGGTATGAAGCCGCGCACCAAGGCGATCCTCGCGATCGTCTCCCTGGTAGTGCTGGTCATTCTGGCGGTCGCCGGTATCAGTTGGAGCAAGCGCGGCACGGTGGTTGTGCAGACCGGAAAGGTGGGGCGGCAGGACCTCGCCGCCATTGTCACCGCTTCGGGACAGATCAAGCCCCCGGATGCCAATCTCGTCAACGTGAACGCCAACTCTATGGGCAAGATCACGGAAATGACGGTCAAGGAAGGCGACACGGTGAAAAAGGGCCAGCTCCTGTTGCGTACGGAGGACGTGCAGCAGACAGCCAGCGTCGACGGACAGCGCGCGGCCATCAACACCGAAGAGGCGGACCTGGAAGCCTCTCAGGCTAGCGTTGATTCAGCCAAAGCCAGTCTGAATCTTCAGCAGGCCAACCTGGCTCAGAACCAAGCGAAGTTCAAGCAATCCAGTGACGCTTTTGATCGCGGCCAGGAGCTTTTTAAGGATAACCTGCTCTCCAAGCAGGATTACGATTCGCGGCTGAGCGACTTTGAGGTGGCCAAGGCGAACGTGCAATCGGCGCAGGCTTCGGTGGCCCAGGCCAAAGCCCAACTACAGCAAGCTCAGTTCAATCATGACATGGCCGCGGCGCGCCTGGCGCAGAACAAGGCGCAGTTGATGGGCCTCGAGAACCAGCTTGCTCAAACGGTTTACGTCTCACCGATTGACGGCATTGTGACTTCGCTTCCGGTGACGGTGGGCGAGAACGTGGTGCCGGGCATCCAGAACGCGGTGGGCAGCGTGCTCTTTCAGGTGGCGAACATGTCGATCATCACCTCCGAAGTGCTGGTCGATGAAACGGATATCGTCAACGTAAAGCTGGGCCAGCCGGCGCAGATCTCAATCGACGCGATTCCCAATAAGACGTTTAGCGGTAAAGTGACCGAAATCGGTCAGAGCGCCGTAAGCAGCACCACCGGGCAGACAACCACCGCCAGCACCTCGAGCGATACGTCCAACCAGGAAGCCAAAGACTTCAAAGTAGTGGTGACGTTGGACAATCCGCCCCCGAACTTGAGGCCCGGCCTCTCCTGCACGGCCAAGATCACCACCGCCACGCGGCAGAACGCCGTGGCGATTCCCATCCAGGCGCTGACCATCCGCACGCGCCGCGAGCTGGAAGAAAACCAAACCGACGGCAAGGGGAAGGCGCTGGCGGCCAGCCGTCCGGTGTCGCAGCTATCGCCGCAGGAGCAGAATCGTCTCAAGGAAGAGGTGCAGGGCGCGTTTGTGATTCGCGGCGGAAAGGCCGTCTTCGTCCCCGTGGAGTCGGGGATCATGTCGGACACAAACGTGGAAGTGCTCAAGGGCCTGCAGCCCGGCGATGAGATCGTAACCGGTAGTTACCAGGTGCTGAGGACGCTGAAGACCGACACCAAGGTGCGGGTCGATAACACGGCGCCGGTACAGCCTGTGCCGTCGTCCTAATTCAGACGTACGGGCGGCCCTTGTGGCCGCCCAACTGCTCGCGGCTCGCAAAGGATGTGCTCTGATTGGGCGGCCACAAGGGCCGCCCGTACGTCTGAATTTAGGGCACTACCGGATTGGAAGATCTGAAGCATGGGAACACAAACGCTCACCGCGCCCGTTCAGGAGTACGACACCCCGCCGGACGGCGTCCTGATCCGCGTCGAGGATCTGTGGAAGACCTACGACATGGGCGGTGCGATCCAGGTGAATGCCCTCTCAGGTGTCTCATTCGATATCCGCCGCGGGGAGTACGTGGCGATCATGGGGCCGTCAGGGTCCGGCAAGTCCACCCTGATGAACCTGATCGGCTGCCTCGATACGCCGACGCAAGGTCGATATTGGCTGAACGGCAGGCTGGTGAGCGAGTTGACCGACGACGAACTGGCCTACATCCGCAACAAGGAGATAGGATTCGTTTTTCAGACATTCAACCTGCTTTCGCGAGCCTCCGCGCTGCACAACGTGGAGCTGCCCCTGATCTACAACGGCACCCCGGCCGTCGAACGCCTGGAGCGCGCCCAGGAAGCCCTGCGCCGCGTCGACCTCGGGGATCGCATGGATCACAAGCCGAACGAACTCTCCGGTGGTCAGCGGCAGAGAGTGGCCGTAGCCCGCGCCCTGGTCAACAACCCGTCGCTGTTGCTCGCCGACGAGCCTACCGGCAACCTCGACACCGCCACCGGCGAGGAGATCATGAACCTTTTTGATCGCCTGCAGGCAGCCGGCAACACCATCGTGCTGGTCACCCACGAGCACGACATCGCCGCGCGGGCGCGCCGCATCATAAGTGTCCGTGACGGCAAAGTGGCGCGCGACGAGCAGGTGAGATGAACTGGACAACGAACCCCGCCCCGCCGACCAAGGAACCCGCGTGTCCGCAATCACCAATGCGCAACCCCTTCTGAGCCACGCCCGAGTCAAGGACGGCCACGCCACCTTCGCGGTGAGCGCCCGCGAGGCCTTCTGGATCGCGCTCGAAGCCCTGCGCGTTCACAAGCTGCGTTCTTTTCTCACCCTGCTGGGCGTCGTGATCGCCACCACCACCTTGATCGTGGTGATGTCGGTGATTAACGGCATGAACCTCTACATTGCCACCCATATCGCCAATTTGGGCGCCAATGTCTTCATCCTCGACCAGTTCAACTGGGCCAATACCAGCGACGAAGAATGGATCAAGGAACAACGCCGCAACAAGCTGATCCGGATGGACGACTACGAGTTCCTCAAAGACAGCCTCCAGGGTTACAAGTCCATCGGCGCCCAGGCATGGCATGGCCGCAATTCCGCCCCGGCGATCCGTTACAAGAATCATGCGCTCTACGAGGTCTCGATTACCGGTGAAACGCCGAGCATGATGGGCGTCGAGGAGGAGCAGGTAGGAAGCGGCCGATACTTTACGGAGGCGGAGTATGAGCACAGCGCCATGGTCTGCTTCATCGGCACGGACTTGGTGAACGAATTCTTCCCGAACTCCGATCCGCTCGACAAAGTGATTACGATCGGGGGCCAGCCCTTTCGTGTGATCGGCGCCGCCCAGACGATCGGCAAGACCCTGGGACAAAGCCAGGACAACTTCGTCCAGATTCCGCTGACCACTTTCCAGAAGCTTTATGCGTCGCGGCCCGGCATCGACGTCGATGTGCAGGCCAACAACGCCGACCAGATGCTGGAGCTGGAGGACGAGACCCGGGCGCTGATGCGGGCACGTCACCACGTTCCCTATAAAGAGTCCGACGATTTCGGCATCAACGCCTCCGCGACCATCATGGGCCTGTGGGAGCAACTGACCGGCTCGATTTTTGCCATCACCATCGCCGTCGTCGCTGTGTTCATGGTGGTGGGCGGCATCGTGATCATGAACATCATGCTGGCCAGCGTGACGGAACGGACGCACGAGATCGGCATCCGCAAGTCGTTGGGAGCGCGGCGGCGCGATATCCTGCTGCAATTCGTGATCGAGTCCGGCGTGATGGCCGGCGTCGGCGGTCTGCTCGGAATCATCCTGGCGGTGATTATCGCCAAGCTGGTGGATATGGTCTTCACCGCGTCGGTGCCGGTGAGCGCCGTGCTGGTCGGCCTGTCGCTCTCGACCGTTGTGGGTCTGTTCTTCGGAATCTATCCCGCAACCAAGGCAGCGCGGCTCGATCCTATCGAGGCGCTGAGGACGGAAGCGTGAGGGAATTGGCTCAGTGGCTCATTGAATCCTTGAGCGGTCTGCCGAGCCCGATCTAAGGCCGAGTTCGTGGCGAAGTTGGGCGTTGTGGTCGAAGAGGCAGACGAGACGGTCTTCTGGTTGGAACTGCTGGCCGAAACAGGAATTGTGAAGCCAGAGAAGATGCGAGGTCTCCTCGCGGAAGCCAATGAACTGCTCGCGATTTTCGCTGCCTCGCAACCTACGGCAAGAACGCATTGAATCAATGCACCGATGAAGCAATGAGTTAATTATGCAGGCCTACCGGAACATTCGCGAAAACCTCCTCCTGGCGCTCGATACCCTGCGCACGCACAAGTTTCGCTCGTTTCTTACTATTCTCGGTGTGCTGATCGGCACCACCACCGTCATCGCCGTAGCTTCGGTCTTTGCCGGACTCGAAAGCCAGGTGGCGGCTGCGGCCAAGGATTTCGGCACCTCGAACCTTTTCATCTTCAAGCTCGATCCGGGCATCCACGTGGGACGTTTGACGCGCGAAGAGCGGCTGCGCAAGCCCATAACTTATGACGACGGCATGGCCATCCAGGACGAGTGCTCCGATGTCAAAACCGTCGCCATAGAGACGTTCATCTGGTGGGGCAATCCGCCGCCCGTCAAGTACAAGGGCATGCAGATTTTGAGCTACCAGTTCAACGGCGTCACCCCGGAGGACTTCCGCGCCCTCAACGACGTGCTGTCCGACGGTCGCTTCTTCAACGAGATCGATAATCTCCATCGCGCGAACGTGGCCGTCATCGGGAACGACGTGGTGAAGCGGTTCTTTCCCAACGAAGATCCGGTAGGCAAGCTGATCGTGATCGGCAGCGAGGCGTTTGAGGTGATCGGCACCACCGCTCCCCGGACGGCTTTCCCGGGGAACGACAACACGGATATGACCGTGAAGATTCCCTATCTCACGTTCAAGAAGATGTACCCCAACGAGAAGGAGAATTTCGTCATCGCCACGGCCTTCCCGGGAAGAATGGATCAAGCCAAGGACGAGGTGGAAGGGGTGCTGCGGCGCCGGCGGCACGTGAAACCGGAAGAGGCAGACAACTTCGGCATTTCGTCCGCCGATGCGATCATCAATCAGTTCGATCAGTTGATCGGCACCGTGGTGCTGGTCACGGTGGTCATTTCCTCCATTGGGCTGCTGGTGGGCGGCATCGGCGTGATGAACATCATGCTGGTATCGGTCACGGAGCGCACGCGCGAGATCGGCGTGCGCAAGGCCGTCGGCGCGCGGCGCAGCGACATCACTTGGCAGTTCCTGCTGGAGGCCATGACCCTGACGGGCTCGGGAGGCGCGCTTGGGATTGCGCTCGGCTTCGGCCTGAGCGCGCTGATCCGCGTGTTGAACATCCTTCCTTCCGCCGTGCCCCTGTGGTCGGTAGTCGCGGGCTTTGTGGTCGCGGTCTCGATCGGGCTGTTCTTCGGACTCTGGCCCGCTCTGAAGGCGTCCCGGCTCGACCCCATCGTCGCTCTGCGCTACGAATAGGGCGCCGTAGGGGCGCTCCGTGTGGGCGCCCTCCGCAGCAGCGGCCCGGGTTAGCCCCCGCTCAGAAAGAGGGCAGGCACAAGGCCTGGCCCTACCTCGCATCGTCCTCGGCCTGATGATCCTCCTTCACCCCGATGACGCCGATGCCCGCCTTCGCCGCCTGCGCGTTGAACGCGGCGAGATCGTGGCTGCGCAAATCCCGCCACTCCGCCAGAACCTTCTCAAGCTCTCCGTTCACCAGGTCGAAGACGGTGTAATCCTGCTCGGTGGGCGCCGCGTCCGCGCTCTCGACCGCGCCGCCCAGCGCCCCCATGCGGTCGTCGAGCTTCACCGGGTAGTTCAACGGGTCTTCGGAGCTTTTGGACTTCGTCTGCATCAGCCTCTCTTCGATCGCCGTCATCTTTTTGTCGAGAGCCTTAGCGGAATCCAGCAGCGGCTTGGCGTGTTCATTGCCGCCCAGGCGCCCCTCGAGAGCCGTGAGCTGTGTGTGCACGCTGCGAATCTGATTGACCGCGTCGTGATCCGCGGTCACGCGGTCGCGGATCTTCAGCGCCAGGTCAAGTTGCTTCTCGAGATCGGCCCGCGCCACCTTTAATCGCGGGTCGAGCTTCACTTCGAGCGGCGCCGTGTACGTGTGACCCGCCGCCGTCAACTTCACTTCATACGTGCCCGGCAGCACCCGCGGTCCTCCTCCGCCACCGCCCCAGTGTGTGCTGCCCGGAACGCGAGTCGCCGGCTCGTAGCGCAAGTCCCAGGTGAAGCGATTCAGGCCCTTCTCCGCCGGCACGCCGTTCTGACCGCCTCGGAACCCCGGGAACTCTTCTGCTCCTTCCTCGCCCTCAGCGCTTTTGGGCGGATACTGCCGGATAACGTGGCCGGCGCTGTCGTCGATCTCGATCTTGATGGCCGCCGCTCTTTCTCCCCTCTTTTCCGACGCATTAGCGCCGGCCTGACCCGCAGCGTTCGCCTCTGGAGTGTTAGTTGTGCCGTTCTCCGCGCCGCTTGCGTTCAATCCCGGCTTGGACTCGCTCGGCGGTGGATTCTTCAGCTCGTAGTCGATCACGGCGCCTCCCGGCGGATTCTGTCCGATCGCGCCTCGCGGCCCGAAGCCTCCGCCGAACCCGGGCACATAGGCCGCCCGCGGCTTGAAAAGATGGACAGGCTCGGAAGCGATGTCAGCAGTGAATTCGCGCAACGGCGAGAGATCGTCGAGTATCCAGAAGGAGCGTCCGTGGGTCGCGATGGCGAGATCGCCGTTCTTCACGATCAGGTCGTGCACCGGACACTGCGGCAGATTCAATTGCAGCGACTGCCAGCGCCCGCCGTCGTCAAAAGAGACCATCACGCCGGTCTCGGTGCCCGCGTACAGCAGACCTTTGCGTTCGGGATCCTCGCGGACCGAATGTACATAGACGTTATCCGCGATTCCCTCCGTGATCTTTGTCCACGTCTTGCCGAAATCGTCCGTCTTGTAGATGTACGGATGATGATCGTCAAGCCGGTGCCGCTCCGCAGCCACGTAGGCCGTGCCGGCCTCATGCGGCGAAGGTTCGATCAGGCTGATCAGGCTCCATTCGGGCATCTCCTTCGGCGTGACATCGGTCCAGTTGCGCCCGCCGTCGCGGGTGAGATGTACCAATCCATCGTCGCTGCCCGCCCAGATGAGACCTTCCTGCACCGGCGATTCGGCGATGGCGAACACGGTGTCGTAGTACTCGATGCCGGTGTTGTCCTGCGTGATCGGTCCGCCCGACGAGCCTTGCTTCGACTTGTCGTTGCGCGTGAGGTCGGGGCTGATGACCGTCCAACTCTGGCCGGCGTCGGCGCTCTTGAAGATCACTTGCGCGCCGGCGTAGATCACGTTCGGATCGTGCGGCGAGATCGTGATAGGGAATGTCCATTGGAAGCGATATTTCAGGTCCGCGGCGCCCTCGCCCATATAATTGTCAGGCCACGGGCTCACCTCCTGCTCCTGCCCGGTGCGATGATCGTAGCGTGTGATCAGACCGTCGTAGGAGCCCGCATAGACGAAGTTCGGATCCCGGGGATAAGGCGCAATGTAGCCGCTCTCGCCGCCGCCCACCGGGTACCAGTCCTGGCGTCCGATTCCCCCTTCTTCGCCCGCGCTCGCGATCGCGACCGTGGAGTTGTCCTGCTGCGCCCCGTAGATGTAGTAGGGATGCCGATCGTCCGCGATCACGTGATAGAACTGCGCGGTCGGCTGATTCTCCTGGGTCGACCACGTTTTGCCGCCATCGATCGACACGTTGGCGCCGCCGTCATTGCTGTTGATCATGCGCTGCGGATTTGTGGGATCGATCCACAAGCCGTGATGATCGCCGTGGGGCGCGCCGAGTGGCGTGAACGTCCGGCCGCCGTCCGTCGAGCGATAAGCGCCGGTGTTCAAAATGTAAACGGTGTCGACGCTCTTGGGATCGGCAAAGACGTGGGTGAAGTACCACGCTCGCTGCGTGAAGCGATGGTCCTGATTCACGCGGTTCCACGTTTCGCCGCCGTCGCTCGAACTATACAGCCCGCCTTCCGCCGCCTCGATCAGCGCATAGACGCGTTGCGGGTCGGCGCCCGAAACCGCCACGCCCACACGTCCCCATACGCCCTTGGGCAGGCCGTGCTCCTCAAGACGCTTCCAGGTTTCGCCGTCGTCCGTCGATTTGTAAAGCCCGCTGCCGGGTCCGCCGCTCGTCAGGCCGTACGCCGTCCGGTTCATCTCCCAGAGCGCGGCCAAGAGCACATGAGGATTCGAGGCATCGAAGGTGATATCGACCGCGCCCGTCTTGTCGTCCTTGAAAAGCACCTTCTTCCACGTCTTGCCGCCGTCAGTGGACTTGTAAACGCCGCGGTCGGGGTTGGGCCCGTAGATGTGCCCGAGCGCGGCCACAAAGACTTCGTTCGGGTCGTGCGGATTCACGATAAGGCGCGGAATGGTCTCGGTGTTGTCGAGGCCCATGTGCACCCACGTCTTGCCGCCATCGAGCGACTTCCAAACGCCGTTGCCATAGGTCACGTCGCCGCGAGGGCATCCTTCGCCTGTGCCCACGTAGATCACGTTGGGATCGGAGTCCGGCACGGCGATGCTGCCGACCGAAGCGATGGGCTCCTTATCGGTGAGCGGCGTCCAATTTCCGCCGCTGTCGATCGACTTCCACACTCCGCCGGCGACCGCGCCGAAGTAGTAGACATTCAGCTCGCCCACCACTCCGGTAACGGCGATCACGCGCCCGCCTCGATAAGGTCCGACCAGGCGCCACTTCATGCCCTTGAACAGGGTGTCGTCCGGCTTGCTTGAATCCGAGGAAGAATCGGCGGCCCGCATGGTGCGCGTCGCGCGCCACGCTCCCGCCATGCCAAAAATCAAAAGAACCACAATCCCGACACGTCTCATGCGCATGGGTAGCCTCCGGTCCCAAGTTGAGTTTGAGATTATAGCGAAGGACGCTTAAGACGGGGCAGCTTTCAGCGGTCAGCCTTCAGCAGTCAGCAGTCAGCCTTCAGCTTTCGGCGATTGGGTAGAGCATCGCCTGAAGCTGACGGCAAAGGGCTGATGGCTGATAGCTGACGGCTGAATGCTGGTTTTAGCGAAAAAGGTCTTCCACGGGAAAGGTCCAGCCCGGCACTGCGGGTTCGGCCTCGGCAAGCTGGCCGCGAGAGTAGACCGTTGGATTCAGCGGATTGCCGGCGCGGAACACGCGGATGGTTTCCGATCTGAGAACGTCCGCGTCCCAGACCACCTGCGTGCCTGCCTCGAAGTAATCTTGACGTTTCGCCGCGAGTTCCTGCTCGGCTCCGGGACCATAATCGCCCTCGCTTCGCACTTCGACGGCGAAGATCGGCGCGCCTTCCAGGAATCTGCCCTTCGAACGTGGCCCGACGTAGTAGGCCGCGTCAGGGCTGAAAGAGCGCCGATGAGGGAGGGTCACGATGAAACCGACGTTATCTCCGTACGCTCGGCCCGATCCCGTTCGGCGCGAGTGGGCATGTAGCGAGACCACGATCTCCAACGCCGCGCTACCCGGCAAATCTCCGGTTGGGGACATGAGTCGCAGTTCTCCATTGACGATTTCGGCTTTGCCGGGGACATGATACAAGTCGTCGATGGTCGCGTCCGTATGCACGGGCATCTTGCGCTCCTGGACTCGATATTACCCTATTGAGACTCGCAGAATATAGTGCGGTCAGGTCGCCGCGCGTTTTGCCGCGCGCCATTTCTATGGCTTCGCGGGCATGGTCGAGCATGTGGCGCAAGCCAACGCCGGGATCACGGCGCGACATACCGTACCTCAGCCTCCGCCACGACCTTGCTTCGGATTTGGGAGCTCAGGAATTGAGGCGTGTCGAGTTCGACACGGCGGCCCAGGAGCTCGCCGAGCTCGCGCTCCAGCGCGAAAAAGCGCAGTCCTGGCACATGGCCCGGCTCGAACTCGACCAGCACGTCCACATCGCTGGTTGGTCCGAAGTCCTCGCGCACAACAGATCCAAACAGCGAGAGCTTGTGGATGTGGTTTCGGCGGCAGAATGCCGCAATTTCCTCCGCCGGAACATCAATTCTGCAGTTAGCGCTCATCCCAGTCGATCTTAGCTTATATCCACTGGGGAGCAAAACGGCTGCCCCCTGACAACTAACACCTGGCACCTGACACCTGGCACCTGCTTGCAGGAGTCCGGCGAGCGGGCCCTCGCCGTCCAGGCAACCAGCCGCGCTACAAAAGTCATACAGGGTCGTTAGCTTACCTGCGGCGTGATTCGAAGAGCGATTCCCCATCTAAAAAATCTGCCAATTTTACTTGACAATTATCTATTTCTTTGCAATGCTTTAGCCCTTGGGGATGGAGGGGCAATTTACCGGCAGGCGCTTCGAACGCGCCTGACCATCCGGAGGGTTGTCCCTATGTCTCTTCGTCGATCACCTCGAGTCACGCCCGCTTTCCTCGCCGCCAATCGCGCCCATGCTCAAAAGTCCACCCGGACCGCGCGCCGCGACCCATGGCACGCGGCCTTGCCCGATCACGTCGCTCGGAGGCTCTGGGCCGCGGCCTTGGGCCTGGTGCAGGCGATGAGGATGGCTGCGCAACTTGGCCTGCGCCCGCTGCCGGCGAAGGCGCGCCCGCGCCTGGAGGTCAACCCATGAGCCGGCGGATTCGGCAGCTTGCACCTGTGGTCCTTCCGCCGCTGCCCGTTCCATATCTAGCCTACGTCACAAAGCCTAATCTGTCGAAAACGGCGGAAAAACACCGAAAATCGCCAAGAGGCGCGCCCTGCCAAAGCTGGAATGTCGTTCAGGATCAGAGCGATAGCAGGATTTTTGCGAAAGGGGCGGAAATAGCGCCCTCCGTTCTCGCAGAGTCTGACTTTTTCGACTTTTGCATTCCGCTGATTTCGGCGTACTTAAGCGCATATCTAGCCTATATATGTGAACCTATAATCGAAAGAATGCGCAAAAGCGCCCCCGCTCTAACATCCACGACCGAAAATGCCTTTGGTTTAGAATCAACAACATTCGCGGAACGTCGGCCGCGAACCAAAGCTGGAATCTCCTTTAGAATCGATAAAACGGTCGAAAATGCTCCAAAAAACTGCGAAAACTGCCAAACCCGGAATGTCGCACCGAATCAGCGACATGATCAAAAACGAGGCTGTGAAAAATGCAAAAAAGCGCCCCCAACTGGAAGGCGAATGTCGTTTGGAATCAATAGCTTTCGAAATCGCCGTCAAGGACCTAAATGGCCATTTTACTTAACAGTAACCTTCGCCGCGAAGACCGTATAAGCGAGGTGTTGTTGCCGTTTTCGCGGGCACACAGTCGGGATACGAAGGCGAGAGAAAGAGTTGACACCTCGAAGCGAGAAGAGCGCAGGCTTTTACGCCGTATCTGCGTAATCTGCGGATTGGCTCGTCACGCCGAACTTGACGCTATAACGCAGCTCGCCCTAGCATGGAAGATTGGGGCTTTGCACCCAACCCTCACAGTAACGTCCAGGACGACCATGATCGATCGAATTACCGTGCGCGGCGCGCGCCAGCACAATCTGAAGAACATCACCGTGGAGATTCCGCGCCGCAGCCTGACGGTGGTGACCGGCCTCTCCGGCTCGGGCAAGTCGAGTCTCGCTTTCGACGTGATCTACGCCGAGGGTCAGCGCCGCTATGTGCAGACGCTCTCGGCTTATGCGCGCCAGTTCCTCGATCAGATGGAGCGGCCGGACGTGGACTCGGTGGAGGGCCTGAGCCCGGCCATCTCGATCGAGCAGAAGACCACCAGCCGCAGCCCGCGATCGACGGTCGGCACCATCACGGAGATTTACGACTACCTGCGCCTGCTCTATTCGTCCATCGGTGCGGCGCATTGCCACAACTGCGGACGTCCGATTTCGCGCCAGACCACGGATCAGATCGTGGCCGCGGTGATGGCGCTCGGTGCAGAAGGGGCGCCCGAGGGCGGGCAGCGGATCATGATCCTGGCGCCGCTAGTGCGCGGGCGCAAGGGCGAGTTCCGCAAATTGTTTGAGGATCTGTCGGCGCAGGGATTCGTGCGCGCGCGCGTGGACGGCACGCTGCGCCAGCTCGATGAGGAGATTCCGCTCGATCGCCGCAAGAATCACAGCATCGAGGTTGTGGTCGACCGGCTGCTGGTTAAGCCCGGCATCGAGGGCCGCCTCGCGACTTCAATCGACACGGCCATGAAGCTCGCGCAGGGTCTCGTGCAGGTGGCGGTGGTGGACGGCGAAGAGCGCCTTTACTCGCAGCAATCCGCCTGCGTCTACTGCGGGGTGAGCGTGCCCGCGCTCGAGCCGCGATCGTTTTCGTTCAACAGCGCCTTCGGCGCCTGCCCCGTGTGCAAGGGTTTGGGCAGCCTGTACAACTTCGATCCCGCCAAGGTGGTGGCAGACTGGTCGCGGCCGCTGTTCAAGGGCGGCCTGGCTGCGGGTGGAACCTCGGCGGCCATGCGGCGCAACCTGGAACGTGGCGCCGAGATCTACGGCTTCGATCTCAACACGCCGTTCGAGCAGTTCCCGCGCCGCGTCCAGAACCTGATTCTCTTCGGCGGTGCGGATAGCCCTCGCAAAACCAGAGGCTTTGTCGGCGTTATTCCGATGCTCGATCGCTGGGTGGCATCGAGCCCGTCGGAGGCATTTCAGGAGTGGTATCGAGGCTACATGTCGCCCACGATCTGCCATGCCTGCGAGGGCCGGCGACTCAAGCCGGAAAGCCTGGCAGTGAAGGTCGCCGGTCTTTCCATCGCCGACCTCACGGCCTTGCCCGTGACCCGCGCCCGCGAGACGGTGGGCGCCATTGAGCTTACGGCGCGCCAGGAATTGCTCGCGCGGCGTATTCTGAGCGAGATCACTTCGCGCCTCGATTTCCTGCTGGCGGTAGGTCTCGGCTACCTGAGCCTGGACCGGTCGTCGGCCACGCTTTCGAGCGGCGAGAGCCAGCGTATTCGTCTGGCCACGCAGATCGGTTCGCGTCTGCGCGGCGTGCTCTACGTCCTCGATGAGCCGTCGATCGGCCTGCATCCGCGCGACAACCTGCGGCTGCTCGAATCCATGGAACAGCTCCGCGATCTCGGCAACACGGTTCTGGTGGTGGAGCACGACGAGGAGACCATCCGGCGCGCCGATTGGGTGATCGACCTCGGGCCCGGCGCCGGCAAGAAGGGCGGAGCGCTGGTGGCTTCAGGAACGCCGGCGGTGATCGCCGCCGAGCGGGACTCGCTTACCGGGCAATATCTCGCCGGGCGCCTGCAGGTCCACGTGCCGGAGGATCGCCGGCGCTCGAACGGCAAAGCGCTGACCGTCAGCGGCGCGCGCGCCCACAATCTGAGGAATATCGAGGTAAAGTTTCCGCTCGGACTGCTCACCGTGGTGACGGGCGTCTCCGGCTCCGGCAAATCGACGCTGGTAAACGATATTCTCTACCGCGCGCTGGCTAAGAAGCTCTATCGATCGCTCGAAGAGCCGGGCGCACATGAGTCCATCAAGGGCATCGAGCATGTCGACAAAGTGATCGAGATCGATCAGTCGCCGATCGGACGCACGCCGCGCTCGAATCCGGCGACCTACACCGGTTTGTTCACCTTGATTCGCGACATTTTCGCGATGCTGCCCGAATCGCGCCAGCGCGGATATCGCCCCGGCCGGTTCAGCTTCAACGTGAAAGGCGGACGCTGCGAGGCCTGCCAGGGCGATGGCATGCGCCGCATCGAAATGAATTTCCTGCCCGACGTTTTTGTCACTTGCGAGGTCTGCGGCGGGCGCCGCTACAACGCCGAAACGCTCGCCGTGAAGTACAAAGGTCTCTCGATCGCCGACGTCCTCGATCTCACCGCGCAGGACGCCCTGCCCTGCTTCGAGAACATTCCGGCGATCAAGCAGAAGCTGCAGACCATCGTCGACGTCGGGCTCGGCTATCTGCACGTCGGTCAGGCGTCCACCACGCTCTCGGGCGGCGAAGCGCAGCGCATGAAGCTGGCGCGCGAGCTCAGCCGGCGCCAAACGGGCCGCACGCTCTACATTCTCGACGAGCCCACCACTGGCCTGCACTTTGACGACGTCAAGCAGCTCATGCTGGTGCTCAATCGTTTGACGGACCTTGGCAACACGATCATCATCATCGAGCACAATCTGGACGTGGTGAAACAAGCCGACTGGATCATCGACCTCGGGCCTGAAGGCGGCGACGCCGGCGGAAGAATCGTGGCACAAGGCACGCCGGAACAGGTGGCGCGGGTGAAGAAGAGTTACACGGGGCAGGCGCTGGTGCCGGTGCTGAAGCGAAAGGTAAGCTAGCATAGATTCTCGTACACATGACAACCTATCGTGAGCGCGCCCTGCAACTCGACAAAGTCTCCACGTACCCCCTCGCCTCGCGGAAGAGCAAAATATCCGTCGACGCCTTCGCGCGTGTGCCAAAGCGCAAGGCATCGATCCGTGACTGGACCAAAACGCTGCCCCGGATTCTCGCCGCCGAGAGCTTTCGCGGCGTGATCGAGGCATTGCAGCAGGCACGTCGCCAGCGGCGGCCGATCATCTGGGGACTCGGCGGCCACGTGATCAAAGTGGGCCTCGGACCGATTCTGATCGACCTGCTGGAACGCGGCTATGCCACGGCTTTCGCAGTGAACGGCGCGGCCATGATTCACGACTTCGAGATCGCGCTGGTGGGATCGACTTCTGAAGATGTGCCGGCGGCGCTCGGTAAGGGTCAATTCGGCATGGCGGAGGAGACCGGGCGCTACCTGAACGAAGCCATCGCTGCCGGCGACCGCGACGAGTTAGGGATCGGCGAGGCTGTCGGACGATTCCTGACCCGCAAGCGTCCGGCGGTGAGGGTGCGCTTTCGAAATCACAGTCTGCTGGCTGCAGCTTATCGGGCGCGGACTCCGGTGACGGTTCATGAGGCGATTGGCACGGACATCATCCACAATCATCCTGCGATTGACGCGCGCGGGATGGGCTCCGCCACGCATCGCGACTTCCGGCTGCTGGCGGCGCTCGTGAAGCAGATGAGCCGGGGTGGCGTATACGTCAACTGCGGATCGGCCGTCATCCTGCCCGAAGTGTTTCTCAAGTGCGTGAGCCTGGCCGCCAACCTCGGCCACCCGCCGCGCGATCTGGTAACCGTAAACTTCGATTTCATCCAGCATTACCGGCCGACCGAGAACGTGATCCGGCGGCCGGTCGCGATAGCGCGCGGCAAGCAAAGCCGCGGCTACGCGATCACGGGTCATCACGAATTGATGATCCCGTTGCTGGCGGCGGCGCTCGAGTGAAAGAACGTGCCTGAGGAAAATCCAGTCCGGCCCGACGCGCCGCGCGGCGAATCGGCTTCGTCGCCCGAG
>JASHPE010000003.1 GCA_030038235.1 Terriglobia bacterium
GGCGTCAGATCGAGCCGCGTGCTTCGCAATGCGGGCGAGAGTCCAAACACGATTCCGGTCAGCACGGAGACGGCCGCCGTGAAGCCCAGGACCCACGGGTCGGGTTTGACGGTCAAGTGGAGAGGATCGCGCCCGCTCGACATGAACGCCACCAGCAGATCGGTGCTCCAGAAGGCCAACACCAGTCCCAGCGCTCCGCCCACCGCCGCCAGAAGCACGCTCTCCGTGAGCAGTTGCCGGATCAACCGCGATCGCCGCGCGCCGATGGCGAGTCTCACGGCCATCTCCTTCTGGCGCGACGTGCCCCGAGCGAGTAGCAGGTTGGCGACGTTGGCGCAGGCGATCAGCAGCACGAGTCCGACGACCGCCATCAGAACGGCGAGCGGTTTGGAGAACTCCCGGCGAAGATCGTCGAGGCCTTTGCTTCCGGTTGTCACCTCCAGATGAGGGATGGTCTCGGGCTTGGTGCCGGGCTTGACGTCGCCAGCGATGCTCTGCTGCAGGATGACGTCCGCCTCGGCTTGCGCCTGCTGCTCCGTGACCCCAGGCTTGCGCCGCCCTAGCATCACTACCCACCAGCGTGTGCTTTGTTGGAAGAGCCAGTCCGGGCCGATAGTTTTGCCGTGGGCGTTCTCGGGTTGCGGCGCCCAACGCGGCTCGACACGCGGTTGCTGATGCAGCGGCACCCAGACATCGACGGCCCGGCCCGGCTGAACGCCGAAAAACTCCGGTGGGCAGACGCCGACGACGGTAAAGGGAACGCCGTTGAGCGTGACACTTCTGCCTACGACTCCCGGGTCGCGTCCGAAATGTCCTTCCCAATATCGGTAGCTGATCACCGCTGCAGGGCTGGATTCCAGGCGGTCGTCGTCCGGAGCGAGCATTCGTCCGAGCGCCGGTTGCACACCCAGGGTGTCGAAAAACGTGCCCGAAACCAGTTCGCCCTCGGCGCGCCCCGGCTCGCCGCGATATCCCAGGTTGAACTGGCTGCCATTGCCCGCCAGCGCCAGGACGTTCGAAAAGACATGGTTCCGCGTGCGGAGCCGCTCGTAGAGGGGGTAGGAGAACGACGGGCTGGTCATGCGTCCGGAAGGGTCGCCGTTCATGTTGCCCGAGAGCCCATTGATGACGCCCTCGGGCCAGCCCTTCGAAGCCCAATTCATGGCGACCAGATTTTGAGGATCCTGAATCGGGAGCGCCTTGAGCAGCACCGCGTCGATCAGGCTGAAGATCGCCGTATTGGCGCCGATGCCGAGCGCCAGTGAGAGCACTGCCACGGCCGTGAAGCCCGGAGCCTGGCGCATGGCGCGCAAACCGTAGCGCAGGTCCTGCCAGATGTGCTCGATCCAGGTCCATCCCCACGTACCTCGAGCTTCCTCGCGCTTCAGGCCCGGATTGCCGAAGGCCCGCACCGCGGCGTGTCGCGCCTCGTCGGGACTCATGCCCGCTGCGATGTTCTCGTCGGTCTTCGTCTCGATGTGGAAGCGCAGCTCGTCGCCAAGCTCGTGCTCTTGCGCAGAACGCCCGAACAGTGACCGAAGTCGTTTCATCAGTCGCATAAGTTAGCCCTCGACTCTCGACTGCTCTACGCGAATCGCAGCACCCTGGCCACCGCGTCGGCCACGCGGTCCCAAGCTGCCTGTTCGTGAGCGAGCTGCCTGCGTCCGGCCGCAGTCAACTTGTAGTACTTGGCTCGCCGGCCGGTGCTCGTAACCCGCCACTCAGCGCTGATCCAGTCGGCCTGTTCCATGCGGTGCAGCGCCGGGTAAAGCGAGCCTTCCTCCACGCGCAACACCTCTTCCGAGACCTGCTGGATTCGCTGCGCGATGGCGTAGCCGTGCAACGCTCCGCGCGCCAGCGTCTTCAGGATCAGGAGATCAAGTGCGCCTTGCAGTTGGTCCTTGGCCATAGGTAGAACCCCAGAGTTCTATGCATAGAGTGCTCTGGTTGGGGGCTGGATGTCAAGGAAAAAGAAGTTTATGTGGTCAGCTGTCAGTCGTCAGTTGCCGCTCGTGGACTGCTGTGTTGCGGCCGGCCGGATTCGTCACTGTTGACTTGGAGGCTGCGGCATGAATTGCGACAGGTCCATCTCGGTTGCGCCGGCGGGTGGCGTGAACACAAAAGCGTCGTCCGCGATCGGGCCGTCGAGCGCCAGCTTGTTGAACGTCAGAGTGGTGTGAGTTTCTGTGGCAGTGGTCTCGCCGGACAGCGTGACCTTTGCGTGCGAACTGACTCGCGCGACGAGGAGGCGTGACTTATCCACCCAGACGGTCTGGCGGCTCTCCTCCACCTTGGCGGGCGCGGCAGTGGCCGCAGGCGCGCCGCTGGCGGAGGGGCTGGCCGGAACAACCTCAATCACGTAGCAGTCGGTGGCGATGCCGTCCAGTTGCAGAGTCTCGCTTCGCACGAGTTTGGCTTCCTTGACGTTGTCGGCGATATTGCCGAAGTTCTCGATGCTGTCCATTCCGTGCACCCCGCCCGGCATCGAGGGCCCGCCGGACGTTGCATTCGCTCGAGTCGGAAACTTTGCGTACTTGTTCAGCGCAGGCATATAGAGCCAGGTCGTCTGGCCATCAGAAACCATCAGGAAGTTCATGGGTCCAGTCTTGCTCTCGATACGGACCTTGCCGGAGCCGCCGAGCGTCATGATCATGTGCGCCGTCATGTTCTGCTGCATGCTTGATCCACTTATGGCGGTGGTTAAGTCGCCTTCAGCCTGCAGCGTCTTCACGCCGCGGTAGGTTTCGCCGACTTTGTTGAGGATATCGAGCGCGTCCTGCTGAGTCTGCGCGAGTCCAAGACTTGCAAAGATCAGCATCAGTCCGATCAATCCTGCCCGCTGTGGTTTCATTGACGTGTCCTTTCCCGCAAAAACGCCCGGCAAGTGGAATCAGCCGATGGCGGACCGACGAAAACCTTAATCCCGGGGTTGAAAGCGGTATCAGTATACCACTGGCACGCGTAATAAAATTCCAACACAGGGACACAGAGGGACGGAGAAAAGCGACATCGGAAAACAAGCGGCATGTTCATGTAATTCTCGTTGTCTTTCTCTGTGTCTCCGCGCCTCTGTGTTTAATCTTTCTCGCGCGATGCCGCTGAAGCGCCTCGTCGATCCGGATGTTGCCGGTGGGCAGTGCGACCGCACCTGGATCAGCGCCGGCAGCGAGCAAGGTCTCGATGATCGGAACATAGTCGATTCCCATGTCATTGTGAAGAGCGGACCACAATGCCTGTCCCAAAACCGTGCCTCCGTAGATGTTCTTTGCTTCGAGATTGGCCTTGCGCTTCAGGAGAATCCGGACGATCTCAAGCCGTCCGCCGATGACCGCCCAATGCAGAACGGTCTGACCGTTCGCGTCGGGCACGGCGGGATCGGCGCCGTGCTGCAGGAGGAACGTCACTACGCTGTTCTGTCCGTACTCACACGCCCAGTTCAATCCAGACTGCCTTTGTTTGTTCGTCGCGCCCCCTTTCAAACTGCCGTCCTGGTCGAAGTAGGTTCGGACGAGGTCCAGCCGTCCCACTCCGGCCGCACTTTCCAGATCGAGGCGCGGGCCGCGCTGGGCCAGGAACTCCGCCGCTTGCCCGCGCCCGTTTGCGAGGCACGCCTTGACGATCTCGCCGTTGGGATCGACTGCCGCCCCGGAACTGAGCAGCGTCTCCATCAGAGCCTGTTGGACGCCGGCCCGCAAGGGATGGATGCTGGTTGCGACCAGGCCGAGCGCCGTGTCGTGGTTGTACATGTCCGCGGCGGCGTCAACCTCAGCGCCGGCTTTGAGGAGCACGTTGAGGACTTCAACCGCGTTCTTTGGCGTCTTCTGGCGATAATCCTCCAGGCCGTTGGCGCCAATGTAGTGCAGCAGCGTAGCGCGATGCGCTCGCGCGGAGCGCTCGCGAATCAGTCCGGGATTCTCGCGCAGCAGACGCTCGATAGTGGCGACGTCGCCTGCGGCGATGGCATCGGCGGCCAGTTCGAATGCCGGTGCCAGCGAATCCCTGCGATTCAGGGCTCGAATATGCCTTATAAACTTTGGCCAGCTCTCGAACCCATGCTCGCGCGCCAGCACCAATTGCGCATCCGCCAGAACAAAGGCCGCTGCGGCCTGTGATTTTACCCGCGCCTTGGATTCCGGGTGCTTGCTGAATCGGGGATGGAATCGCTCGATCCGGCGAGTGGCTTCGATATCGCTTGATTTCCAGGCCTTTAGGAGATCTTTCGCTTGCTTCTTGTATTGCTCCAGGCTGGGACGAGGCGGGAGAGCCCTGACGTCAGTGATCATTACGACCTTCCTTCATGACTGCGCCTGGAGTCCGCCGGATTCGGGCTCAAAGTCCGATCCAGGCTAAAAGAAGGTTCGTACACCTTCTGAGACTTGCTTAAGGTGGGCACGGCCCTTTCCGCGGACTGGAGGCGCCCTTCGCGCCAGACGCGAATATGGCGCGGCGCGGCCAGAAAGTCAACACGGCTTGGCAGCGCGGGCGTCCCGCCCGCTTTTGACGGCAGCCGCCGCCAACGTGATGTCAAGCGGTCCTCGCGGCGCGAGATGAAGATGCGGGCGGGATGCCCGCGCTACCAGCCGTGTTGCTCTAACAAATTGAATCTTCAGCCTTTACCAATCACTGCGGTTCCGTTCAGTTGAACGTACGAATTTGACCGTTCGCTGTAATGACTTTTGCCTTCGGGACTCATTTAGGGCCATAATGCCCACGTAGTCAAGCTGGGGTGGGCGGTCGTCCAGACCGTGGCTATATTCGTGTAGCTGATCGACGCTCGGGCTGCAGTCCATCGATCTCCGCAAGCGCCGCGGGAATCGAGGTCGCCGCCAACGTACACTTACCGGCGCCAAGCCGGTTCAAGGAGAGGTGAACATGAGCACTGCGCCATTCAACGGATTGCCCGCCGATCACCATGCGGGAGCAGGCCTTATCCAGATCGCCTCGCACGAGGAGGTCGTGCGTCGCCGAGTGGAGGAGGAGCGCCTCCGTTTGGAGCAGGAAGCCGGCCTGGAGCGCCGCGAGGTGAAGCAGTTCCATCGTCCGGTGGAACGGCCTTTCACAAAGGCGGAGCGCGACAAGACCACCATCCTGTTTGGCGGCCTCACCTGGAAGCACGAGAAGCTGGTGCATGGCGCGCTCGAGAGCCTGGGTTACACTTGCGAAGCCGTGCCGGTGCCGAACAAGCGCGCTTTCCAGCTCGGTAAGGAGTACGGGAACAACGGCCAATGCAATCCCACGTACTTCACCGTCGGCAATCTCGTCCAGTTCCTGCAGAATCTCGAAGAGGCGGGCCTGAGCAAGCAGGAGATCATCGATCGCTACGTGTTCTTCACCGCCGGCGCCTGCGGACCCTGCCGCTTCGGCATGTACGAGGCCGAGTATCGCCTGGCGCTCCGCAACTCGGGCTTCGATGGCTTCCGCGTGCTGCTTTTCCAGCAATCCGGCGGGTTGAACCAGGCGGAAGCCGAGGCCGGACTGGAGATGAATCTCGACTTCTTCCTCGGCATTTTGAACGCCCTCAACATCGGCGACGTGGTGAACGACGTTGCCTATCAGATCCGTCCCTACGAGGTGAATGCGGGCGAGACGGAGCGCGTGCTCGAAGAGTGCATGGACCTGCTGCACGACGTGATGAAACGGAAGCGCCCCTATAGCCTGGAAGGCAAGTTCGGCGACTGGCTCAGCAAGACGTCGTTCAGCGGAACCGCCACCATGATCGGCAAGTTCATGGATCAGCTTTATGGCGAGGACTACACGGCCGCGCTTCGCGAGGTTCGCGAACGCTTTAATGCCATTCCTATCGATCGCACGCGCGTGAAACCCATTGTGAAGATTACGGGCGAGTTCTGGGCCCAGACCACCGAGGGCGACGGTAATTTCAACATGTTCAAGTTCCTGGAGAGGGAAGGCGCGCAGGTGCTCGTGGAGCCCATCGGTACCTGGATCACCTATATGATCCATCAGGCCAAGCAGCAGATCCGCGACCGCCGCGGCGTGGATCTGGTCGCCGAGAACGTCTCTCGCTGGAACTTCATGAAAGTGTTTGGCAGCCATTTCGACACCCAGCAGAAGATTGCCAAACTCACCTTCGCTGAGACCATCTTCAAGCGCGAATACCACAAGCTCATCGATGCTCTGGGCGGCGTGGCCCATCATCTGACCGATCAGTATGAATTGCAGCGCATCGGTCATCCGTTCTACAACTCGCGCGCCGGCGGCGGCGAGGGTCACCTGGAAGTGGCCAAGAACATCTATTACTCGAACAAAGACCTCTGCCACATGGTGCTTTCGCTCAAGCCCTTCGGGTGCATGCCTTCGACGCAGTCGGACGGCGCGCAATCGGCTGTGGTCTCGCAGTACAAAGACATGATCTTCCTGCCGGTTGAGACTTCCGGCGAAGGCGACGTCAACGCGCACAGCCGCGTCCAGATGGCGCTCGGCGAAGCCAAGGTCCGCGCCAAGAACGAAATGAAGGCCGTGCTCGAGAAGACAGGCTACACGCTCGAAGAAGTTCAGGAATACGTGGCCGAGCACCCCGAGATGCAGCAGCCCATGTACAAGTACGGGCACCAGAAGGGTGTGATCGGCGTGGCGGCCAACTTCGTGCTGCACGCCGCGGAGCGGATGAAGGTGGAGAAGCGGGAGTTGGTGGCGGTGAATTAGTATGACGCATAGATCACTTCCCCGGCTCTTACGTTTATCGAGGCCGCAAGCAATGCAGGGAAGATCGGTTGATAGGACTCGATCCGGTTGTTTGGCAAATCCTCGAGAGTGGAGTTTCCTTCAATATGGTCGATCAGAGCCTGGATGGGAACGCGGGTGCCCTTGAAGCAAGGCTCGCCGCTCATCCGATTCGAGTCGATCCAGACGATCTCGTCGAGCTGAGCTTTTAGGGCCGTTGTCATCGTCGAAGGGTACTCTAAAGCCTCAGCGCAGGCAAACGAGAGCCGGAGGAAGAAAAGGAGACGTTACGAAACGGCGGGCGATGTGAACGCGGTTCCAGAAGGATTTCATACGATCACTGTCCACCTGTCCGTGCGCCCGGCGGACAAAGCCATCGCGTTCTATAAGAACGCAGCGCGGGACAGAACTGAAGGCGCTTGGACCTCCTGATAAACTGGGGGTCGTGGATTGTGGGGGCCGTCAACAAACCAAATCCGAAGGAGAGTAAGACTATGGCAGGAAAAGTGAAAGCACTCCGAGAAGGACAGCACACCCTTACGGCGCATCTCATCATCAACGGCGCCGACAAAGCAATTGAATTCTACAAGAAGGCTTTCGGCGCCCAGGTCACAGCTCCGCCGCATCACACGCCGGACGGCAAAGTGATGCACGCCGAGCTCAAGATCGGCGATTCCACTCTCATGTTGGCTGATGAGTTCCCGGGCATGGGCGCCAAGAGCGCGCAGGCGCTGGGCGGCAGCCCCGTAGTGCTGAACCTGTACGCGGAAAACATCGACAAAATTTTCAATCAGGCCGTTGCCGCTGGAGCCACCGTGACCATGCCGCTCGCCAACCAGTTCTGGGGCGACCGCTATGGCCAGATCAGGGACCCCTTCGGGCACTCTTGGGCTCTGGGCGAGCACATCGAGGACGTTGCTCCGGCAGAGATGGAACGGCGCGCCAACGAGGTGTTTGCGCAGATGTCGAAGGCGGCTGGGGCGCAGTGAGTTTTACTAACTTAACACAATATATAAGGTTAAATACGGCTGTTTTTACGAAACGAAACCGTCAGGTGATTGAAAACAGGCAGTTTGTATTTTTGACGATGTACAACGGCAATGTACAACGGCCGTAATAACTTGGTTCCCCAGTGTGATCGAGGCTTTGGACGAGGGTGATTATGCCAAATGCACGTGATCTGATGGTCGGACTCGACGTCGGCTCCACGACGGTGAAGTCGGTTGTCGTGGATACCACCACGAGCCAAATCATCTGGAGCGACTACCAGCGCCACGACACCAAGCAGCCCGAGAAGTGCCTCGAATTTCTGAAGCGCATGGAGGCTGAGGCGGGCATCAAGGCGGGTGAATCGCGCGTATTCCTCACCGGTTCGGGCGGCGGCGGCATTGTGCCCATGATCGGCGCCAAGTTCGTGCAGGAAGTGAATGCCGTTTCGCTGGCGGTCGAGCACCTTTACCCCGAGTGTGGCTCGGTGATCGAGCTTGGCGGCCAGGACGCCAAGATCATCATCTTCAAGGAAGACCCCGAGACCGGCCGCAAAAAGAAGATCCCCTCCATGAACGACAAGTGCGCTGGCGGCACCGGCGCCGTGATCGACAAGATCAACGCCAAGCTGCGGATTCCTGCCGAGCAGCTTTGCCAGATGGGCTACGTTGGCTTGAAGCTGCATCCGGTGGCGGGGAAGTGCGGAGTGTTCGCCGAGACGGACATCAACGGCCTGCAGAAGTCCGGCGTGCCGCCCGACGAGCTCATGGCGTCGCTCTTTGAGGCGATCATCCAGCAGAACCTGGCGGTGCTGACGCGCGGCAACACTCTGCGTCCGGTGGTGCTGCTGCTTGGCGGTCCCAACACCTACATCAAGGGCATGCAGGACTGCTGGAAGCACAACATTCCCAAAGTGTGGGAGGAGCGCAACTATCCGCTTCCTGAGGGCGTGGATCCCGAGAGCCTCATCCGCGTGCCCGATAACGCGCAATACTTCGCCGCGCTGGGCTGCGTTCGCTTCGGGCTCGATGAAGATCCCGAAGTCGGCGTTTACAAGGGCCGCGAAAAACTCGATTGGTATATCAACGTGGGCCGACTGGAGGAGAAGCAGAAGAAGGGCGGCTCGGGGCTCTACAAGACCGAAGATGAGTTGACGGAGTTCCGGGAGCGCTACAAGTCCCACCGGTTTACGCCGCGCAAGTTCCAGCCCGGCGAGCACGTGCAGGCCTTCATGGGAATCGATGGCGGATCGACCTCCACCAAGGCTGTGCTGCTCAGCCAGGACGGCGAAGTGATGGTGAAGTGCTATCAGCTCTCCAAGGGCAATCCGCTTGAAGATACCATGGAGATGTTCGCCAACCTGCGCAAACAGGTGGAAGACCAGGGAGCCACAGTCGAGCTTCTGGGTGTGGGCTCAACAGGCTACGCCAAGGATATTCTGAAGGAGACCTTGCGCGCGGATGTGGCGCTCGTCGAAACCGTGGCCCATACCGAAGCCGCGCTGCACTTCTATCCCCATGCCGACGTGATCTGCGACGTGGGCGGGCAGGACATCAAGCTGATCATCCTGCAAGATGGCCGGGTCAAGGATTTCAAACTCAACACGCAGTGTTCGGCCGGCAACGGGTACTTTCTGCAATCCACTTGCGTCGGTTTCGGACACAAGGTCGAGGAATACGCCGATCTCGCCTTTGGCGCCAAGGCCATGCCGATGTTCGGTTATGGCTGCGCGGTCTTCATGCAGTCCGATATCGTCGATTTCCAGCGCCAGGGTTGGAAGCCGGAAGAGATTATGGCGGGCCTCGCCAACGTGCTGCCCAAGAACATCTGGCTATACGTTTCTCAGATTCCCAATCTCGCTTCGCTCGGCAAGACGTTCATCCTGCAGGGCGGCACCCAGCACAATCTGGCGGCCGTGAAGGCGCAGGTGGACTTCATCGAGTCGCGCTTCAAAGACAAAGGCTCGAAGCCCAACGTGATCGTGCACGAGCACTGCGGCGAATCGGGCGCCATCGGCGCAGCAATCGAAGCGCGGCGGCTGTACAACCGCGGCCATCGCACGTCGTTCATCGGCTTCGACGCCGTCGCCAACATCAGCTACGAGACGCATCGCAACGAGAACACGCGCTGCTACTTCTGCAAGAACAAGTGCATGCGGACGTTCATCGACGTGAAGATCGCCGATGCGGATGAATCGTGGAAGAAGTCGAAAATTCCGATCCTCAAAGGCGTGAAGCGCCTGATTGTGGGCAATAGCTGCGAAAAGGGCTTGGTGGAAGACGTGAACGACATGCGCGAGATCAAGAAGGGTCTCGACGCCGCCAAGCGCGACAATCCCAATCTCGCCGAAGTCGGCGCCAAGGCGGCTTTCAAGAGCTACGCGCCGCCGGTCGTGGCCGATCCTCCGCCGAAGTACGTCTTCACCGCGGCCCAGAAGAAGCGCGCGGAGCTCATGAATCGGCGCAAGGACCTGCGCATCGGCATCCCGCGGGTACTCAACATGTACTCGGTCGGCCCCGTCTTCAGCGCTTATTTTGAGGCGCTCGGAATTCCCGGCGAGAACCTCATCTATTCCGACTACACCAACGAGCAGCTCTATAAAGAAGGAGCGAAGCGCGGCGCCATCGATCCTTGCTTCCCGTCCAAAGTCGGGATTCCGCACGTTCACAATCTGGTGTATGTCCATCATAAGAAGAAGCCGCTCGACATCATCTTTTTCCCCATGATTGACGATCTGCCGAGCGATCTGACTCACGCCCAGAGCCATCGCTCCTGCCCCACGGTTGCGACGACGCCCGAGGCGGTCAAGGCCGCGTTTACCAAGGAAGGCGACCTGTTCAAGGACAACAACATCCTCTTCTGCGACACGTTCGTGAACACGGGCAACAAGGCATTGCTGGCGCGGCAGCTCTTCGATCAATTCAAGGACGTGCTGGGTCTCTCTTTTGAAGAGAACATGCGGGCCGTGGAAGAAGGTTTCAGGGCGCAGGAAAAGTTCATGAACGGCGTCCAGCGCGCCCAGGGCCGCGAGGTGCTGAAAAAGCTTGAAGCCGAAGACCGCATCGGGGTTGTAGTGCTGGGCCGGCCCTATCACAACGATCCCGGAATCAATCACGAGATTCTGGAGGAGTTCCAGAAGATCGGCTATCCCGTGCTGACGATGCAGTCGCTGCCCGTCGATCCTGATATTGTGAGGCCGCTGTTCGAAGAGGACATTCGGGCCGGTCTGATCAAGGGTCCGATGGACATCTCGGACGCCTGGAAGAACAGCTACAGCGAAAACACTTCCCAGAAGGTGTGGGCGGCCAAGTTCACGGCACGGCATCCCAACCTGGTGGCCCTTGAATTATCGAGTTTCAAGTGCGGTCACGATGCGCCGATCTACACCGTTGTAGAAGAAACGGTGACGAAGTCCGGCACTCCCTATTTCTCGTTCAAAGACATCGACGAGAACAAGCCTACAGGCTCCATCAAGATCCGCGTGGAGACGATTGGTTACTTTCTCAAGCGCTACCGCGAGGACATGGTCGCCCGAAAAGAGAAAGAGCGCGATATCGAGGCCAGGCTCAAGGAATTCGAAGCCAGGCTTCGAGCCGAGCTCTCGGGCCATGTCCGCGCGCCCTCACACGCTCACCGTCCACTGTCAGGTCCGCCGCCCGCGCCCTATGAGATCGAGCAGCCGGTGGGGATGAACGCGATCCGCTCGATTCGCGGCGATGAATGAGCGAGGCTTGCGCTGCCTGGATGCGAGACGGAGCGAGGCTGGCCGATGCTGGACCTGTGCTCCTTCTTCGAGGCTAACGACACCTTCCGGGAATACAAGGAGGTGCTGAAGGAACGATTTGAGCAGATCGACATCTGGATCAGCAGCCGTGAGATTCAAAGCCTCTGACCGCTCGACTTCTCGCCAGTCATCCGTCCCATGCTAGACTTGTTTTTGAGCGCACCTGCCGCGACAGGGATTGTGCGTCCGTTTATTCCATTGCCATGACCCGAATCTTAGTGACCAATGACGACGGCATTCACGCCGCCGGACTGAAGGTGCTTGAGAAAGCTCTGGAGCCGCTCGGCGACGTGCTTGTCGTCGCCCCGGATTCGGAGCGCAGCGCGACGAGCCAGTCGATCACCATCCATTCGCCGCTGCGTGTCTATGCCATCGACGAGCGCCACTACGCCGTCTCGGGCACTCCCGCCGATGCGGTCATCCTGGCGCTGCACCAATTAATGAAATCGCGTCCGAACCTGGTGGTTTCCGGCATCAATCCGGGCGCAAACCTGGGCGAGAACCTGATTTACTCCGGGACGGTCGCGGGCGCCCTGGAAGCCACGCTGCACGGCGTGCCGGCTATCGCTGTTTCGCTCGCTTCGCGCAAGAATCTCGACTTCACGATCGCGGCGGCGTTCGCAGCCGAGCTCGCGGCCAAAGTGATGCGTGAGGGACTTCCGCCCGGCGTGATGCTGAACGTGAACGTGCCGCGCGGCGAGGTCCGCGGCGTGCGCTTCACCTGCCAGAGCCGGAAGATCACGCAGAACATCGTCCATGAGAAGCACGACCCGCGGGGGCGGCCCTACTACTGGCAGGATGAGCAGGTGGCGCTGGAGAATGTCGAGCCGGATTCGGACTATTCGGCGATTATCGCGCATGAGATTTCGATCACCCCGCTGCAGGCGGATCGCACCGATTATCCGAGTCTTAAGCGCCTAGCCGGCTGGACTGACAGCCTGATTATTCCCGCGCTGCGGCCCGAAGGCGCCACCGTCGCGCCCGTCAGCGCCGCCGGCGGAGACTTTTAGTGTGCGGCTTTGCCGGTAATGTCCGAATCTCAGACGTACGGGCGGCCCTTGTGGCCGCCCAATACAACGCACCCTTCGTCGGTGCCATCACTTGGGCGGCCACAAGGGCCGCCCGTACGTCTGAGATTAGAAGCCCGGCGCTACACAGAGCCCTTCGATGAGAGCCCTACCCACAAGAGACGAGCGTGCTTCGAGCGAGGGCCGAGTCTCGGCCTGGGAGCGCGGGAGTCTCGCCCGCCGTCAGGACACGCTCTATGGCATTAATGCGGTCAAAGAAGCGCTGGGATCGCGTCCCATTGACCACTTGCTCGTGGCCGAGGGCCATCGTTCCCCGCGGGTGGAAGAGATCATGCAGCTTGCGCGAGCCCGCGGCGTTCCCGTTCGATTCGTCCCGGGCATCGCTCTCGAGCGCGAAGCGGGCACGCCGCAGCATCAGAACGTGCTGGCGGTGTGCGCGGCCAAATCGTATGACGATTTGGCGACACTCGCCAGCGCATCGCCAGCTCCACTGCTCGTGGTGCTCGACGGCGTGGAAGATCCGGCCAACCTGGGCGCGGTGGTGCGCACGGCGGTAGCGGCGGGCGCCGATGGGATCGTGGTTCCCGAGCGGCGCGCCACCGGATTGACGGCCGCTGTCGCCCATTCCGCTGCCGGAGCGCTTGAACACCTGAAAGTGGCGCGCGTCACAAATCTCACTCGGGCGCTGAACGAGTTAAAGGAGCACAATATCTGGGTGTTTGGATTTGAGGCGGCGGCGGCCAAGTCATACCTCGATCTCGATTATTCCGGAGGCTGCGCGCTGGTGCTGGGCGGCGAAGGTCAGGGACTGCACCGGCTGGTCCGCGAGACGTGCGACGATCTTGCGCGCATCCCCTTATACGGCCCCGTTGAATCGTTGAACGTCTCGGTGGCTGCCGCGGTGGTGTTGTATGAGGCCGCGCGCCAGAGGCATCGTCGGAATGATGAACGACGAACAGCACGATGAATGATGAATAATGAACAATGAACGCAACTTGCCCACGGTAGCGTTCATCCAACTCAGTGGAAGATCAAGGCGGGTCAAATGTTCTTCGGGTCACCACAACCCGCAGTCGTGAATTCATCATTCACTGTTCATCGTTTATGGTTCATTTCGAATCGTCCGTCGTTCATCGTTCATCGCGTCGTTGTCGCCGCAGCGGTCGTGGCCATGCTCCTGCCGTCCGTCGCCCGCCCGCAGAGTGGCGCGGATGGCGTCGCGCCTGCCTTTCAGTCCAAGCCAAAGCCAAACCCGCCGGCCGGCCCCCAGTCTGGCCAAACGTCCGGCACATCCGGCGGCGTGCAAGGTGCCGGCCAGACGCCCACGATCCGCGTCCAGACCATTCTGGTCACGACACCGGTCACGGTGATCGGCCGCGACGGCCAGTTCATCTCCGATCTTGACGAGAAGCAATTCAAGATTTTCGACAACGGCGTTCAACAGCAGATCCAGCGATTTGATATTGCCTCGGAGCCGATTGCGATGGTGATTCTGGTCCAGACGGACGACACCATGGCGAGCCTGCTCTATCAGGTGCGCGGGCTCGGCCCGGTGTTCTCCGATCTTCTGGCTGGGCCCGACGGACAGATCGCGGTGATCGGATTTGCCGATAAACCTGCCTTACTGCAGGGTTTTTCCAACAACCGCGACCAGCTTAAGGCGACGCTCGGGCAAATCGACGCCTTCGGCCTGAAGGCGCATCTGAACGACGCCTTGATGCAGGCCATGCGCCTGCTCGAAGACCGGCCCGATACCGAGCGGCGCGTTATTGTAGCGCTCTCCGAAGGCTTCGATCGAGGCAGCGAAAGCAGCAAGGAGGACGTGGTCCAACGCGCCACGGCCGACGGGGTGACCATCTACGGCATGCACTTGAGCCGGGCTGAGGCGGCATTACGCCAGCAGCCTGAGGATCATCCCATGGACCCGCTCAACGCCAACGTTACAAGACCTCAGCCTCCAGGAACGGTTCCCACCGCCACAAATGCCGACAAAGTCTGGGGCACGCCCATTCAGGGCGTTCCCATTCTGACCGCGGCCGGAGAAACCGTGCGGTCGGATCTCCTCAAGAACACGCTGGAGTACTACGCGGGATTCACAGGGGGCGTTTATTACTCGCACTGGTCCAAGAGCACGCTGCAAGACCAGCTCGATCGCATCGGCGACGAGGTCCACTCGCAGTACGAGATCGCTTACAAACCCACCACGCTCGCCCAAAGCGGGTTTCACCGCATCGACGTCGAGGTCGAGAAGCCTGACCTCAGGTTGAGGGCGCGCGCCGGATACTTCTACCAGCCACGCCAATAATCAGTGTTAGAGCGAGCGAGACGCCCGCGCTCGGGAAGACGAGGGGCGTTACGGCGAGTAGTTCTCGTGGCTCTCGACGTCGACGCGCCGGCCCATTTTCAGATCGATTTCCGCAAGATAGGGACGCATCTGGTTTTCGGGAACCTCGAGCACCAGCACGTGCGTCACGCCCGACGGGCGGAAAATGAGGTTGAAGTAGAGGTTCTTGTTGCCGGCGGTGTGCTCGGGAGGAATCGCCGTCCACCTGACCTTCATCTTGCGGATGCGGCGCGGCACGTCGGCGCGGTACTGCATGGTCTCGACGTCGCGATAAGGGATTCTGACCTCGGAGGGGCCGCACTTGTACGTCAAGGCGTCATCGCCAACCTGCAGCGTACCCACGCAGAGGTACTGCACGTTTTCCGTGCCGCCAACGTACTTGAATCGGGATGCCTGGTCGCGTTGCTCTGCAGCGAGAACGAGACTGGCGTGCGAAGCGAGTACGGCACCGAGGATCCCGACAACTGTTGCAAGGCGCCGAACCCGCAACCCGTGTCGCCCGCGGGTTAATTTGCGCATCGGCATGCTGTAGCGCCGGTGTCCCCACCGGCGTCCTCGATCTGAAAAATCGCCGGTGAGGACACCGGCGCTACAGCAAACGGGGCCACTAGCATCGAGCCTCAAGGCTTGCCCGCAGCCGCGGACGCCTGCGCGGGATAGACCGGTCCCACCGGAACGTCCACGTCCAGGTACCAAGGCACGGTCATATTGCCCCACCGCGCAGGCTGGAATTTCCACTGTGCCACGCTCTCCTGGGCTGATTCCAGCAAGGAGCTTGATCCGGAAACCAGTATCGAGTCCATCGCCCGGCCGTCATCGCTGACGAGGACGCGCAATCGCACCGAAGGACCTGAGGGCGACCCGAAACTGTCCGCCACTTGAGGAGCGGTCACGGATCTGGCGAGGTCGCGCTCCGGCGAGGCAGGGAAACGTTCGCTGGAGCCGCGTCGCAAGTCAAAGATTACCTTTACCTGCGTTCGGAAAGGTACCGGCCCTTCAGCCGTCATGCAAGGCCGGTAAAGCCAGCGGTAAACCGCCTTCAGCGCGGACGCGGCCAGCAGAGCATTGCCGTGCAGCACGTGAGCCTTGTGCACGCGGCCATCGCTGCCCACGAACAACTCGATCTGCACGGGACCCTGGATGTAATTCGTGTGCGCTACTGCCGGATAGTCCGGAGTGGTTTGGCTCATGAGCAGCCGTGTGGCTTGCCGGCTATCGAGCACAGTGGGCTGCACCTGCCCGTGCGACTGCGCCAGACCAACGACCGTCACGCACACCGCCAGGATCGCCGCGCCGCCTGCCGTTCTCCCCGTTCCGCTCTTACCCATCGGATTCGAAGACCACCTGGACCACCGCGTAGTGGTCCGCGTGTGAAATCGAAATCGCCATGCGGGTGACGCCCAGCTCGCGAGCCAGCTCCGCCGCCCGCCCGTGCAAAAACAACTCCGGTTTACCGCTGGGCAGGTTCGTTACTTCCACGTCGAGCCAGCGGATTCCCTCACGCCAGCCTGTGCCCAGCGCCTTGAAAGCAGCCTCCTTGGCTGCGAACCGGGCCGCGTAGCGCTCCGCCCGGTTCTTAAACTTCTCGCAATAGTCAATCTCGCCTTGCGTATAAAGACGGCGAACAAAACGATCGCCGTGACGCTCGATTCCCTCAGCCACGCGGGCCGTCTCAACCAGATCGACCCCGATTCCTACAATCATTCGACTTCTCACCGTTCGCCGGTGGATGCTGAAATCGATTCCGTACTGCCGCAATCCGCGCGTCTCTCCCCTGCAGGATTACGTTGGCTACCATACCAGAACACAAGGCGGGTTTCAACGTCATGGAGGGTGGGTAGTGGGTCAGTTCGTCAGTTGGTCAGCATGTCAGTGCGTCAGTTTCTCACTTCTTCAGCTCAAAAAGCGCCGACTCGGCTGACTGACATCCTATACTGACAAACTGACCCACTTCACGCCAGAAAGCGCCGGATGTCGTCGAGCACCTTGTTCATCATCTCCGGAGTCAGTCTGCCTGTTTGGGTGTTCTGCTGGCTGGGGTGATAGCTGGCGAAGAGGCGCGGGAGCCCGTTGGGAAGCGTGAAGCTGGCCCCGTGTGCGAAGCGCAGCGCTGCGCGCCGAGGAAAGCCTTCCGTATGGGAGACGGTATTCAGGTAGGCGTCGAAAGCGATGCGTCCGAGGGCGAGCACGGCCCGTACTCGTTTGAGCAGCCCGATCTCGGTTTCCAGCCAACGACGGCAGCGCCGGAGCTCGTCGGGCAATGGTTTGTTGGCGGGCGGAGCGCAGCGCAGGGCGGCCGTGATGTAGCACCCGCGCAGTTCCAGACCATCGCTACGATCTCGCGACGCTGGCTGATTGGCCCAGCCGGCCTCGTAGAGGGCGCGATAGAGAAAATCCCCGGCGCGGTCGCCGGTAAACATGCGTCCGGTCCGATTGCCGCCGTGCGCGGCGGGCGCGAGGCCCACCAGCAGGAGTTCCGCTTGAGGGTCGCCGAAGCCCGGCAGCGGCTTGCCCCAATACTCCCGGTCGCGGTACATGCGTCGCTTCTCTCGCGCCACCTTGCGGCAATACTCGATCAATCGGGGGCAAGCCGTACAAGCAATGACGCGGTAGTTGAGGGCGTTCACCGTGGCAGGGTCGCTTGATGGCATATGAAGCCGAAGCTCTGGTCGGGAGCCCGGTTGAGGCGGCATCAGGCAGTCCCGGCCTGCTCATTATCAATCCCTTCTAATGGTAATCCACAATTCAGAAAGGGCCAGTCGAGAACCAAACGAAGCTTACCAAAGCTGGGCGGCTGTGAGCGCAATAGGATGAATTAATTGAACGCCCGCTCGGCGCCCGGAATCTTCCCACGTTCCCGACGCGCTTCTCGATCGGACACAAGGCTAACGCGAGCGTCTTTTGACGCGTCAAACCAGCCTTGAGGTGAGCGATGCACAATCTGGTTCAGGACATTCGCTATGCCCTTCGCGTGCTCCGCAAGTATCCGGGCTTCGCAGCGGTTGCGGTGATCACGCTTGCGCTTGGCATCGGAGCCAACAGCGCGATCTTCAGCCTGGTGGATGCGGTGCTGCTGCGTCCGCTGCCTTATCCGCATCCCCAACAGCTTGTCGGACTCGGCCAGTGGCGGAACCAGAAGGGCGAAGGCTATGTCCAGGTCGGCGTGTCGGCGCCCAACATCGTCGACATTCAGAAGGCGGGCACTTTCCAGCAAGTGGTCTATTATCGCTGGACCGGATTCAACATCACCGGCGGCGATCGACCGGAGAGCATTCAGGGCATCAAAGGCTCCGCCGATCTTCTGCCGATGTTTGAAATTCAGCCTTTGATCGGTCGCTTCTATTCGGCTTCCGAGACCGAAGAGGGTCACGATCAGGTGGTGGTGATCGGCCATCGGCTGTGGGAGACGCGCTACGCTTCCGATCCCGCCATTCTCGGCAAAACGATCGACCTCGATCAGCGCCGCTACACCATCGTGGGCGTGATGCCGGCGCGTTTCCGCTTCACCTGGGACCAGGATGTCGACGCGTTCGTGCCGCTGGTGCTCACGCCCGAAGAGCGGAGCGAGACCGGGCGCAGCACCACGCGCGATTTGCAAACGCAGGCGCGACTGAAGGCCGGAGTGAGTATCCCGCAGGCTCAGGCTACCATGGACACGCTCGCGGATCATCTGGCGAAGGAATATCCCGACGCCGATCAGGGTTGGGGCATCAAGGTGGAACCGCTGCACGCTGCCTATTACCGTCATATGCAGACTCCGCTGCTGATCATGCTGTGCGCGGTGATGTTTGTACTGTTGATTGCCTGCGCCAACGTCGCGAACCTCCTGCTGGCTCGCGCCACGGGACGCCGGCGGGAGGTCGCGATCCGCCTGGCGATCGGCGCCACCAGGCGCCGCCTGATCACTCAACTGCTGACCGAGAGTGTCGTGCTGGCGTCGCTCGGTGGCGTGCTGGGGCTGTTGCTGGCCTACGTCGGCGATCGGCTGCTGACGATGACGATGGCTCGTTACGACTTCGCTCTGCCGAATGCGAAGGTCATCGACATTGATTGGCGCGTGCTCGTCTTCAGCCTGGGCGTGACGATCGCTACTGGCGTCATCTTTGGGCTTGCGCCCTCTTTGGCGGCCACCAAGACGGATCTGAACGAGTCTCTCAAAGAAGGCGGCATCAGCACGACCACGGAATCAGGCCGGCGTCGCCTGCGCAACACGCTTGTGGTCTCTGAAGTCGCCCTGGCGCTGGTCCTGCTGACCGGCGCAGGACTGATGGTCCGCACGTTCATGAGCCTTCTGAATGTCGATCTTGGCTTCGACCCCGCAAATGCGGTCCGAATGAGCATTTCGCTGCCGCCTTACAAGTACGCCTTGACCGTCCAGCAAGGACTGTTCTTCCAGCAACTGATGGATCGCGTCCAGAGCATTCCGGGAGTGAGGTCCGCCGGAGTCATCAGCAACACGCGTGTATTTTTCCTCCCCGAAGGGATGCCGATGCCGACCCCGGGTCAGGAGCCCACTTCGGATTATGACTACATCACGCCGGACTATTTCCGCGCCATGGGAATCGGCCTGATCGCTGGACGAGTGTTTGCCCCAAGCGACGATCAGGGCGCCGCGCAGGTTGCGATCGTGAGCGAGACTGTGGCGAAACGCTATTGGCCGCGATCGAGTCCGGTGGGCAGCCATCTGACGATCCTGTCTCGCGAGTACTCCGGTGAAGCAGCCGGTTCGTCACAGGCGCTACAGATTGTGGGCGTGGTCAAGGACGTGCGATGGGGCGATCTCTGGCAACCGAACGCCGACGTCTACGTCCCATTTGCCCAGCATCCCGCGCCTGACGCTGCACTGACGGTGCGCACGGCCGTGCCGCCGCTCACCATTGTGCCCGCCATCCGGGAGGCGCTCTCGACGCTCGATCGGGAACAGCCGATGAACCGCATCGAAACCATGGACGAGGTTGTGGCGGACACGTACGGGGCGCTGCGCTTCCCGATGATTCTGGTATGGATCTTTGCGGCGCTGGCGCTGGTACTTTCGGCAATCGGGATCTTCGGCGTAATGTCGTATACCGTGAGCCGGCGCACACAGGAGATGGCTATTCGCATGGCTTTGGGCGCTGGACGGCGTGAAGTGCTGCGGTTGGTTCTGCGCGAAGGACTCGGCGTGACGATGTTCGGCGTCGGACTTGGTCTGATTGCCGCGCTGGCACTCAGCCGCGTCATGGCCGGCTACGTTTACGGCATCAAAGCGACCGATCCGGTCAGCTTCGCTGCGGCCTCGCTGCTGCTGGTGGCGGTCGCAATGTTCGCGAGCTACATCCCGGCCCTGCGGGCTACGCGCGTGGATCCGGTGGTGGCGTTGAGACACGAATAGCGGCCAAACGAGCCACCAAGTCGAAGATTTCGCGGTTCCGTGGTAAGATAGCTCTTCGTGCAATCATCCGAATTTAAGTGGAGGAAGTAACACATGCAACACAAACATCAGTGTGCCTGGAGACTGGCTCTGCCGTCAGCGGCTTTGATGACGCTGGCTGCAGTGTCGGGCTGGGCACAGAGTTCCACCCCGCGGCCTGCGCAGAATCCGGCGCCGGGCGCGCCCGCCCTCAGCGTCAAGCCAGCTGCACCTTCCATGCCGCAAGTTCCACCGGACAAGGTGGTCATGAAGGTCGGAGACAAGCAGATTACGGCCGGGGAATTCCAGGCCATTATTCAAACGCTCCCACCGCAAGTGCAGCGCGCCGCGACGATTCAGGGGCTCAAAGACGTGGGAGACCAGTATGCGAAGCTCGTGGCGATCGCCGAAAAGGCGGCTGCCGACGGCGTCGACCAGAAGCCCGAAGTCAAAGTGAAGCTCGAACTCCAGCGTATGCAGTTGCTCGCTCAGGGTGAATATCAGAAAATCAACGAAGACATCAAGATCACGCCGGACGACATCAACCAGTATTACAAAGACCACATCAAGGACTTCGAGCAGGTCGAAATCCGGCAGGTCAGCGTGCGCAAAAAGGCTGCCAACGCCAAGCCGGATGCTCCGGGTCTGCCCGCCGCGGACGCCAAGGCCAAGGCCGAGGCTATCCACGCGGCGCTGGCTTCGGGCCAGGACGCGCAGAAGGTGCATGATCAGTTCAAGCTGGATAACGTGGTCTTCTTCGATCCCAACCCTCGCGCCGTGCGTCACGGCCAGTTGGCGGGCGCCATGGACCAGGCGGCGTGGAGTTTGAAAGACGGCGAGGTCTCCGACATCCAGGACAACCCGGTCAACTTCTACTTCCTGCAGGTGGTGAAGCATGACACGCCGGCCCTCGCGGATGTCTCCAAAGAGATCGAGGGCAAGATCAAGGAGCAGAAGTCGCAGGCGGCCTTGGACAGCGTAACGAGCGGCGCCAAGATCTGGCTCGATCCGGAATACTTCACCGTGAACAAGCCCGCGGCTCAGAATGAAGGGTCGAACCCGGCGGCACCTGGAGCCCAAGCTGTTCCCGGTCCACCACCGCCCCCTCAACCGGCGCAACAATCGAGCACTGCTAAGCCATAACGGCCGTCGTTGCGGTTGCCCCAAGCTATCAACAGTTTCGTGTTGAAAAGCTTGTGGAAAAGCGGGCCTCAAATTGGCGTAAGATTTCGGTTCTCAGTAGGTTCTGGCAGATTGCACCATTCTTGGAGCAGTCGCTTCGCACGCTCAGACGAGCGGTTGCGGAGCCTTGAGCTTTACCTCCAGAGTGCTGTGTTCCTTGTCCACGCTAAATTGTTTGCCGAAGCTTTGGTGATGCTCGTCGGTCACCGTTAGTGTCACGGCTCCCGGAGGAATGTACGGGAACTGGTACCGGCCTTGCGGGTCGGTCTTGGCGCTGTAACTTAACGTCTTGGCGTGGCCGAACTGGCCCTCTTTGGGTTGCCGGAAGGTCAGCGTCAGCCGGGCCTGACTGATGGGCTTGCCAGTCTGCGAGTCGCTGACGACGACCGTAAGCGTAATGGGTTCGGGCGGCGGCGGTTCGCTTTGTCCCGCCTTCAGGCCGCATGGAACAGCGAGCGCGCCGGCCAAGCCCAGCACCGCAAGTTGCATCCAACTGCGCGTTCTCATCATCTTGATCTTGCCTCCTCCAGCGCGCCCCTTGCAGGATTCATCTCGCAAGTTGTGCGCGAGAGTTTATGATACCGCAACCGGAATCCGCGGGATTCAGGGTTGCATCCAATGGCATTCTCGAATCTTCCGCGCGTCGGCCTTCACGTGCTCATCTCCGAACTGTTGACTGTCGACCGTCGTCTGTCGACCACGAGAGGTTCTCATGGGATTCTCCACGGATGCGATCCACGTCGGGCAGGAGCCCGATCCCGCCACGGGCGCGATCATCGTCCCCATTTATCAAACCTCGACTTATGTGCAGGAGGAGCTTGGAAAGCACAAGGGCTACGAATACGCACGCACCTCGAATCCGACGCGGTCTGCGTTGGAGCGCAATCTCGCTTGCCTCGAGGGCGGCCGTTACGGGTACGCCTTCACTTCGGGCATGGCCGCCATTAATGCCCTGATGACGCTGCTCAAGTCCGGCGATCACGTGGTCGCCAGCCACAATCTTTACGGCGGATCGTTCCGGCTCTTCGAACGCGTGCTGAAGGATTTTGGTCTCAGCTTCACGTACGCCAACACCAGCCGCCTGCCGGATGTCGAGAGAGCAGTACAGCCGGGCACGCGGCTGCTTTACGTCGAAACGCCGACGAATCCGGTCATGGAAATTACGGACATTGCGGCGGCCGCCGCCCTCGCTCATAGCCGGGGATTGCTGCTCGCTGTCGACAATACGTTCATGAGCCCGTACTTTCAGCGCCCGTTGGAGTTGGGCGCTGATCTCGTGCTGCACAGCACCACGAAATACCTGAACGGCCACTCTGATGGCGTGGGCGGCGCGGTCATCCTGAACGATTCTGCCCTTGCCGAGCGTCTGAAATTCCTCCAGAACGCCGCCGGAGCGATCCTTGGTCCCTTCGATAGCTGGCTGGTTCTGCGCGGTGTGAAGACCCTGGCGGTGCGGATGCGCCAGCACGATGCCAATGGCCAGGCAATCGCTCATTTTCTCGCGGCGCATCCCAAGGTTCGGAAGGTGTACTATCCGGGCCTGCCCACGCATCCTCAACATGACCTGGCGCGGCGCCAGATGAAGGGATTCGGCGGGATGATCGCGTTCGAGACCGGCTCTCTGGAGAATGCCAAAACTGTCCTTCGGAGCGTGCGGTTGTGCGCGCTCGCCGAAAGCCTGGGCGGCGTCGAGACCTTGATCTCGCATCCCGCCACGATGACGCATGCCAGCGTGCCCCCGGAGGACCGGGATCGGCTGGGAATCACCGGAGGCCTGGTGCGGATTTCCGTCGGGATCGAGGACGTCGAAGATCTCATCGCGGACCTCGATCAGGCGCTGGCCCGGATCCCTTAGAATCTCAGGCAGACTCATTCTTATTCCCGGCCTCGATCATCTCGGGTGCGGCTTTGATCGAGTCAGCTAGCCAATCGAGGTAATCCCGGGATCCGTCGATGATCGGCAGGCAGATCACCTCGGGCGTAGCGTAGCTGTGCAGCCTGTGAATAATGGCTTGCACATCGGGAAAGACGTCCCGCGAGGTCTTGATCAGTAGAAGCCGCTCGCGGCTCCTTTCGATTTTGCCGTGCCATCGGTACACCGACTCCACGGGACCCGACAGATTCACACACGCGGCCAGCCGGCTCTCGACCAACTCGAGAGCGATCTTACGGGCCTCCTTCAGGCTGCCCGCTGTTACCAGGACCACGACTTTATCGGTCACTCATTCCTCCTGATTGAGGGCCGGCTGCATGCGAAGTAGGGCCGCCTCTTTCACAGGCCAGGAAAATTGCCGGTCAACTGACTCCACGATACAATGGCCCGGTGAGCACAGACAATCCCATCAAGTTCGGCACCTCGGGATGGCGCGGCATTATCGCCGAGGATTTCACCTTCGCCAACGTGCGGCTGGCGTCCTCTGCCATTGCGCATCATCTGCTGGCCGGGTCGAGTTCGCCCCAGGTGGTGGTCGGCTATGATACACGCTTCCTCTCGGATCGCTTTGCGGAAACGGCCGCGGCCACACTCTCCTCGCATGGTGTGACCACCTACCTGTGCCGGCGCCCCGAGGCCACTCCGGCCATCGCGCACGACATCATCCATTCCCAGCGGCAGGGCGGTGTGAACATCACGGCCAGTCACAACCCGGCTGAGTATAACGGGCTGAAGTTCTCGGGCCCTGACGGTGGACCGGCCTTGCCGGGGGCAACCCACGATATCGAGAAGCTGGCTGTCGAGATTCAGAACAAGGCCTGGCCGCTCCGGCATGTGGAGGATCCCGAGTCGCTGCGGCACGCCGCCGATCCGCGTCCGGCGTACCTGGAGGCCTTGCGGCAGAAGGTGGATCTAAGAGTCATCGAGAGCGCCCGGCTCAAGGTGGGCTATCATCCGCTCTACGGCGCCGGCCGGGGATATCTCGATCACATCCTGCGAGAGCAGGGAGCAGCAGTCCTCACCGTCGACGATTTCCGCGACCCGCTTTTCGGCGGCTCCGGCCCTGACCCGAGTGAGGCAAATCTCGCACGGCTTTCCCGCTTGGTGCAGGATGAGGAGTGCGCCCTCGGGCTTGCGACGGATGGCGACGCCGACCGCTTCGGCGCGGTGGACAAGGACGGCGCCTGGATCCATCCCAATTACATCCTGGCGATTCTGGCGGACTACCTGATCGGACAGCGCAAGATTCCGGGCGGTCTCGGGCGCAGCGTGGCTACCACACACCTGATCGACGCCGTGGCGCGTTATCACAATGTGCCGTTGTATGAGACGCCGGTTGGCTTCAAGTACGTCGGTGAGCTGATTACCGAAGACAAGATCGCCATGGGCGGCGAGGAGAGCGCGGGGATGAGCATCCGCGGCCACCTGCCGGAGAAAGACGGCATCCTGGCCTGCTTGCTGCTGGCCGAAGCCGTGGCCCGCACCGGAAGCTCGCTGCGGCAGCAGATCGACGCGCTGTTCGACAAGGTCGGACCGCTCTATTCGATCCGCATCAACGTGAAGCTGACTCCGGAGGTCAGACTTACCTTGCCCGAGAAGCTCAAGCGCGATCCCGACAGCCTGGGCAAGCGGAAGGTCGCGCGAGTGGATCGCACGGACGGGCTCAAACTGACATTCGAGGACGGCTCCTGGCTGCTGGTGCGTCTCTCGGGCACCGAGCCCGTGGCAAGGATCTACTGCGAGGCTCCCTCCCACGTCGAACTCGATGATCTGGTTCACGCTTCGCAGGAATTTGTGGTAGGCTAGTGTCGTCGGCGGCTTTGGACTGCGGCAGCTTGCTGCCGGTTTGTCCAGCGAGCTTGCTCGCGGCAATTCATCGCCTCTCGACGGCCTGCAAGCTGGCCTGGTGAAAGCGGCAGCGAGCTGCCAAAGTCCAAAATGGCGATCCGAATTCGCGATCGGCGTGTGTACTGGGGCGCGATGGCGCTGGCCTTGGTTTTGGCGGCGGCGCTCGGCCATCATGTCGTCTACGGCGCGAACGGCTATCTCGCCTATCGCAGCGAACAGCGGCGCTACCTCGATCTGAAGCGGCAAACCGAAAAGTTGAAGAATGAGAACGAAGTCCTTCAGAAGGAAATCGACGGGTTGAATCGCCACGATCGGGATGTCATCGAGAAGAAGGCCCGCGACCAGCAAATGGCCAGGCCAGGCGAAAAAATCTACGTTTATGCGCCGGCGGATTCTGGTGCAGCCGCACCGCAACCCGCGAATCAGCCTTCCGCTCCCATCGGCCAGCCGTAACCTTTCTATTTACCCGTCTCCGAGGCGCTTTGAGAACGCCACTCGTCCCTTACGCACGGTCATCGCGCAGTGATTCAAGCCAACGTAGTACGGAATGTTGCGGTAGTCGTCCACGTTCATCACAATGACGTCCGCTTGCTTGCCGGGTTCAAGCGAGCCGATCTCGCGCTCTCGGCGCAGCGAATAAGCGGCATTGATCGTGGCCGCGGAAATCGCTTCGGCCGGCGTCAGCCGCATGGCGTCGCAGGCCAGGCTCAGGATGAATTGCATGTTGAGCGTCGGGCTGGTGCCGGGATTGAAGTCGGATGCCAGCGCTATCGCCGCGCCGGCATCGACCAGTTTTCGGGCCGGCGCATAATCCTTCAGGCCGAGGTGCAGATTCACTCCGGGCAGCAGGGTCGCAACTGTGTTCGATCGCGCCAAAGCGCGGATGTCCGCCGTTGACAAGTGGTCCAGATGGTCGACCGACGCCGCTTTCGTCTCGATACCAAGCCTCGTAGCCCCGGTTCGCGTGAGTTGTTCAGCGTGAAGCCGCGGAATGAGACCGTGTGCCGCTCCCGCTGTCAGCAGCCGGCGGCATTCGTCCACGCTGAAAGCGCCGCGATCACAGAAGCAGTCGACGAACTCCGCCATCTTGCGCCGCGCCGCAAATGGAATGAGCCGAACGATGACGTCGTCCAGATATTCCGTGCGGCGGCCCCGGTATGACGCGGGCAAGGCGTGGGCGGCAAGCAGCGTGGGCACGATGCCGACCCTGGCCGGCGAAAACACCGGCCCTACAGCGGGTGCGTGCGCTCGGGGCTCTCGGGCGAGCGCGCGGATGACCTGGAGTAGCTTGATCTCGCTCTCGACTTCGAGTCCGTAGCCGGTCTTGACCTCGACGGTCGTGGTGCCATGAGCGGCGAATTCGTCCAGGAATCGTCGCGCCTGAGACTCGAGCGATCGCGGCGACGCCTCGGCGACCAGGCGCGCCGTATAAGAAATACCGCCGCCGGCGCGGGCGATCTCTTCGTACGTAGCGCCGGCGAGTCGGCGCTCGTAATCCTCTACGCGGCTTCCGGCGAAGACCAGGTGTGTGTGCGAATCGACGAAACCCGGCATCACGACGCGGCCGCGGCAATCGATCACTTTAGCCTGCAGCCGGCGGGCCTCGGCCTCGAGATCGCGACGGCGTCCGATGGCGGCGATAGATGGTCCCGACACAAGCACCGAGCCGCCGGGCACGACGCCGAGATCGGCGAGATCGCGTCCACGCCGTGGCACGGGCGGTCCGGCGAGCGTCAGAACCTGTTCGGCATCGCGGAAAAAGAGGGCCGCCGGAGTGGATTCAGGGGACTTGTCAGGCGCCGATGGAAGGGGAGCGCGCACTTTGCTACAATTAGTTCGAATTCAATTCGCGGAGACTCGCCATGCCTACCTACACCTACGTTTGCAAAGACTGCAAGAAAACGTTCACCCAGATGATGACCTTGGGCGAACACGAAAAGAACAAGATCGCCTGCCCGAAGTGCAACAGCAAAAAGGTCGAGCAAAAATACGCGGCGTTCTTCGCCGTCAGCGCGAAGAAAAGCTAGGGGTCAGGGGTCAGGGGCTAGGGACCGGGGCAGTCGCTAGCCTAGTCACTGACGCCTGATCCTCGGCACCCGACACCTCCTCTGACCCTTGACCCGGAATCCTGATCCCGGACCGATTCCGAGCCGGCTCGCGTCGAAGGTCCAAAGCGCTCCCGGAATCGGCTGACTACCGCCGCCAGACGACTGTCGAGCCGCGGCATCGCCGCTGCCTCCAGCTCACGGGGTACTCCCCCGTAGTATGCCTCCGCGATTCCACCGGTGATACACGCAAGAGTATCTGCGTCACCGCCAAGCGAGATGGCGTTGCGTATGGCGTCTTCGTAGCTCGTCGACTCGAAGAACGCGATCAGCCCTTGCGGTACCGTGCCCTGACACGTCTCGTTGAAGGCATATGCGGGACGAATGTCGTCCAGCCGAGCGCCCAGATCGTATCCGAACTGTGCCTCTAGCGCGTGTTTCATCCGATCCCTAATACCGCCTTCGCGCGCTAGGTAAATGGCGGCAGCGGTGGCCTGCGCGCCACGGATACCTTGCGGGTGGTTGTGGGTCACCTCCGCGCTTCGCTTGGACCACGTGAGCACTTCGTCCATGGTTTCAAACGCAAACCCGACCGCGCTCACCCGCATGGCGGCGCCATTGCCAAAGCTGTTGTAGGGTTCACGAGAGCGCGCAGTGGCCCACCGGTAATAGAAGCCTCCATAGCCGCGATGGGGGAAGCTCTCCGTGTAGGTGTGAAGGAAATCGACCAGATTGCCACCGGTAAGGATCCAGTCGGTAATGGCGACGGTGAGGACCGAGTCATCGGTGAAGGTCGAATGCTCCACAAAGAGGGGAAAGTCCTTTGTCTTCGTTCCAGACCATTCATGAACCGAACCGATGATGTCTCCAACGATCGCACCGAACATTCCGGCGCCCCCCTGACCCCTAGTCCCTGACCCCTAGTCCCTGACCCCTGGCCCCTTACATGGAATCTTGATCTCCGCGCGCCGCGCGCACTCGATCGCTTCCTCGTACCCCGCGTCCGCGTGCCGCGCCACGCCGATTCCTGGGTCGTTCGTGAGCACCCGATTTATGCGCTCGCGCATCTGGGGCGTGCCGTCCGCCACCGTGACTTGCCCGGCGTGAAGGGCATAGCCGATGCCGACGCCGCCGCCATTGTGAATTGAGACCCAGCTCGCGCCCGAGGCGGTGTTCAGCAGCGCATTCAGCAGTGGCCAGTCGGCGATGGCGTCGCTTCCGTCCTTCATGCTCTCGGTCTCGCGGTAAGGCGAGGCCACCGAGCCGCAGTCGAGGTGATCGCGCCCGATCACGATGGGCGCCTTGATCTCGCCGCTGGCTACGAGGTCGTTGATGCGTTCGCCGAACAGCGCCCGCTCGCCGTAGCCTAGCCAGCAAATCCTTGCGGGTAGCCCTTGGAATTTCACGTGCTTGCGAGCCAGGCCGATCCAGCGGGCGACGCTCGGAACGTCGGCGAATAGTTCCAGCGCCAGTTGATCGGTGCGATAGATGTCCGCCGGGTCGCCGGAAAGGGCCGCCCACCGGAAAGGCCCGCGGCCCTCGCAGAACAGGGGGCGAATGTAGGCGGGAACGAATCCGGGGAAAGCGTAGGCGTCCTGCACGCCGGCGTGCTCGTGTGCGATGGTGCGGATATTGTTGCCGTAGTCGAAGGTGGCGGCGCCGAGCTTCTGCAGATCGAGCATAGCTTGCACGTGCGCGCCGATCGATTCGTAGGAGCGCTTCAGGTATTCGTCGGGGTTCGCGCGCCGCAGCTCGGCGGCCTCCGCGATCGACAGACCACGGGGGATGTAGCCGTTCAGTGGATCGTGGGCGCTGGTCTGATCCGTGAGCAGGTCCGGCACCACGCCGCGCCGCGCCATTTCGGGAATCACGTCGGCGCAGTTGCCGACCAGACCCACGGACGTCGCTTGCTTCTGCCGCACCGCCTGCTTCAGGATGCGCAGCGCCTCGTCGAGATCGTTGACGCAAATGTCGCAGTATCCCTGGCGGATGCGACGCTTGATGCGCTCGGCGTCCACCTCGACGCACAGGAAGGCCGCGCCATTGAGTGTGGCGGCCAGTGGCTGAGCTCCGCCCATCCCGCCCATGCCGCCCGTCACCACGAACTTCCCGCTGAGGTCGCCTCCGAAGTGCTTGCGGCCGGCCGCAGCGAAGGTTTCATATGTCCCTTGCAGAATCCCCTGCGTCCCGATGTAGATCCAGCTTCCGGCGGTCATCTGGCCGTACATGGTCAGGCCCATGCGGTCAAATTCCAGGAACTTCTCCATGTTGTCCCAGTGGCCGACGAGGTTGGCGTTGGCGATTAAGACGCGCGGCGCCCACTCGTGGGTGCGGAACACGCCCACGGGCTTGCCGGATTGCACCAGCATGGTCTCGTCGTTTCCGAGCCCTTCGAGCGTGCGGACGATGGCGTAGTAGGCCGGCCAGCTCCGTGCCGCCTTGCCCGCGCCACCGTAAACCACCAAGTCCTGCGGGCGCTCCGCAACTTCCTGGTCGAGGTTGTTCATGAGCATCCGCAGCGCCGCTTCCTGCTGCCAACCCTTGCAGAGGAGGGCTGTGCCGCGCGGCGCGCGAATTGGGGCGGCCGGCGCCGCTACTGCGGTCGTTTCTTTCATCATTACCGGCTCAACAGCCGATCGTTCACTCATTGTGCTACCCTCACAGCAATCATAGCTCCGCGAAGTATGTCGGGAAACTGCTTTCATCCAATTGCAAGCGGATAAACAAGTAAGACGTAACGATCGTCTTTGAAGTTCCTGGCTGGTTCTGCTGCTCGACGCTTAATCTCGTCGGCCAGATACAACCCGAGACAAAATTGCCGCACGTGTTCTGGACTGTAAGGCGGGAGCGGGACCTCCAGCGTATGGACACCACTCAACGGGTCTGTCGACCGTAGAATCGTTAAGAACCCGAGGAACGAACCCACCATGTCCTTTAGAATCAGTAAGGGGTTCGCATACGGGGCAACAGATGACCGGCCAAACCGTCATTACAACTTCGTCGCGCATTGTGAGGCGGTGTCGCGTAGAATCATCTGCCGCGCCCTTTCGCTTTACGAGCGGGGACGACGATGTAAAGGGGTTGTCGGAGGAAAACTGGAGGAAACTGTGCCACAGAGCAGAGGATTGGGATTCCGTTCATCGCCGGACCAGTGGCCGGCCCGCATTTTGACGCCTTTACTCGCAACGCTGGCGGTGCTGGCGCTGTCGCCGGCCGCGCCATGCCAACTCGTCGAGGATTTCAATCCGCCGAAGGCCAATTGCTGCCTGCAGATGTTCGCTCAGACCCTGGCCGACCAGATGCAGGACTGGAACCAGCTCGGACGATATCACGCCGACGACGCGCGGCTCACGTCCGCGGCGCCCGCCGCGCATCGCGTGGTGTTTCTCGGCGACTCCATCACCGACGGCTGGAACCTCGGCCAGTTCTTTCCCGGCAAGCCCTACGTGAATCGCGGCATCAGTGGCCAGACCACGCCGCAGATGCTGGTCCGCATGTTCCCGGACGTGATTGACGTGAAGCCGGAAGCCGTGATCATTCTCGCCGGGACCAACGACATCGCCCGCAACACCGGACCGGAGACCAGCACCATGATCGAGGAGAACTTTCAGGCGATGGCGGAACTGGCGCAGGCGCACGGCATTAAGGTAATCTTCTGCCTTCTGACGCCGGTGAGCGATTACACGGCGAGCAAGCAAACGGAGCATCGTCCGCCGGCCGATATCCTCAAGCTGAATGCCTGGCTCCGCGATTACGCGGCAGCGCGCCACGTGGACGTGGCCGACTATTACTCCGCTCTGGCCGATGACAAGGGCATGCTCCGCGACGGGTACTCGAATGACGGCTTGCATCCGAACGCGAAAGGCTATGCGCTCCTGGCGCCGGTTGCTGAAGCCGCGATCGAGAAGGCGTTGCAGTAAGCGATGTGAGAGGCAGGTGGGGCACGCCGAGACGTGCCCCAGGGTGGAAGGATTACTTGGAGCCTGATTCCCCGCAGCCGTCGCGGGTGGCGCTCAAGCGGTTGGACCGGGTTCGTGAAACTCGCTATTCTGGTCCGGCTCAGCGGTTTCTAAACCCGCACCGCTCTGGCGCGAGGTTAAGCAGCGAGCAAGGGAAGTGCCATACCACGTCCGTTGCGTAAATATGCTGTTTGCAAGGAGTTTTGGATATGGCGAAGACAGGCAGTGTCCTCGAAACTGTACGTAACTCTTACACGGAACGCTTCTGCCAGACGACCCACTTGCGTGGAGCAGCATCCAGAATGGGAGGCTATGATGACACCGGAAAAGCATGGAACGATCAGCCGGCGCGATGCCGCGAAGACCATCATCGGCGGGACCGCTGCCCTGATGGCCGGAGCGCGGTGGGCGCGCGCGGTGACCTACATCGATTCGGTCGTTCGCGGCGTCCAGATCGGAGCGCAAAGCTACTCGTTTCGTGACCGTCCGCTGGACGCGGCCATCAAGGCGTACCAGGAGGTCGGTTTGGGCGAGGCGGAACTCACGCAAGGTCATCTGGAGCCCGGCGAGGACAAGGTCGGCCGCGAGGCGCTACGCGAGTGGCGCTTGAATACGCCGCTCAGTTTCTTCCACGACGTCCGGACGAAGTTCGATCAGGCGCGCGTGCAGATCTACGCCTACAATTACAGCTTCCGGCATGACATGACCGAAGCGGAAATGCGCCGCGGGTTCGAGATGGCGCGGGCCATGGGCGTGAAATACATCACCGCGTCGTCGAACGTCAGCCTGGCGCCGGGGATCGATAAGCTCGCGAGCGAGTTTCGCATCACCGTCGGATTCCACGGGCACGACGACACGTCCGATCCCGACGAGTTCTCCACGGCGGAGACGTTCGAGCGCGCCATGCATGGCGCTTCGCGGTACATCGGCGTCAATCTGGATATCGGCCACTTCACGGCAGCGAACGGCGACGCAGTGGCGTTCATCAAGCAGTATCACGATCGCATCGTTACGCTGCACATCAAGGATCGCAAGAAGAATCACGGCGATAATCTGCCCTTCGGCCAGGGCGACACGCCGATCGTCGCCGTGCTGCAGTTGCTGCGCGACAATCGCTGGCGTATTCCCGCCAACATCGAGTACGAGTACGGAAAGCCGGACATGGATACCGTGGTTGAAATGAAGAAGTGCTACGCTTATTGCCGGCAGGCGCTGGAAGCCTAAGCATGGTGTTGCAAACCTACCCCGCGCTCCCAGGGGTCGGAATGGCGAGGTTCGACTGGGGAAAGCTGCGCCATGACACTTAGCGACACCCTGATCAGCATCTGGCAGCAGGCCCTTGCCAATGAGGCATCCGCGGTGACGATCGATGAGTGTCACCACCGCGTCACGCGGACGCGCTCGAAGGGGCTGAGGGTAGTCGAGTTCGACTATGAGGGGCGGCACTTCACGGGCATTGAGCAGAATCCGGGGACGGTTTCGAAGTGGGCCGCCCTCGCCCGCCAAGGGCAGCGCGTCATGCAGTTCAGCCTGAGCGGCCGCTACTTCGCGAACGTGGCTGAAGGCAAGCTGATGCGCTATCCGGCCTGGGCCGCGCTCGATCTTCCCGAGTGAACGAGAACATTCCATATGCACGTCGGAGGCATCATTGCGGCGGTCGGCGCGCTCATCTTTCTGGCGCATTTCTTTTCTGCCCTGTTCAGCCGGACGCGCATCCCCGACGTTCTGTTGCTCACCCTTCTCGGGCTGATCATCGGCCCGGTCCTGCACCTCATAACGCCCGCCGCTTTTGGCAGCGTCGGTCCCGTATTCACCACCGTCACCCTGGTGCTGCTGTTGTTTGAAGGCGGCCTCGACATGCACTTTGACGTGCTGCGAGAATCGCTGCGCGGCACCGTATCGCTCACTCTCGTGAACTTCGTCGCCACCGTGGCGGTCGTCGGTGGCGCCGGATGGCGTCTGGCCCACTTGACGCCGATGAACTCTCTCATGCTCGGCGCCATCGTCGGCGGGACCTCGCCGGCGGTGATCATACCGCTGGCCGGTCAGCTCGGGCTGGGACGGCATGCAGGCGCGACTTTGTTTCTGGAATCCGCCCTGAGCGATGTACTCTCGATCATCGTGACACTGGCTCTGGTGGACGCGGCCCGCATCGGCAGCGTGCACGTGACAAACGTTGTGGGAGGATTGCTCGCGTCGCTGATTCTTTCCACCGTCTTCGGAGTGGTCAGCGCGCTGGCTTGGTCGCTGCTGATCAACAGCGTCCGCAACCTGAAACATACCGCGTTCACCACCGCCGCCTTCCTTTTCCTCGTCTACGGCCTGGTGGATTACCTCGGCTTCAGTGGGCCGGTGACGGCCCTTGCGTTTGGCGTCACCCTGGGCAACATCAAGCTCCTCAACAGCGGCTTGCGGCTCCTAACCATGATGGAGCCCATGGGTCTTAATATCAGCGAGCGCTCGTTTCTCGGCGAGATGCTGTTTCTGCTGAGGACCTTCTTCTTCGTGTACGTCGGCCTCTCGATTCAATTGACCAATAGCCACTGGCTCGCCGACGGACTGGCGGTGGCGGTTTTGATTTATCTGGCACGTCCCGCCGCCGTCCGCTTGGGTGCCGACCGTTCGCTGCCTCGGGCGGACGCGTCGCGCATGGCGGCGCTGGCCCCCAAAGGACTGGCCGCTGCGGCCCTCGCTTCGATCCCGATTGAGCGAGGCCTTGCTCAAGGCGTGCTCATCCAGAGTCTGGTCTACGTGATCATCCTCTTTACTATTGTCTTCGCTACATCGCTGGTATTCTTTCAGGACCGGACTCTTCTTGGGCGCGCTTACCGATGGATGTTTCGCAGTTTCGGCGAGGACCTGCAGC